>JAZUSQ010000017.1:0-4472 GCA_045606825.1 Elusimicrobiaceae bacterium
TGACCTCCTTTCTATGTATAATGGATTGCCGGTCATCGCCCGGCAATCCATTATATTATAAGGAGTTTTCTTGCTACTCTGTGCATAGGTATAACCTTCCGAACCCCCAGCCTAGCTGGGGGCTTGCTTTGTTCAGTCAAGTATTAAACAGATTAAATAGTCTTTTGTACCAGTCATTCAAAAAACTACACGCACGCACGCACGAATTGTTATAATAAAAGTATGTTCAGCCCGTTATTGGAATTTGATAAACAACAAGCCATTAAACACGAAACCAATTTTTTAATTGGTATTGACGAAGCCGGACGCGGCCCTCTGGCAGGCCCCGTGGTAGCGTGTGCCTGTTTTATTCCGCCCGCTGTGGTACAACATTTTAATGACGTTAACGACAGCAAAAAATTGACGGAAGCCAAACGCGAAGATTTATTTTTACGTTTAACCACCAGCGGAAACGGGGTTATGTACGGGGTAGGGTTTGCCACCGCCCAGGAAATTGACCAACTCAACATTTTACAGGCTACTTTTTTGGCCATGCGCCGCGCAGCCCAAAAATTTGTAACTATGCCGGATTCGTGTGCCTTGATAGACGGGCCGTATGCCGTGCAGGATTTATCCTTAAAACAAGCCCCCGTTATTGACGGGGATGCAAAATCTATGGCTATTGCCGCGGCTAGTGTGATTGCCAAAGTAACGCGGGACCGCTACATGGGCGTGCTGGAAAAACTCTACCCCGGCTATGGTTTTGCCGGACACAAAGGCTACGGTACGGCCAAGCACTTACGGGCCCTGCGTGAACTAGGCCCCTGCCCCCAACACCGGCGCACGTTTGGCCCTGTACGCAAACTATTACTGGAAAATACAAATACCTCCCCTTTACCATGAACACTACCAACAAAGGCCTAGCGGCTGAAACCCAAGCCGCCACCTATTTACAAACCAAGGGATATACCTTGCTAGCGCGCAATTTCCGCGCACCACACGGGGAAATTGACCTCATTATGCGCCGCCAAAAAATGCTGGTATTTGTGGAGGTAAAACAGCGGGCCTCTTTGGCGTTTGGCGGCCCGGTAGCCGCTGTAACCCCCGCCAAACAAAAACGCATTGCCGGGGCGGCCGCTTATTTCATCAAACAACACCCCCATGTTATGTATGATGAAATCCGTTTTGATATTATCAGTATGTTACCGGGGCAAATAGAGCATATAGAAAATGCCTTTATCCCACCCCGTACTACTTTTTAATAAGGAGAAACCGTATGACCCAACTCACTGCCGTTAAAAAAGCCGTATCGTTCTTACATAAAAAAACTAAAAATTTCCGGCCGGAAATTGCATTAATTACCGGCTCCGGCCTGGCAGGGTCCATCCCCCCCCTTACCCGTAAAATTACGGTGCCTTATACACAAATCCCCGGTTTTTTAAAAAGCACCGTTCCCGGCCATACCGGCAATTTGATTTTTGGTACGTACAAAGGCCGCAACATTGTGGTAATGCAAGGCCGCTTTCATTATTATGAAGGCCACCCCATGAAAGACCTGGCCCTTGCTATACGCACGTTAAAATTTTTAGGGGTGGAAAAATTGCTGGTTTCTGCCGCGGTGGGTTCCATGAATCTGAAATTAAAACCGGGGTCGTTGTGCGTACTTAAAGACCACATCAATTTTATGTGCAATAATCCGCTGATTGGCAACCACGACCCGGCCTTCGGCCCCATGTTTTTTGATTTGACCGAAGCATACGATAAATCCCTGCGCCAAACAGCCCTAACCGCCGCCAAGAAATTAAAAATAAACGCTGGTGAAGGGGTATATTTGGCCGTAACAGGCCCCAATTTTGAAACCCCTAGCGAAATTCAATTTTTCAAAAAAATTGGCGCGGACGTTGTAGGTATGTCCGTCGTGCCGGAAGTGTTAGTGGCGCGCCAATGCGGCATGAGCGTACTGGGGTTAGCCTGGGTAACCAACCTGGGGTGCGGCATTTCCAAAACGCCGCTGTCGCACGAGGAAACCATTCGCGAAACTAAAAAAATTGAAGGCAAATTCAAAGATTTGCTAGAAATTTTATTTGAAAAACTTTAAAGCGGTAATTGCAAACACCTGGGATTCCTTCACCGGGTAAAATAGAAGGTTAGATGATTTTTCAAAATTGAGATTAGTTTGGCGGACAAGTGCCCCGAAGTTGTACTGCCAGGTACTACGAGTGGGCAGTTACGCCAAAATAGTCCAATTTTGGAAAATTGTTTCGCCGGTAAGCAACGCAATTTGAAAATTTTACGTTTTCAAATTGCGTGCGACAAGACAAGCATCTGCGGATTAAAGTATAATAAAGGTTCAACAGTATGGCGGCAAGCATTAAACGTTTAGGCAAAGAAACCCTTATTTACGGGACCTCTACGGTGTTGGCACGGTTACTTAATTTCTGTTTAGTGCCATTCTATACCTATTATCTATTGCCGGGGAATTATGGAATCATTGCCACCACGTTTGCGGTAATTGCACTGCTTAACGTGGTGTTTTTATTTGGGCTGGACCAAAGTTATTTACGCTTTGCCAGCGAACACGCCCAAAAGACGGATGTTTTTCAGCATTGTTTTTACGGGGTACTGGCAAACGGACTTATCTTATCGGCCCTGCTATGGGTGTTTGCCAAGCCGTTTGCCGTACTCATTGGCATTGGCACGCCATACGCATACATGGTGCATTTGGCAGTATGGATTTTACTGCTGGATGTACTCAATATGATCGCGTTTACCAAACTGCGTTTGGAACGGCGGCCTTGGTATTTTGCGGGGGTGCGTTCGGCCTCTATTGTGGTGAATGTACTGGGCAACATTTTCTTTATTGCCGTACTGCACAAAGGGATTAGTTCTATTCTGTGGGCTAACATTTTTGCCTCCCTTACGTCTTTGCTCTTGTTATCCCCTGTCATTTGGCAGGAACTAAGTGCCCAAAAACCGCAATTTCAAAAGGACTTGGCGCGCGCCATGATAAAATTTGCCTGGCCATTTGTACCCTCGGGCTTGGCCAGTTTGCTCATTAGCGTGATTGACAAGCCTATTTTGGTACATTTGGCAGGCCTTACACAA
Organism: Elusimicrobiaceae bacterium; assembly: GCA_045606825.1. GTDB lineage: Bacteria > Elusimicrobiota > Elusimicrobia > Elusimicrobiales > Elusimicrobiaceae > Avelusimicrobium. Next base: position 3,085 of record JAZUSQ010000017.1, read on the forward strand.
GTGGGTATCTATCAGGCCAATTTTAAAATTGGCGTATTTATGATGCTCTTGGTCTCTATGTTTGACCAAGCCTGGCGGCCGTTTTTCCTGGCGCATGCCAAAGAACCCGATGCCAAACAAACTTTCGCGCGCGTACTGACGTATTTTACGGCACTGGGCACCTGGTTTTTGTTGGGGCTTTCCTTCTTAATGCCGCCCATTATCCAAAGCAACTTATTTGGCCATTTCCATTTGATTAGCCCCGATTATTGGAGTGGCCTGCACATTATTCCACTGGTACTTACCGGCTATTTTTGTTATGGGTTGTACGTCAATTTTATGGTGGGCCCGGTACTTACCAAAAAAACACGCGTGTTGTTGTGGATTACCCTGTTGGGAGCGGCCGTAAGTATTACCACCAACCTGACGTTGGTACCGCATGTGGGCATTTTAGGGGCCGGATGGGCGGTGGCCCTTAGTTACGCGGCCATGGCATTTGCGCTGTTTCGTTTTACACAAAAAAACTATACGTTGCCCTATGAGTACAAAAAATTATCGTTGATTGCGTTAACCTGCGTGCTCAGTGCGCTGGCCGTATATATATGCCGCGGGAAAAGCGGTCCAACGATACTGACGGTTAAAATTGTAACACTTACACTTTACCCAGTTTGGATGTATGGGATCCTAAAAAAATATAACTAAAACCCCTGGTAATTACCAGGGGTTTTATTCGTTAGTATAATCCCCATTTATTGAAGATTTGTTTCCTCAGCTTCTATACCAAATGATTGCAAAGATTCACACAACTTCTTACCTCTATTTGACGTATGAGCATAATGATACTGACAAACAGTGCGCCATTGATTATCTGATTTCACAGACATAAGTTCATACAGCGCAACTCCGTCTTCTTTTTCTATTCTTAATGCCGTAATGCATGTTGAATCTGCATCATAAGAAAAATATTGACTGGACGGAAGTTCTACATCTAACTGCCCACTTGAAAGGAGATCCCCTCCATTATATTCAGAATCGGATAATGTAAATACATCCACAGCCTTTTGTAACGTACTAATAGTGGTCAAAGCCTCCGCTGCACGGGCTTTTTCCACCGCTTTTTGGTATTGCGGCAATGCCACCGCCGCCAGGATGCCAATAATCAGCACCACTACTAACAACTCAATAAGGGTAAACCCGTAATTACAGTTTATTTTAACTGTGTTATTTCTCATTTTAATATCTCCTTGGGGACTATCGTCCCTCATTTGAAGATATCAAAAAAAAAAAACAAGTCAAGAACCCCCAGTGGAACTGGGGGCCTTGAACAGGAGGGACATAGTCCCTACTAATACTGCTTACGCATCAAATGCGTTTCTTCTATTACTTACTAAACGGTAGTTTTGCATCCT
>JAZUSQ010000018.1:0-45879 GCA_045606825.1 Elusimicrobiaceae bacterium
TTTTCAATTTGTCCGCTTATAAAACCCAATAAAAACGGCTATGTTATGCCAAGCCTTATCGCAGTCTTGTCACAAAACAGCCGTAGTCTATCATTAAATGATAAACACTTGGCACAGTATCATTCGGGGATCAGCCAAATAATTCTGTGCCCAAGTAGGCTATTTTTGGACGCGATAAGGGTTTAATTATAAACACTCCGTATTCTGCATACGGTTTCAAAAACAGATCAAATTGTACCTATAGTATAATAAAAAAATCCTAGAATAACAAGAAAAAACAGCAGATTTTAAATCCATTTGATAAGCCCCTGAATGACAACTTTCCAGGGTATGGCCAGGTAGTAAAGGCCGTGGTTTAGACTGACTTATCTGCATCACAATTCCCCGGCAAATCTGAGGAAACTGTTAGTGGATCATCCAATTACAACGCGATTTGCAGTTTTTTGGCCAGGGCACGCAGGATATCCTTCTTTTTGGCTTCTGCCCCCAAGGCCCGCAGGCCAAAAAATACGAACTCTTGGGCTTTAACCGTATCAGGCGAGAAGCCAAAAATCTCGGCATTATTCAAAAAATCCACCAGTTTGTGAGCAGCCGCGCGGTCGGCCGGGTTACGCGCAAACGAGAACGCCAAAAATGTCAGTTTCTCGTTGACGGCACGTAACACAGGCCCTTTGGATACATCCAACCCCAGTGTTTGCACGTCTTCCATCAGTTCCTCTATTTCGGCTACGTTGATATCGGTAGCGCGGAATTCGGCCACCAAATCTGTTGTAAGCACAAACCGGGCTATCTCCAAAAATGTTTGTGGGATAGGGGTGCCCAGCAGTTGCAAGCCGCGCACCACCGGGTATTGCCGTTCAAACAAGCTGGTGTACGCCTGGTCCGTATCGGCATCTATCAGTTTCATCACTTGCTCTACTACTTTTCGCCGTACATCCATGGGCATGCTATTTAGCGGCACTTCTTGTTGGAATTGTTGGTGAATGAGCGTGGCACATGCTTCGTACTGTTTACTGTCAAACTGTTTTTTAAGTTGGGCAAAAACGGCCTCGGCGCCGTCTGCCACAGCCCCACAGGTAAGACGCGCCATGCCATAAAGTAACACAGCAAAGGGGATGTTTTTTTCTTCCAGCGTAATGCGGGATTTAACCCGAATATGCCCATACCACAACAGGGCATTGTCATCTAATAATTTCACAGGCTTAAAATCCAGTACATCACACGCATAGGCGCGCTTGGGGTTGGTTGTTTCGTCCGCCAGCAGTGTAACCACATGGGAAAGAGCCATTTTCTCTAAACTGGCCATCTGGGGTTTTACGTAGCGTTTGTAAGCCTCGGCCCCGGTTTTTAGTTCCGGCAAATTGCTGGGGGCTTTTTCTAGCAACGTAGTAAATTGGGGTTCCAAATCCTGCCCGCATAGGGCACGGTTTAGTTCCATAGCGCGGCAGGCATATTGCATAATTTGGGTGGTTTCCAAGCCGCTTACCTCGTCAAAAAACCACCCGCAGGACGTATACATCAAAAGGGCCATGCGTTGCATTTCCAACAGCATCAAAGCGGTGGAACGGTCCCGCCAGGCTTTTTCGGTAGCGTGTTTGAGGAAAAAGCGGTGTTGGGCATCTAAACTGCGGTCCAAAATCAAGTCAATATAATCGTTGCGGGCGGCCCACACCTCTTTAAAATATTCCCGGCCGACGTTTTCAAAGGTTTTTACCATTTCGTCCCGGATAAAATCTAACGCCGCGCGTAGCGGCCCGCGCCATTTTTGGTGCCATGCCCCGTGCATACCGGAATTGCACCCGCAGTCAGCCCGCCAACGCTCCACCCCGTGAAAACAACTCCAGGAAGTATTTTCTTTAATCTGTGCCTCATATTGGGGTGGAAATTTTTCTAAAAATTCACCATACACCGTTAGTTTAACATCCGGTTTTTCCTGCACAGTTTTTAGACAATAGGCCAGGGCCATTTCGGCAAATTTTTGATGGTGGCCGTAGGTTTCTCCGTCGGTAGCAATGTGCATCAGTTGCGCTTCATCACTATTTGTATAGGTGCTTAACAGACGAGAGGCAAACTTCTCTCCGCTAGACAACGTGTCTGAAAATGCAATCCCCTGGGAAATGGGCCCGTCGTAAAAGAACAAGGCTATTTTTTGCCCGCTGGGCAAATTACATAGGTAAGCGCGTTTGGGGTCTACCGCCCCGCCCACCTCCTGCCAGTTTTTTTCCCCTATCTTACGCACACGCGCACATTGGCCGGGGGCTAAAATGACAAATTTCATCCCGTTGGCGGCCAGCACCTCCAGCGTTTCTGTATTGCAGGCCGTTTCGGCCAGCCACAGGGCTTCCGGCTTGCGGCCAAAGCGTTTTTCAAAATCAGCAATGCCCCATTTCACTTGGGTTTCTTTGTCGCGCCCGTTGGCCAGCGGCAAAATAATGTGGTTGTAGCACTGGGCAATGGCACTGCCGTGGCCGCTAAACAATTCCCGGCTATGGCGGTCCGCCTCTAAAATAGATTGATATACTTCCGGCTCGTGCTCGGCCATCCAGGATAAAAGCGTAGGCCCAAAGTTAAAACTAATGTGGGCATAATTGTTCATTAGGTCCGTAAGTTCTTTATGGTCATTTAATACACGCGCCAATGCATTCGGGCCGTAGCATTCCGCACAAATACGGGCATTCCAGTCGTGATAAGGGGCGGCACTTTCCTGCCGTTCAATTTCTTCCAACCACGCATTTTCGCGCGGGGGTTGGTAAAAATGGCCGTGTATGCAAAGGTATTTCATAATAATCCCTTTAATGCTACAATAAACGTGGGGCACTTGATTTTGCCCTTTACAGGATTATACTATAATTGAGCCGCACTTGCACGGAGGAAACCATGAAAAAAACATTCATTTTAGACACCAACGTCTTACTGCATGATGTAAACTGTATCCGCGTATTTGCCGATAATGACATTATTATCCCCATGGCCGTGATAGAAGAGTTAGATGCCTTTAAAACGGAGGGAGACACCCGCGGTAAAAATGCGCGCATGGTTTCGCGCATGTTAGATGACCTGCGCCAAAAAGGCCGCTTAAACGAAGGGGTTAAATTAGACGGCGGCGGACTACTTAAAATTGTGCTGGATTTGCCCAATTCTCTGCCGTATTCCATGGCGTTTAACAAGGCCGATAACGCTATTTTAAACATTGCCTACACATTGGGCAAAAAAGAAGGCTCTTACAAGAAAAACGCCAAGCCCGTGTTTGTGGTTACTAAAGACATCAACATGCGCCTGAAGGCGGAGGCCCTGGGCCTAAACGCACAAGACTACACAACAGACAAAGTAAACGTGGATGAACTTTACACCGGGGTGGCGGAACTGGAAGTAGAACCGGGACAGATTGACGCGTTCTATCACGAGAAAAAACTGGCCTTAGACCCGCAACTGTTTATGGCCAACCAGTTTGTAATTTTAAAAACCAACGACGGCAGTAAAAAATCTGCCATTGGCCGTGTGTCTAACAACGGCGAATGCGTATTGCGGCCGTTATCGTCGCAAGAGCCGGTAGCGTGGGGCATTAAACCGTTAAACAAAGAGCAACGCTTTGCCATGGAACTGCTGTTAGATGACAGTTTAGACCTTGTAACCCTGGTGGGTACAGCAGGTACCGGTAAAACGTTAATTACCCTGGCCACCGGCCTGCAACGTACCATGGATGATAACGCCTACCGCCGCATGGTGGTGTGCCGTTCCATTGTGCCGGTGGGCAAAGACTTGGGCTTTTTGCCGGGCACCAAAGAAGAAAAACTGGAAGCCTGGATGGGGGCCATTTACGATAACTTGGCATTCCTGGCAGACCGCAAAAACCCCGACGAGGGCGAAGAAAAGGCACATTATTTATTGGATAGCGGCAAGATTGAAATTGCCTCTGTTACGCACATGCGCGGGCGCAGTTTGCCAGGCCAATATATGATTGTGGACGACGCCCAGAACCTGACTCCGCACGAGATGAAAACTATCTTGACCCGCGCGGGCGAAGGTACCAAAGTAGTGGTAACCGGGGACCCGTACCAAATTGATACGCCCTATTTGGACGTAGCCTCTAACGGGCTAACATACCTGGTGGACCGCTTAAAAGGCCAAAAGAATTACGGCCACATTACGTTTACCAAAACCGAACGCAGCCGCCTGGCAGACCTGGCCGGCAAGTTGCTGTAGTATAGGCCGTTCCGATTAGGAAATTCACGGGCCAACTTAAATAGTTGGCCCGTGTTGTATATCTAAAGCAGAAGTATATCTTTTCTGGGAACAGACAAACTTTTCATGCTTATGGTTTACACCCAAATTCTTGCAAGATGTACAGAAAAAAGAACTTTCGCTCCCTCCCCGCTTAACAGCGCAGTGAGTTGATTAGTTTACTTGGTACAAACTTCCATACGAATCACCTACTACCAACTTTCCACTGCACATTCCGTCCGGTTTTGCATAACTAGCAGCTTGAAAACAGTATATGCCTGGTGGTATTGCGTAGTACCCATAGGTGCTTTGCAAATATGCATAGCCATTTCCCTCACGTTGACTTCCGTCTGTAGTAACCCAAATACGTTGAATAGATGCGTTGATAGACACGTAAATCTTTTTGTCTGTCAACGGCGGCAAAGAAATATCCAACTGGCTTAGGGTAGTGGGATGTACCCCATGTTCCAAATAATACCGTTGGGATGCTTGTGCCAATGCTTCCGTAATGGATAACATTTCAGCATATTTTGCTTTTTTAACCGCCTTTTGGTATTGCGGCAGGGCTACGGCGGCTAAAATGCCAATGATAAGCACTACCACCAACAATTCAATAAGCGTAAAGCCTTTCTTCCAAAACCCCCCTTTAAAATTATTTTTATTTTCCATACGTACCCCTCTATTTATACGAGATTTTCTTTCTTTATACCTCAAATTTACCAAAAAAAAAAAACGCGTCAAGCATTTTTTTAATCGGTTAAATGGTGGCATTAAACATCCCCAAAAAGCACACAACCAAATGGCAACTATTGTGAAAAACGGGAACCAATTATAGGTTCCCGTTTTTACGTTGAAACTATCGGATTTCTATTTTACTTGAATTAACGCAAAATGCAAGTATTCCGTTTCCGGCATACCAATTAAAATGGGGTGGTCCTTGGCTTGGCCGCGCAGTTCCACCAAAATGGCCTGTTTGCCGGCCTTGCTGGCCCCTTGGCGGATGATATCTACAAACAACTCGCGCGAAATGTGGTGGCTGCACGTAGAAAACGCCAAATAATTGCCCGGCTTCATGCCTTCCAACGCCATTTTAACCAGTTTTACATACAACCCCACCGCTTGCGGCAACGCCTTGCGGCTTTTAACGAATGCGGGCGGGTCTAACAAAATGATATCGGGCTGGTCGGGCAGTTCGCCTTTTTTTAACGCGGAAAGCAACCGTTCGGCATCATCCCGGTGGAACACCACCGTGTCCGACACCCCGTTTAGTTCGGCATTCTTTTTGGCATATTCTACAGCGGCGGCGGAACTGTCGCACCCCCATACTTGGGCGGCACCTGCCAGCGCGGCGGTAATGCCAAACGAACCAATGTAACTGTATAAGTCCAGTACCAGTTTATCTTTGAAATAAGGCTTTAAGAAAGCGCGGTTTTCACGCTGGTCGAAATAAAAACCTGTCTTTTGCCCGCCGCGCAAGGGCACTACATACTTCACACCGTTTTCTTCTATTTGCACTTCATCGGGCACTTCGCCCACGATTTGCGGCGTGTTGGTCAGCCCCTCCAGTGCGCGGAAAGCACTGTCGTTCTTATAATAAATACCGGTAGGTTTAAAAATTTTTTGCAAGGCTTTCGTAATTTGTGGTTTTAATTTTTCCATACCGGCGGTTAGTACGTCCACCACCAAAATATCCCCGTAGCGGTCCATCACCAGGCCGGGCATGTTGTCGGCCTCGCCATAGCACATACGGCCATATTTGCGCACGCCCATTTCTTTGCGCCGCGTGTAGGCATTATCTAAGTGTTCAAATACAAAATCATCCGGCAGTTCTTCTTCCCCTTTTTGCAACAGGCGCACAGCAATTAAACTATGCGGGTTAAAATACCCATACCCCACTTGTTTGCCTTCGTGCGAAAGCACCCGCACCAACGTGCCCGGCTCAATAGAGGTGTCCAAGCCGTCAATCTCGTTGGAAAAAATCCACCAGTGCCCTGCCTGCAGGCGGCGTTCTTCTTTGGCTTTTAATTTAATTTCGTTCATTGTTTGAGTTCCTCAATTTCGGTAATGGGTAATTTAGCCGCACACAGGGGGCATTGGGTAGCGGAAAATGTTTGCATTGGGTAAGCCAGTAACGACCGAAGCGGCACTGTTAAGGGTAAATACCCCATGGAACGGTCTACAATTACCCCCACGCCCATTACATCCGCCCCATAGCGGCTGACCAGTTCAATGGCACGGTTAATCTTGCGCCCGGACACGGCCACGTCATCCACGATTAAAACCTGTTCACCGGGGTTCAAGGTAAAGTTGTGTTTTAAAGTCATGTTGCCGTTGTCATCTTTAGAAGCAAAAATGGCACGCACTTTGCGTACACGCGCTACCTCTTGCGCCAGCACACTGTCCGACGGGGTTAACGCCAGTATAACGTCTGCCTTTTGGGTAAATTTTTCAGACAACGCCCCCGCAATTTTTTGTGCCAAATGCGGGTGTTGCAACAGTAGCGACGTTTGAATATACGTCTGGCTATGAAAGCCCGAGGGCATTACAAAGTGCCCTTCTACAATGGCCCCGTGCTCTTGCAAGAGGCATAATACGTCCAGGTTATTTCGTGGCATGGTGTTCTCCTTGGATGAAGGTTGTAGATGTTTCAAAATCAGTTCCCACCCCGTTTTGTTGGGCGGTGCGGATGGTGCTGCCTGCTTTTTTGGCGCGTAACATTTCCACCTTGGGTTTTAACATGGTGGATGAAAGACGGAATGCCAACGCCGGGTTGCCGGATTCATCCGTTAAATTTTCGGCCAGGACCCCACTTTTAGAGGTGTTGGCAAACATGGTAAAAACGGTTAGATCCAACGTTTCTTTTACCCAATCGGCCCAGCCGCTAATAGCGGCCGAAATAGTCGGACCAACAGTGTATGCGTTCTGGATTTGCATACGTCCTTTATCAAAATTTACAGATACCCCCAGTTCTTCTACCTCTACATCGCGCAATACTTTGCCTACGCTAAAACTTCCCGCGCGCTCCATACGGTGCATCATGATGAAAGGTTGGAATGTTACGTTTAGGGCCTCTTGTTCTTCGGCCCATTTTTCCATTTGGTGAATGACCCCGTTTTCCAAACGCAACCGGATAGGACCGGATAAATGTTCCCCGCCGCTTTGCAGGGCCGTTAAATCAAACTGGGCATTAAACCGGTTCCCTGTCAGTACACCTGATGTAAACGTGTCGGCTGTCAGCGTACCGGAAAAATTGGGCATAAAGTTAGGCAACCCGTTTTTAAAGTTACGCAGCCACGCCAAATCCCCGGTTTGTTTGGCCGCGGCATGCCCGGGCGGGCTAAGCCGGGAAATGACAGTTACAAAATCCTGCACGGTATCAATGAAAGAAATCGGGGCAAAATTTTTGAAATATACATTGGCGGTAACTTTGCGTTTGGGGCTTTTTAAGTTTTTAATATTCACATTGATTTTAACCGGTTCACCGTTTAGTTCGGCTGAGGCAATGTTTCCATACAACGTGCCTTTGCGCCAGGAGGCACTTAGTTTGAGGTTATCAAACACAGAACGGTCTACCGTTACTTGACCGCCGGTAGTACGGGCGTATAAATCGGTAAAGTTGGATTTGGCTTGGAACTCGCCGCTGGCGCGGTTTGCCATAAAACCGTAAATATCACCGGATACACTTTCGGCCCGGGCCGTAAATAGCGGCAGTTCCCAACGGCCGTTTTGGCGGATTACTTTACCACCTAAGGCGGCCTGGCCGCCCAAATGGTAACGCGTCAAGGCCGGATACATTTTTTCTTTACCGGCCAAGTTAAATAACTCCGTAGAAAATTGCGCCTGCAGTGCAACAGGTTCTTGTGCGAAATCCGCCGAAGCACTGGCCGTGAGGGAAATGTCCCCCGCCTTGACGCTTACTTGCGAAAGGGCCAACCGGTTGTAATCCTGTGTAAACTGCCCTTGCACTGTTAGCGTAGAGGCCGGCACGGCAAACGCAAACGGCAAATCCCCAAATTGGGATAAATCCGCCGCTTCAAATGCCGGGGCTGTTAGGGTAATTTTAAAAGAAGGGCTGGCCAAATTATCCGCATCCAGCGTAATATCAACGGGTTTTTTAAATAACGACACTTGGGTTTTTACATCCCGCAGGGCTAATTTTTGCCAATCAAAATTGGCAAAATTCACATGTCCGTTCATGTAAATTTCCAATTCGGAAATCCGTCCCTTCCATTGGTTACGTAGTACCATTTCCAACGTAAAATGGGATAATTCACTCAGTTGCAAACTATCAAACCGGGCATTGACACCATATAACGAGTGCGACGCACCCGACACCAAATCCTTAAACCGAAATACCCCATCCCGTACACGCCAGTCCTCAATAGATACGGTAAACTTGTTTCCGCCCCGGCTGGTATAAACGGAAGGTTGTTTGACCGTATGTACCTGCGGTACGTTGTACACCCCTTCTTGCATGCGTACCAGGTTAAAGCGCGGAGCATTTAGGGTAACTTCGTGCACCACTAATTTATGTTCCAACAAGGGTAACAGATCAAAGGCCAGTGTTACCGAATCGGCCGATACGAAGGCTTGGCCCGGTTCCCCCACGGTGTCTAATACGGTAAAACCCTTTAGTTCCAATGTGTTGATAAATTTTAATTCTAACGAAGAAATCCGCACCGGGCGGTTCAAACGGGCTTGTAATTGTTGGGTAATTACTTCGCTAATGTGTTGGGCATTAAACGCACGCAAAAATAAAATCCACGCCACGCACCCTAATAAAAGAAGCAACATAACCGCAAACAACACCAACCGCCACACCGTTAATAAACCGGCTTTGGTGGCGCGTTTGGTTTTGCGGATGAATAAACGCTTTCGGGCGCGTTTGCGGGTTGGGTTTGTGTTCATACTTGTGCGGAACTGGTTAACAGCCCCCGTATATAGTTTACTATAATTTGCCCGCCTATGGCAGTTTGGTGTACCACTTGGCGCACCGCCGCCCACAAAAACACTTCTTGCGGAAATAAAATTTTAAGTACTACTGCCAGCACAAGCAGGTTGGCCAACAAAATAGTTACACAAGAAAAAAACTTTCCGCCTGCCAGTTGTAAATCCGGTTGTTCGGCCTCCCATAGCGTATGAAATGTTTGAATAAAATGAAACGCCATAAAAAACCCCACTAAAAACAACACCACCGGGCGGTAAGGGGTCAAGTCTGTAAAAAATTGAAATACCAGGTAGATAAACGCCACTACAATTACATAGCCGGGCACAAAGTATGGGGCCAACGCAATAAACGTATTGGTGCGGGCCATTTTCACATATCCGCTATCCTGCCCCACATGTACATCTTTAATACGCACCCCGCAAAGTACAGCGGCCAGGGCGTGGGTCATCTCGTGCATAAACACATACATGCGCGAAAAATCATACCACTTGTAATGAATCACGCTATATACTACCGTCCCGGCAGTAAAACTAATCCCCGCACCGCCATGTGCCAGCACACCCAGTAAAATACGTACGTCTTCCCACAACACCAGTAGCGTAATGGGCAAACATACAAAGGCTACGATAAATTTAAGGAAGTTTCGCATTAAAATTTCTCCGTCCACGCCGGGGTTTGATAGCGGGAAAGTGCCTGTGCACGGGTCTGTTGCAATAGACCGGGCATTGGCGGACAGATGTGCAGTTGGGTTTGCCAAAACCCGCGCACCCCTTGGATGATGACCTCTTTCAACGCCGGGCTAGTGCGTGCCCCGGGCAGTTGCAGGGAACCTTGATACAACACCGTGCTTCCAAACCGGCGGATAGCACCGCCCAACATCTTTTGCCCGTTGGCTTGCAATAAATCATTTTCCACCGGGCGCACAAAACAAGCACTGGCCTGGTGGTGTTGGCTGGGGGCATAGGCAGCAGGGGGTAATTTACAATCAAATACACGGGCGGCCACCCCGCTTAGTTCCAGGGCCGCGCGAAGAGAAGCATGTAAATTTTTATAAATTTGAGCAGGTGCCTCTTGCGTAGGGAACACAAGTGAAAACGTCAAATCATCCTGATGAAAAACAATTCCCCCTCCTGTGGGGCGGCGGCAAATAGCCCCCTGACTTGCACCGGTTTGTGCCCGCACCTGGCGGATAAATTGTGCATAGCCAAATGTAACAGCCGGGCCGTCTGCCCAGTGATACAGGCGTAACGTCCGTGCCTGCGGGCGAGTGCGGACCACACATTCATCCAACGCCATGTGCTCAAATACCGTCAGCGGCGGGGTAGTAAGCAGGATATCCATGGGGTTATTATAGCAAATTGTACGCGCGCGTACGGGGTTTAGAGAGGGCCGTTGGCAATATTTATAGTTTGGCTGTTTAGCCGTTTGCCCGCGCCCCGTATAGGCGTACTGCCAGGTACGTCAAGGGGCTGGGACGTGCAAATAGGCAGATTTTGGCAAATGGTTGTCTGGAAACGGACAGAGCAGAAAAGAAATTTCTTTTCTGCTCTGCCGTAAAACTTTGTTGCGTTCCAGTTGTGTATTAACGTTTGGAGAACTGGAAGCGTTTGCGGGCCCCAGGCTGCCCCGGTTTTTTGCGTTCCACCATACGGGGGTCGCGCGTTAAATAACCGGCTTTTTTGACGGCTTTTTTGAGGTCTTCGCTTAATGCGGCAATAGAGCGGGCAATCGCGTGGCGCAACGCACCGGCTTGGGAGGATACCCCCCCACCCACTACTTTAGCCTCTACATCATATTCTTTATCCAAACCCGTTACGGTTAAGGGGGCTTTTACAGCGGCCTTGCAGCGGGCATGGTTACCAAAATAAGCATCTAAACTCTTGGCGTTTACGGTAATGTTGCCTTTACCTTTTAACAGTTCAACTTGGGCAACGGACGTTTTGCGTCTTCCGGTTTTTAAATTCGTCGTATTCATAGAAAATCCTCTTATTTACCAAAGCGTTCCGTAAATTCGTGCGCTTCGCCAGCGAACAAGCGCAAGCGTTTAAGGCGCGGGGCACGCAGTTTGTTTTCATCCAGCATGCGTTTTACGGCCAATTCCAACACGCGGGTGGGGTTATTTTCCAACACGCGTTTGACGGGGGTTTCTTTACCGCCTTTGGCATAGCCGGAGTGCGAGAAATATACCTTCTGTTCCAATTTTTTGCCGGTTAATTTGATTTTAGCGGCATTGGTAACAACAACAAAATCCCCGCAGTCCATATTGGGTGTATAGGTTTTTTTGTGTTTGCCCATCAGCAAAACGGCTACGCGGGTAGCCAATCTGCCCAGGGTTTGGCCGTTGGCATCAATGTGGTGCCATTTGCGGCTGGTTTCAACTTCCTTAACGGAAGGCAAGAATGTCTTTGTCATACGTTATTTTTCTACCTTGTGTAAAATTCACGCGGAGTGGTAGCCGCGCGGATAATGACTCGTGGTTTCCTAGATATTATATCAAAAAAAGCGGGCTTTGTGGAAAATTTATTAACAGACTCTTTCAGAAGCACCCCTACTATACCATTTTTTTATGCTATAATAAAGAAAATTTTAACCTGTGCGGAACCGTACGCAGAATACGGAGAGCCTGTGGCACTATCTGAGTCCGCGCCGGCAGTCGTAAGCCCGTCGTTAAATGCGCATTTGACGACAGGTGAATGTCCTGTTTTGCAGGACTACGGCTGTTGGTATAGGTTACTCAGATAGGCTTATTCCGGTAGCCGTTTTTGTATGGTTCCAAGGAGTGTATATGCACCCTAAAACGACTGCCGCCATAGCCGCGTTGGAAAAATCCATACAAGAAGTCTCCCGCTTAGAACGCCGCTTAACACGCCTGGCTACGTACCGCCCGCCTGTTTACTGGGAGTTGGACCCCGTTGTGTTGCACACCGTTACGCACGTACGTTTTGCCCTGCAAACATCCCGCAAACAACTGCTTGATGCACCCGCTTTGCAAAAAAATGAATATCCGCATGACCCTGTTGTTAAGCCAAAAAACGTGCCAATCTCACAGGGGAAAAAGTAAAAATACCATCGGTCAATTATTGAGGTATATGATTGTGGATACAATGCCTCAACATATAGAAACAGACGGTGGTGTTATTACAGTACAGCAATATTCTTTGAGAATAAAGTTTCTATGTCGGCCAGTGTGTCTAAACGCACAAATTGGCCACGCATCTCGGAAGCATTAGGAAAGTTACTAATCCAATACCCGGCCGTTTTGCGGGAACGGTTCACGCCAATACGCTCGCCGTAGTAGGCCACATTTTCACGGATGAGAGCCAAGTAAATTTGCAGGCGTTTCTTGGCTAATGTTGGGGTATTTTTTTCTTCCCCACCGCAGGAGGAAAGTACCCCAAGGGTGGGTGAGGAGGATTGCAAAACTGACCGAATTTCCTCAAAAATAAACGGGTTGCCAATGGCCCCGCGGCCAATCATCACGCCGGCACAACCGGCATCCAAAAATTGCTTGGCTACTTCCGCATTTACCACGCCGCCGTTGCCAATCACGGGAATCTTTACCGCCGCGCACGCTTCTGCCACCGCCGCAATGTTGGGGGCCCCGGTATGTACATCTACCGCCGCACGCGCATGCAAGGTAATAGCACTGGCCCCGGCATTTTCGGCCAGTTTAGCCAGACGCACGGCCAACAATTCTTTGTGTGTAAGCGCAATGCGCGTTTTAAGCGTAACCGGAATAGAAACCGCTTTTACAGCCGCCTCTATCAAACGGCCCAGTTTGGCCTCGTCTTTCATCAGCACACATCCGGCCCCGGCTTTATTGATTTTTTTAACCGGGCACCCTGCGTTAATATCCACCATATCGGCCCCTTGGTCTTGGGCTTGGCGGGCAGCCGCCGCAAGGGTGGCTTCATCCGCGCCGAAAATTTGCATAGAAATGGGGTGTTCTTTGGGGGCCACCGTTAGCATACGCCCGCTTTTAGGGTTACCGTAATGCAAGGCATGGGCAGATACCATTTCCGCACACACCAGCCCCGCCCCGCCTTGCAGGCATAAGATACGAAAAGGCGTATCGGTAATGCCCGCCATAGGAGCCAATACCAAATTGTTAGGGGCTGTAAACGGGCCGATACAAAGGGGTTTTATATATTTCATTGGATTAACTTCCAGCGGTTTTCAAACGCAGGTATTTCCAGTGTTTTTTGCCGTAACAGGCACGTACGCATAATTTGGCGTGCTTCCACAAAGGTGCTCTTAAATTCCAACGCATTGATAAACCCGTCATATCCAAAGCCCCCAGCCACCATATGGTCCGTTACGGCAAAACGGTAGGTTTCCTGCGGGCGGACAATGCGCCCGTTATCCAAGGTAATGCGGGTAATTTTTTTTGTACCGTTGGGCAAGCGCATATATTGCACAGTAAACCCGGCCACCTGCGGGAAATTATCCGGCGTGTTGAGGGCAGCCTCCAGTGCTTGCGTGAAAGCAGCCCCTTTGATGGTAAGAAAGGTAATGTTGTCGCCGTACGGATAGGTTTTGTAGAGGTCAAATTCGGTCAGTTTACCGGCGGGAAGAGAGGAACGAATAGAAAGGGAATTAAGTACAGCCCCGTCTAACTTAGCCCACTTATGCAAACACTGTGCCAGCACACTGCCCAGGGCAGACTGGCTTGTTAAACTGGTTGGCACGGTTTTAGTAGCGGTAGTGAGGGCACGTTTCATTTGTTCACGGGTTTTGCTAAGCAGTTGCGTAGCCTGCTGGGCAGTGGGGGCATCCTCCCCGTATGTTTCTTTTAGAAGGGGCACATCCGCAAAACGGGCCTCTTTGAAATGGTTGTTTGTATCAAAAGAAAGCGTAATTTGGGCCACACTGTCCAGTTTAGAGCCCGGGTACACAATGCGGGTATTTTTGATGGTTTGGGTATCCGGATTTTCACTGTCTTGGTTGGAACTTAATATAAGGTCAATGCCTTCTGTTTCGGCCGCCAGTGTCTCACTGCTGCCTCCTGTTTCGTTGGCCACCAGAGAACTAAGGACAATGACGTAGTCCACCCCTTTTTCCCGTAATAAATCTGTCATCTGTTGGGCGGTTTTTACGGGGTCAAGCACCACAAGCCCGGGCAAGCGCTCACGGTTCTTATCCAACGGCGAAATAATACCAAATATGCCAAATTTAATGCCGTTTACGGTACGGATTTGGTAATCATGCAATGGCCAGGGAATTTGGCGTTCTAACTGCAAGTTAGACACTACCAGCGGGTAGGCAAGATCCTTTACAATGTTACGCGCCACGGGCCAGCCATATACCAGGTCTTTATCCGTTAGTGTGCCTGCTATAAATGGAATATTTTTGGATAGCACCGGTAAGTACGACCCTTTAAATAAAGTTCCTTCCGCCCCGGAACCAAACCAGTTTCCGCCGTCAAAAAGCAGGTAATCCCCCGGGCGGTCTTTAAAGAAATTAGCCAGCACCCCATAGCCGCCGGCCTCTTGGTCAGACAAACGCGGTTCGGGGCGGGAAAAGTAAAACCCTTGCACGTCGGCCGTGAAGAACACCTCTACCGTCTTGCGTTCTTCCCGCGCACAACCTATTAGCAAGAGCCCAACCAGTAACCCGCCCCACTTACGCATAAATTAGTTTACTTGTTTAATACGCCCGGTTTGTGGGGCAGACAACGGCCCGGCTTTCAGGCCGTCTTCCATCAAATCGCGGATGGTTTTGGGCCCGGCCAAAGTTTTGGCACTGGCCGGAATTTGCTTAAACAAATGCCCTTCGCTGCCGCCGCCGGCAATGTACGAATTGGTAACTACGGTATATTCTTTGTTATTTTCTAAGGGTTTACCGTCAAACAAAATTTCAATATCCGTAATTTTGCCTTTGTTATTCTTTTTATAATTGATTTGCAACCCGCTGTAGGTAAACAAACTGCGCGGTGCAAAGCCGTTTTTGATAAAGCGTTTTAAAAATTTCCCTTTGATACGCACCAACGTAACCGTGTTGTCAAACGGGTGAATATCAATCAAATCACGCTTGGTAATCGTGCCCTTGGGCATATCCACACGGGTGCCGCCATTATTATGAATGGCAATCTGTGCGCCGCCGTAGGCTTTTAGTAAATCGGCAATCCAGTCATTTAAAGGAGAATCCAGTCTATCGTCTGAGGTAGGCATTTTGGAGAGGATTTCCGTCGTCTTGCCAATGGGGTTATCCATACCCGGTTCGCGTAAGGTTTCCAGGTATTTTTTGATGGATTTATCTTCGCCGGTTTTAGAAATAATAAGCGGAATAATTTGAGATTTGGCGGAAATGAACTTGCCGGTTTTGTCATCCGTTTCCACAGACACCTTACTTACAAAATTGACGTAACAACCGCTTTCTACAAATAGCACCCCGTTAATGTTACGGTTTTGCACAATTTTATGGGCATGCCCGCCTAATACCACATGCACCCGGCCGCCAAACTGTTTAGCAATATCGGCCAAGTAAGATTTAGTGCCATGTTTATCATCCGCAATAGAATCGTGCGCCAATACAATTACCACATCCGGGTTTTCTTTTTCTACTTGGTTTAAGGCATTTTCCAGGGCTACCAGCGGCTTGGCATAATAATATCCCTCTGCCGGGTTGGTAGGCGTGCGGTTACCCAGCCCGATAATGGCAAATTTTACACCGTTGCGCGTAATAAAGGTATAGGGAGAAATATGCGGCGGGTATTTTTGGGTATCGTTTTCAAAAAAATTCGCCGCTAACATCGGGAAATTAAGTTCGGCCACAATCGCCGGGAAATTGGCAGATTTAAAGTCAAATTCATGGTTGCCTAGCGTGGTAGCATCATAGCCCATTTTGTTCATAATGGCTACGGCCTTGAGCCCCTTGGAACTACGCGTTTCCACGGTACCGTTGGCAAAGTCTCCGCTGTCTAAAAGCAGGTAATTTTTAGGGCCTTTGTTGAGCACGGCTTGCAAAGCGGCAAACCCGCCCACCCCGTTTCGGGGGAAGAAAAACCCATGGGTATCACTGGTGTGATACACCACCGTTGTTTTGGCCAACAAGAACAACGGGATAATTAAAACGGCTAAGAGCAAACTAATTTTTTTCGTACGCTGTCTCCTTTTACATCTCAATTATTGTTGTACAATATGCCCGGTAGCAGGGGCTTGCACGGGTCCTTTATCCAAAGCTGCTTGGATAACCTGACGGACTGTTTGCGTTCCTACGGTTTGTTTATCCGTTACCTTCCTAAACGCCTGGTTACGTGCAATATACGAATTGGTCCCTATTACATATTGTTTTTTGTTTTCCAATGGTTTCCCATTGAGCAAAACAGTTAAATTTTTCACCCGGCCATGTTTTACCTGATACGTAATATCTAATCCATCATACACATATTTATTCCAAGGAAGCAAGTTCTTACGAATAAAATTTTTAAGTTCCCGGCCGCTTAACGTCATTTGTACAAAATGGTCATCAAACGGAAATAAGTCAATAAGCATCCGTTTGGTAAATGGTCCCTTTGGCAAGCTAATGCGCGTACCACCTGTATTGTGAATATAAATGGGCGTTTGGGTATAAGCACGGCAGGTTTGGGCAAGCCAGTTATCTAAGGGAGAATCTATTTCCCCCGGACGGACTGGGTTTTTAGAAACAGGTTGCGCTAGGGTCCCCAACACATCTTCCATGCCGGGTTCCTGCAAAGATTGAGCCAATGCCTGTATCTGTTTATCTTGTCCGGTCTTAGCAATGGCCAACGCAATTAACTCTGACCGGGCCGATTGGAACTGACCGGTCTTATCATCCAGTTCTATGGTTACCTTAGTTACATTTTTTAAAGAGTGCCCACTCTCTGCGTATAAAACTCCATTTATAAATTCATTTTGAAAAACCTTATGCGCATGCCCCCCCAGCACCACATGCACTTGCCCGGCATATTTTTTTCCAATATCGCCCATATAGCGTAAGATACCGTTTTTATAATCGGCCAACGAGTCGTGCACCAATACAACCACTACATCCGGCTGTTGGGTACGTAACGCCTGCAAAGCTTTCTGCAAAGCTACTAACGGTTTGGTAAAAATATATTTTTCAGACGGTTGGGTAGGATTACGGTTTGCCAGGCCAATCACTCCTATTTTAAGGCCGTTCCTCTCAAACAATTTATAAGCCTGTGCCCAGGTAGGTAGCTTATGGGTGGACTTTTCTTGCATATTAGCGGCTAATACTGCGAACTGGGCGTTTGACAAAAGCGGGTCTATACCGCTGTCTTTAAAATCAAACTCATGGTTGCCCACGGTAACAGCATCATATCCCACCGCGTTCATCAATTCTACCGCTTTGAGCCCCTTAGATTGTTTGGTCTCTATGGTACCGTTTGCAAAATCCCCGCTGTCTAGTAATAAATGAGGATTTTTTTCTTGTTTAACCACTTGCGCTAACGCAGCAAATCCGCCTTGCCCTTCTTGCGGGTAGAAAAATCCGTGCGTATCGCTCGTATGATAAAGCACCAATGTCTTAGCCGAAAGTCCCAACGTTACAAATAAAAATAACCCAAGCAAACCAAGGCGTTTCATATTTTCTCCTTTAGGCCATGCGCGAAAAAGGCGAAATTTCCCGCAACCGCGCAATAATGGGCGGCAGTTCTTTAAGTACTACGTCAATATCGGCCCGGGTGGTCTGGTCCGATAAAGAAAACCGGATAGACCCGTGTGCAAATTGAAAGGGCACCTTCATGGCCCGCAGCACGTGCGAAGGCTCCAACGAGCCCGACGTACACGCCGAACCGGACGAGGCACACACCCCAAAATCATTTAAGTACATCAAAATAGATTCTCCCTCAATATAGCCAAAACTGATGTTAGTGGTATTGGGCACGCGGTGGACCGGGTCTCCGTTTACTTTTACATCCGGGATGGTCTTTAAAATACCCTGCTCCAAACTGTCGCGCAAGGCGGCCACTTTATCCATGGTGCCATCTGCCAGACGTTTTTGCGCCAGTTCGGCCGCTTTTGCCAACCCCACAATGTAGGGCACGTTTTCCGTACCGGCGCGGCGTTGTTTTTCCTGGTGTCCGCCCATCAGATACGGCAAAAACCGCGTACCGCGTTTGACGTACAGCACGCCAATACCTTTGGGGCCGTGAAATTTATGCGCGGAAAGTGAAAGCATATCTACCCCTGCTTCTTGCACGTTCACCGGAATTTTGCCCACCGCCTGTACGGCATCTGTATGAAACAACGCACCTTTTTCGTGCGCCAGTTTGGCAATGTCGGCAATCGGGAAAATCGTTCCCGTTTCACTATTGGCCCACATCACGGATACGAGCGCGGTGTCCTCGTCCAGCACGGAGGCAAACTGGTCCATATCAAAGCGGCCCAGTTCATCCACTCCAATATAATCCACGCGGTAGCCTTGTGTTTGTAAATAGCGAAAAGGTTCCATGACGGCCGGATGTTCCACGGCCGAGGTAATGATGTGTTTTTTAGTGCGGTTTGCGCGCACGGCAGAAAAGATAGCCGTATTGTCACTTTCGGATGCACAAGACGTAAAAATGACCTCGTCATCATACTGTGCGCCGATAAATTGTGCCACCGTATGGCGGGCTTGGTCAATAACGTGGCGGTTTTCTCCGCCAAAGGTATGCATACTGGAGGCGTTACCGTACTTTTCACTAAAGTAGGGCAGCATTGCCTGCACTACTTCGGGCGCGCACTGGGTAGTGGCATTATTGTCCAAATAAATAATGTTAGCCATTAGGCTTGCTCCACCGTGAGATCTTTGGAAATACGGTCCTGCAGTACTTTTTCAATAAAATTTTTAAGCGTGCCTTGTGCCCCGGCGCACCCGCTACACATGCCTACCAGGCGCACCTGCACCGTATTGCCTTGCAAATCCACCAATTCCACAGAACCACCGTCTAAATTGAGTTTGGGGCGGATGTCTTCTTCCAATACTTTTTCAATGGTTTTAATCTTTTCCACCAAGGTCATTTGCGCGTACGTTTTAGGGGCCTGTTGCGGCTGGGTACTGGCGGCATTTACTTTATCCAAAATTTTTTGGATTTCGCCTTTGCACTGCCCGCACGCACCACCCGCTTTGGTAAAATGCGTTACGTCTTCCACCGTAGTCAAGTGATTGGTACGGATGGCCTTAATAATGGCTTCTTCGCTCACGTTAAAACACTTGCAGACAATCTTTTCGGCTTCTTGCTCAAAAATAACAGGCTTTCCCCCTTGGCGGTAACTTTGCACGGCGGCCTCCAGGGCTTCCATACCCATGACGGAACAGTGCATTTTTTCAGCCGGCAAACTGCCCAGTGCGTTGGCAATATCCTGGTTGGTAATTTTGCTGGCCTGCGCGATGGTTTTGCCTTTTACCATTTCCGTCAAAATTGAAGAGGAAGCAATGGCACTGGCACAACCGAAAGTTTCAAATTTAGCATCTTCAATCACATCGGTTTCTTTGTTTACCTTGATAGTTAAGCGCAAGGCATCCCCGCATACCAGGCTACCCACCTGGCCGGTACCGTCCGCGCTCGGGATAGAACCCACATTGCGCGGGTTTTTAAAATGATCCATAACTTTATCGGTATAATCCCACATAGTTTTACCTCTTAAATAGTCTTACTATATTATAGCATTTATTGAAATAACGGGTTTTATGGTATAATAAAAGTACAATTTGACCTGTTTTTGGAATCGTATCGCAAGGATACGGGTAGTTAATAGCTGCGTTCTACGCCAAAAACAGCCGTTTTAGGTGCAAACGAGCAGGCCTTATAACCCTGTTTGTTTGCGCCGAGTGTTTATTGTGTAAACAATAGGCCGCGGCTGTTTGTGGTAGGTACCGTAGAACGCACCTAACACTTGTAGCCGTATTTTATGGGTATTTCCAAAATGGGAAATTGTAAACCAAACTAAGGAGATACATCATGAAACACCAAAACACCCGGCGGGGTTTCACGCTCATTGAGTTGTTAGTAGTAGTCCTCATCATCGGCATTTTGGCCGCGGTAGCTGTGCCGCAGTATAAAAAAGCAACTGCCAAGCCCCTGTTTGCACAGTTACTCACTTATATGCACAAATACATGGCAGTCCAAAAACAGTACTTTTTAGCCAACGGAAAATATACCTCCTCTTTGGATAAGTTGGATATTGACCTTAGCAAAAATCCAAAAATACGCTGCACTTGCTCGGCATGTGACAAATCAAACACATCGTTCTATTGTGAAATGTCAAATAGCAACGGACGTTGGATACAGTTTGACTATTATGTCCCCACCGGAAGATTCCGATGTAACGTCTTGATAGCAAACAAGGAATACGCTCTTGGTGCTAAACTATGTAGCGAGTGGGCTGGTACGACTGATTATTACAGCCCCAATGGCACCTCCTGGCACTATTATACTAAACAGTAATTTTTTATTGTAAGTACGCACACCTTAAAATTGCTACAATATACCTATGTTTAACCGCGTGGGTGTATTCTATAACGAACTAAAAACGCATGTTGCGCCGCTGGCCCAAGAAGCCGTGGCGTTTTTGCGCGCCCAACACGTGAAGCCCACGTTACTTACCACATTAGACCACTTGCCAAATTTGGACGTACTCATCAGCCTAGGGGGCGACGGCACCATGCTGCGCTGTGCCCGCGCGTGCGCCCCGCAACACATCCCGGTACTGGGCATCAACTGCGGCACATTGGGTTTTTTGGCGGCGGCCGAAAAAGAAGAAATACCACGCGCACTACGTGCGTTGTTGGAAAACAAATGTATATCGCGCAAGCACCTTATGTTGCACGTAACCTTGCACCAAAAGGGGCGCACACACACCTTTGCAGCACTCAATGATTGCGTGTTACACCCGGCTAACATGCGTGCGTTTTTCATTAACGCTGCGTTTAATGACGTGCAACTGCCCCCGTATTTTGGCGACGGCGTAATTGTAGCCACACCTACCGGGTCCACGGCGTACTCATTAGCCGCGGGCGGGCCGATTGTAGAGCCCCATGTGGAAGTATTTGTTGTTACGCCCATTTGCCCGCACTCACTTAGCCAGCGGCCTATGGTGCTATCGGCCGATGGAAAACTTGTGTTAAAACCTGTGTTTAAAAATACAGAAGACAGTGCCGTAGCCAGTTTTGACGGCCAAATCCACCTGTCCCTGTGTGCCGGGGCAGAAATTGAAATTTCCCGCGCCCCTTTTACGGCACAGTTACTCGCTTTGCCCGAACGCGGATTTTTTAGCGTTCTTCACAAAAAACTCTGTTGGGGGCAAGAATAATGCTGACACAACTGCGCGTACAACACTTTGCTATTATTGACGATTTAACCCTGCACCTTGGCCCTGGCCTTAATGTGTTTACCGGTGAAACAGGGGCCGGCAAATCCATCGTCATTGAAGCCCTGGGCTTTGTGCTGGGGGCCCGCGGGGACGTAAGTTTAATTCAAGACGGCGCAACTAAAATGAGCGTGCAAGCCCAATTTATGTCCCACGTATTACCCGCCCAAGTACGCAACCAATACGCCTTGCATGCGGACCAATTTACCCTGCGGCGCGAATTAGATAAAAACGGCAAAAACAAAGCCTTCATAGAGGGGCGCGCCGTTACCGTGGCGGCCCTGGCGCAACTGGGACAACTGTTAGTAGATTTCCACGGCCAGCACGACCACCAAAGCCTGCTCCATGCCAACGTGCATTTAACATTACTGGACCAATTTGCCAAACACGCCGCTCTTGTTTCTAAGGTAGCCGCCGCCTGGCAGACCGTACAAACGGTGCAAGCCAAACTGGAGGCGGTACGTTTATCCGCACAAGAAAAACAACGTCTCTTAGACATGAGCCAATATCAGTTAGATGAAATTGAGCGTGTTTCCCCCAAACCCGGCGAGGACAGCGAACTGGACCAAGCCCTGCCCAAGTTAAAACATGCGGGCAAACTGTTGGAACTGGCCGCGCAAGCGTATGAAGATTTGTACGGGGCAGACAGTGCGGCGGTGTCGCGCGTGGGGCAAGCCGTTAAAGCCCTTAACGCCATGGCCGAATTAGATGGCAACCTGGCCCCGCTGGCCGAAGAACTATCCGGTGCCCTCACTACGCTGGAAGATGCCGCCGGCACGGTAAGCACCTATAAAGACGGGTTAGATGTGGATGAAAATTCGCTGGATAAGATGTTGGAACGGCACGAAAAAATCAAACGTTTAAAACTAAAATACGGGCCGGAAATTACAGATATTTTACGCACCGCAGACGAACTGCGGGCCCAAATTGACAACCTGCAACACGCCGAAGAACACGCACAGGATTTACAAAACGAACTTTCCGCCGCACAACGGCAGTTACTTAAACTGGCGCAAGAACTGCACGATAAACGCCTCAAAGCCGCCACCCAATTAGCCGCGCAAATTACCGCGCAAATTAAGCCCCTAGGTTTTAACCAAGTAAAATTTGGGGTGGCCGTTGATATGGACGAAGAAAACATCACCTCCACCGGGGCGGACAAAGTGGAATTTCTCTTTTCGCCCAACCCCGGTTCTGCCTTGCGCCCGTTAAAAAATATAGCCTCCGGCGGGGAAATTTCCCGCGTGATGCTGGGGCTTAAAACCGTACTGGCCCCCACCGTGCCCGTTATGGTATTTGACGAAGTAGATGCCGGTATTGGCGGGGAAACAGGCTGGCTGGTGGGCGAAAAACTACGCGCCTGCGCCAGCGGCCGCCAAGTGCTGTGTGTAACCCATTTGGCGCAGGTGGCCGCGCAAGCCAATCAACATTTTTACGTTACCAAAACGGCTCATAAAACCGCCACACGGGTAACCATTAAACCGCTGTCCGGCGAGGACATTACCGCCGAAATTGCCCGCATGTTGGGCGGTGGGGATAAACAATCGGCCGCGTACCTGCACGCCAAAGAACTACTCTCGCGCGCCAACTGACAGGCCCGCCCGGTGGATTTTATTTCAAAAATTCTTATAATTTAAGTAATGCTACACATAGGAGGTAACACCAACCCATAACACTTTGTTAAATTAAACCTGTTTTTTGGTCATCTGCCTAGCAGATACAGTTTTTATAAACACACTTTTCAACCAAAAAACAGTCGTACCCAGGTGCAATTCAACCGGACTAATTACCCGGTTGGATAGGCACCGAATGCTTGTTATACTTGTAACAAGTTACGGCTGTTTGTTCTGTGTGTTGAAAAGTGTCATAGGGCAAAGGCCGTTTTTGCGTACCCTTTCCCTACAACCTGCTTATAGATATGTATGGAGAAAATTATGTATAACACATTCAAAAAATATGGCGTAACACACCGGGGATTTACCCTGATAGAACTGTTAGTAGTGGTTTTAATTATTGGCATTTTAGCCGCCGTGGCTCTGCCGCAATACCAAAAAACAGTGGAAAAGGCGCGTGCCGCGGAGGCTATTACGGTAATTAATGCCGTGCAGAAAGGCATTGATCTGTATCTGTTGGAGCATGGAATGCCCACAGGAAATGCGGACGATCCTTATCCTGTGTTTATGGGTGAAAACAATGAAAACCAAGGAGGTATATCTACGACTCTAGATATTGAATTGCCCGAACTTACGTGTGATAAGCAGGACCTTGAAGGGGCCGGATATTGTCATAGTAAACATTTTATTTATTATGCAGATTGTGCTGGTATTTGTGCCATATATGTCTTTAGGGGAAATCAAGAGGAATGGGAAAATGCATCCCATGTGGCCAGCACAGCGGCCTATTTGCCTAAAAAATATATGCTTTATGCTACAAAAAATGCCAACGGTAGTTGGAGCAAAACCTGCTACGGCAACTGCCCAGCAGGTATTGTGTGGTAGTGCTGACGGCCATACGCCCCAAATAAAATAATGAGTAGCCTAATGTTACCGGGACAAAAAGTTTCTTTGTACCCGTTGTTATGTTTTTTGCTACAATAAAGTATATCTTACTCACAAGGAGAGAACTATGTCTAACTGTTGCAAAGGTGCGTGCTGGTGCAAATTCCTGCCGCACAACTGGTTGTGCCTGAAAGGGTTGTATGTAGTATTTATCATCCTGTTCTACGCCACGTTGGCTTTTTGCGTATATATGACGTGGCAAATTGCCTCTTACCCGTTACTGACCGGCAAAGAAATGTGGATGGTACTGGGTGGCCTGTGGGCCCAAATTTTGGGTGCCGCTTTGGCATTACTCACGGTAGCCAAAGTACTTAAGGTACTAGCCAAAATCAAACATGCGGTAGCCCCGTGCTGCTGCCAAGCGGACCACGCGGAAGAAAAAACCGCCAAAAAAGCCGCTAAAAAAGAAGACAAAAAAGCCAACTAATCTATAACGGTGCACAGCCCCGGGGCGGTGCACCGTTTTTTCTTGCGAGGGGTTATGAAACGTTTTTGGGTTGTGTTGTTGTGTTTGTGCACGGTGCCTGCCATGGCGGAAACTATTCAAATGAAGGACGGCAATTTAATTACCGGGTCTATCGTTTCGCAAACAGAATATGTACTCAACTTGGCCACTTCTTACGGCACAATTACCCTCAACCAAAAAGAAATTGAACAAATTTTGCCCGATAAACACCGCATTATTCTAAAAGGCGGTTCGCAACTGGTGGGCCAAATTTTAGACTTAGACGAATTTAACGTAAAATTAAAAACAGATGACGGCACGGTAGTAAATATAGACATGCCGCAAATTGTGTCTGTAGAAACCTACGATTATGACCGTGGCCAAAAAGCCCAACAGGAATATGTAGAAAAAGCCCAAGCCCAGCAGGCCGCTAAAGAGGCACACCAAGCCGCCGTTGCCGCCGGAACAGCCAGTGCCGGGGTTGCCGCCGCAGGAGGGCTGACGTTTGATAACGACATTGACCAAGTGTTTGACACCCAAAAAGCCCAGGTAGTAAACGGGCAAGTAGTTACCCCCCATGCCGCTGTAACCGCTACACCGGCGGCCCCTGCTACCAAACCCATGACAGACGAGGAAGCCTTCATTAAAGGCGTAAAAACAGGCGCAGTTACCCAACAGGAGTATGCCGCGGCCGCCAAAGAAGAACTTTCCGCCAAAAAGCCCAAAACCCCCAAAGCCGAGAAAAAAGCCCCCAACCTCCATAACGAGGCCGATTACCACAAATACTTTGCCGTACAAGTAGGTGCGATGCCCCTGGATTTAAAATTGGACAATTCCTCCCGTGCAGGCTACTCTGCCGGGGACGAATATAAAGTAGGCGGTACCAGCGTAGTGGTATCAAGCAAGTTCCTCTGGCGCGTAAAAGACAGCAATTTATGGCTGGGCCCCGCCGTAGGAATTGGCAATATCCCCAATACCAAATTTGTTGATAAAGACCCCACCCTTATTGGCAACCCGGACTTCCCGGACCCGCGGGTACAAACCAGCGGCCAAGTGTTGCGCGCCGGGCTGGCGGCTCATTATTATTTAAACCCCAAAAGCCGCTTTGCGTTTTATGTGGTAGGCAGTGCGTTGTATGAAATGCTTAAACTCAATTACCGCGGCGAAATGCAAAGTTACAAAGAATCTTCCAACGGTTTTGCCGGCACGGCCGGGCTGGGGGTAGAAACATGGGTAGATGACCTGATGCTGGGGCTGGAAGTGCGCGAAGTATTTGCCCAACGCAGCGGACACTTGAAAAATTCTTCCGGTGCCAACACCGTTATTCAAGCCCAACTGAGTTGGAAATTTTAATGCGTATTTTACTGTTGCCCGGTGCGTTTAAAGGCACGCTTAGTGCCGTGCGCGCCGGACATATTTTGCATCGCGTATTAGCCAACAAACACACGGTAAAATGCTTTCCTATGGCAGACGGCGGGGACGGATTTATAGATACGTTTTTAGCCTTAGACCCGCAAGCCCGCTTGGTAAAAGTACGCGCCCAAAATGCCTTTGGGCAGCCCAAACCCACTTCTTTTTTAATGTGTTCCGACGGAAAAACGGCTGTATTGGAAACCGCCCGCATCTGCGGATTAGGCAGTACTCCCAAAGACAAATTAGACCCGCTGGGGGCCTCCTCGTACGGGGTAGGTCAAGTACTTAAGAAAGCCGTTACACGCGGTGCACGTACTATTTATGTGGGCCTGGGCGGCGTGGCCTGCAGTGACGGCGGAGCCGGTATGTTAGTGGCTTGCGGCGCGCGGTTACTAAATAAAAACGGTCAAACAATTCCCCCGGGGGCCGAGGCATTGTTGCACCTGGCCCAAGTGGATTTAACCTACGTAAAAAAGTACTTCAAGGGAATACAAATTATCGGTGCGGCCGACGTTACCAACCCACTTCTGGGGCCACACGGTTCGGCCAAGGTATTCGGCCCGCAAAAAGGTGCCAACCCCGCACAGGTAAAATTATTGGATAAGGCCCTAACCCGTTGGGCGCGGGTGTTGGTGCAAGCCGGTGCGCGGCCCACGGCACATACACCCTCTACGGCCGCCGCCGGCGCGATTGCGGCCGGGTTATATGGCGGCTTGGGGGCCCAACTACTGCTGGGAGCCGATTTTTTGGTTCAAAAAGCACGGCTGGAAAAACAGTTCTCATGGGCCGATTTAGTGATTACCTCTGAAGGAAAATTAGATGGGCAAACCTTGCGCGGTAAGGCCCCGCTGGCCGTACTAAAACTGGCCCGCAAGTACCACAAACCTGTTTTATTTATTTGCGGCAGTGCTGACTGGAACGCGTTGGCTAAACAAAAGTTGCAGCGCGTATGTGTGGCAGAGTTAGCGGATTTTGCACCGTCTATAGAAGAAGCCCAACACCACGCGGGCAAGTGGTTGGCCCGCGTAGGGAAAAGCGTGTAGGGGGTTTTAAAATTGCACCACACAGTGAGTTTGTGTGGAAGAAGGCGTTTGCACTTGCTCTATGGCTCCGTCCAAATATTGGCATACTGTTTTCCCCGGGTCTCCGAATATCCTAAGAGTTTTGGCGCGGATCCCTTTGTCCCATTTTACACAAAACTGTTGTTTACCAGACAAGTAAAAACATACATCACAAGTTGTAACAGTTACGTTATCACACCCTTTAAACGTTTGACTCGGCTGAGCCAACCCGCCGGTACCATAACTAAAATATTTTAGTGCGGGAATTTGGACAGAAAAAAGAGACAAGCCCTCTCTTGCTCCTTGCCCATAATTCGCGAATATTCCTTTATGACAACCATTTAGATACTCCCCACACATCAAATAATAATCGGCCAGGGCTTTGTCTAATGCTTTTATAGCCACATACACTTCGCGACCCTGTGCTTTTTTAACTGCCTTATTATATTGCGGCACCGCCACTGCCGCCAATATGCCAATAATCAACACTACTACCAACAGTTCAATAAGCGTAAAACCTTTCTTCCAAAACTCCCCTTTAAAATTATTTTTATTTTTCATACGTACCCCTCTATTTATATAAGTTTTTCGTTTACTATACCTCAAATTTACCAAAAAAAAAAAACGCGTCAAGCGTTTTCTTATGTTCCTTTTTGTGCCGACAAAAAGGAACCAAAAAGCTCGCCGCCAGTACTCACAAAAGGACACTCAAGCGGGAAATTTTGTGAACTCGTTTCACTCAAACACACAAAATTTCGTTTCCGCTTGTCCGTCCTTTTGACGGCCCATAATGGCGGCCTCAACAGCAACAATATGTGATTGTTTTTATAAATGAAAAAATTGGCAACAAAAGGTTTTTATAAAGAATTTTTGATTATAAAATCTCTAAAATTTGGTGCGGGGTATCCACCAAATACGCCGGGTGAAAAGCGGCTAACACATCGCGCGAACGAAACCCCCACGTTACTCCGCAGGCTTTTACCCCTGCGTTTTGCGCGGTTTGCATATCCACGTCCGAATCCCCCACATACAGCGTGGTTGACATTGACTCATTTGCACGCGCCAAACAATCAAACACCATTTGCGGATGCGGTTTTGTAGGCACCCCTTCACGCTGGCCCAGCACGGCCGCAAACGCAATAGACGGGAAAAAATGCTGCACTAACCGTTCGGTGGCGCGTTGGTATTTGTTGGAGGCAACCGCCACTTTTATACCACGCGCCTGCAAAGCGCATAGCATTTGCACAATACCGTTGTACGGGCGGGTAAAGTCTGTTAAGTGCACGTCATAATAAGCAAAAAAGGCGTCCTTCATGCGGGCCACATGGGCAGGTGTTTGTTGGCCATACGGCAAGGCGCGCTCTAAGAGTTTGCGTACCCCGGTACCCACAAATTGGCGGCACTCGTCCACCGTGCGCGGGGCAAACCCACAAACACGTAACGCGTGATTGGTGGCGGCAGACAAGTCGTCAATCGTGTTTAGAAGGGTTCCGTCTAAATCAAAAATCACTAACATAGTTACAGGTAGGTGCGAAAGAAATCCGCCAAGCGTTGTTTATATTCAAAGCCGCCCACCTCGCCGCATTTGCCATGTTTGGCATTAGGTACCAACCACAGTTGTTTGGGCTGGCCGGCCTGGCGGTAAAGGCGACGCGCGTGCGCCACAGGTACTAAATTATCCTGCCGCCCATGGATAATGAGAACCGGGCGCGGGGCAATTTTGGAAATGGTATATTGGGGGCTGTAACGCTCCGGGTTGGCCTGCAACGTACGGCGTACATAATGCAACATAATGGGAATCAACGGGAAATACGGAATACGGTAATGCACCCAGGCCCAACGGGCCACTACCCGGCGGTATGAAAAATACGGGGCTTCCGCCGCCACACAGGCAATTTCCGGGTTGGAGGCTGCCTCCGCCAATGCCACCATGCCCCCCATAGAAATGCCATACAAACCTATTTTTTTACAGTGCGCTCCGTAATGTTGCTTAAGGTACGCAATAGCCCCGCGTACATCTTTGCGCTCTAAATATCCCACCGAACTCATCTCGCCGCCGGATTCCCCCAACGCA
Organism: Elusimicrobiaceae bacterium; assembly: GCA_045606825.1. Lineage (GTDB taxonomy): Bacteria > Elusimicrobiota > Elusimicrobia > Elusimicrobiales > Elusimicrobiaceae > Avelusimicrobium. Next base: position 29,053 of record JAZUSQ010000018.1, read on the forward strand.
CGGAAATCAAAATAAAACAGGTTATACCCTAAATCACGCAAAAAATAGGTATGTTTTAAAATATCGGAACGGTTCATCCCCCAGCCATGCATTAAAATAATCGTTTTTTCGCTAAATTCCCCGGTCGGAACCCACCAGGCTTTTAGCAAAATATGATCCGCCGTAGCAAAAGTAACATCTTTGTATGCTAACCGGAAATCACAAGGCCAGGCATAAAGAGGTTTACGTTTTTTTTGCGGGTATAACATTTTTCGTGCGGCCCACTTACAAACCAAAATTATTCCCAACACTAGGGAAACAACCCCTATCAAAATACCCAATAACAAATGCAACAATGCAATCATTAGGCGGCCTCCACTTGTTTAAAGGCCTCCGGCAAGGCAGCTATCAAATCCCGTGCCAATACACTGTAGGAACCTTTTTGCCGGGCGGCTAAATCCCCGGCTAATCCATGCAAATACACGCCGCACACGGCCGCATGCAAGGCCGTACGTACGGAAAATCCTTCCGCACTACCCAGTTGTGCCCACAAGCCGGCAATCACACCGGATAGCACATCCCCGCTGCCGCCTTTTGCCAAGGCCGCATTGCCGGTAGTATTTTGAAATAACGAACGTGTTTGTTGCTCCATGGCGGCCACCAATGTAGCCGGCCCTTTTAACACACACACACCACGGGTTTGGGTGGCCAGCGTTTGGGCCTGGGCCTGGCGGACGGCCGGGTCTGTGGCTAACGAAGTGTTTAACAGGCGCGCCATTTCCCCGGGGTGTGGAGTAAAAATACAGGGACGTTCAGACGGCCAGGCAATTTGCCACCCCGGTTGACGGGCCAGGGCGTTTAAGGCATCGGCATCTACCAACAAGGGCATGGCCAAATTAGCCAATAGTAGCGGCAGTAGGGGGCTTTCCCCCATTCCGGGGCCCAACACTACTAACGAAGGATGACAGGTTTGGCAAATTTCAGGAAATTGCTCCCAGGCGGATGCATCCAGTTCACCGCGGGAGGTTTGAGGCAACGGAATAGTAATTACTTCAGGCATGGCTGCGGCAAACGCCGGTTGCATAGCGGCGGGCAACGCCCAATATACCAGGCCCGCCCCGGCCGTTAGCGCACCGTGGGCACATAACAACCCGGCCCCACACATACGTTGCGAACCGGCCACGATAAGTACCCGCCCAAAATTGCCTTTATGGGCATCCGGCCTGCGGATAGGAAACCAATGTTTGATTTGTGCCTGTGAAAGCAATTCCATAGGCAACCCCTTTGCTTATTCTACGGTAACACTTTTAGCCAGGTTGCGGGGTTGGTCAATATCGCACCCCAAGCGTTTGGCAATCCAATAGGCTAAAAACTGTAACGGAACCACATTTAGAATGGGCTGTAAAAGTTCATGCGTGTGTGGTACCACAAACACCTGGTCCGACACATCCTTGGCTTGTTTGACGCCATTCTGCGTGGTAATAGCTACTACATAAGCCCCCCGGGCGCGGCATTCCTGGCAGGCAGAAAGCATTTTTTCAAACAAACTGTCTGCCGGCATGAGCATAAATACCGGGGTTCCCTTGTCAATAATAGAAATGGGGCCATGTTTAATCTCGCCCGCCGCAAAACCTTCCGCACTGCGGTAGGATACTTCCTTTAGTTTCAGTGCCCCTTCCAACGCAACCGGGAAATTTACATGACGGCCCAAAAAAATAAACCGGTCCGCCTTGTAAATTTTGCGTGTCAAATGGCGTACCTCATACTCCATTTTAACGGCTTGGGCCATATCTTTTGGCAGGCGTACCAACTCTTTGGCAAACTGCTGGAAATTGGCTTCACTTAAATGCCCGTTAGCCCGCCCCACACACGCGGCCAATGCAAACATAGCGGTAATTTGACTGGTAAATGCTTTGGTAGAAGCCACACTAATTTCCGGCCCGCAATGGGTAAAGAATGTACCCCCGCAAAGACGGGTAAGTGTGGAACCCAACACGTTACAAATGGCCAAGGTTTGAAACCCCAATTTTTGGGCTTTTTTAATCGCACCAATGGTATCGGCTGTCTCACCGGATTGGCTAATGGCAATAGCCAGGGTGTTTTCAAAGGAGGGGATAGTGCGGTATTTATACTCACTGGCCAAATCCACACTGGTGGGAATACCGGCCAGTTGTTCTAAATAATATTTGCCCACCAGGCCTGCATGGTATGCCGTGCCGCAGGCAATGATGTGAATATTACGCAACTGGCGCAGTTGCTGGTCATTGACACCCAAGAGTTTGGCAAAATCCGTTTGTGCGGTACGCAACGTGTCTTCCAGGGCTTGGGGTTGATCATAAATTTCCTTGATCATAAAGTGGGCATATCCGCCCTTTTCGGCTGTTTTTTGGTCCCACGAAATTTTAGTCGGTTTTACTTTTTTCGTTTTACCGTTTGTGTCCAGCACGGTTACGTTATCCGCCCGCAACACAACCATTTCACCGTCTTCTAAAAACAGGGCTTTGTTGGTGTGTTGCAGGAAAGCCGGAATATCAGAGGCTAAAAAGTTTTCATTTTTCCCCAACCCCACTACCAGCGGACTTTGTGCTTTCACACCCACCAACATCCCCGGCGTGTGCGCCCACATGACCCCAATGGCAAATGCCCCGGCAATTTGGGTATTGGTTTTTTGCACGGCTTTGATGAGTTGTTCTTCATTACTGGAGGCACGGGTGTGGATGAGGTTTTCTTCAATCAAATGGGCAATTACTTCCGTATCGGTTTCACTCTGAAAGGTATGTCCCAACTTTTGTAATTTTTCGCGCAAAGTTAAGTAGTTCTCAATAATCCCGTTGTGTACGACCACTAACTCGCCGGTGCAATCACGGTGCGGGTGAGAGTTTTCTTCACTGGGTTTACCGTGGGTAGCCCAGCGGGTGTGCCCAATACCGGTAGTCCCCTGTGGGTTGACCAACAAAGCGGCTTTTTCCAATTCTGCCACTTTGCCTACCGCACGAACTGTTACAATTTTATCATCCTGTAAAATAGAAATTCCGGCAGAATCATACCCGCGGTATTCCAATTTTTTCAGGCCGTCTATAATGTAAGGAGTACTATTGTTTTTGCCTACATATCCGATAATTCCGCACATGGTTTGGCTCCTAGAGTAAATTTTTCATTTCCTCTACCGCGGCAGGAAGCCCGGTAAAGAGTGCACGGCTAATGATGGAAAAACCAATATTCATACATGTAATTCCGCCAATATCTGCCACCGGCAATACGTTATGATAGTTGAGCCCGTGCCCGGCGTGCACTTGCATACCCAATTCCTGGGCCAGAAAAGCCGCCAGAGACAGTTCCTCTAACTCTTTTTTAGCCTGGGCTTTGGTAGCGGTCTCACTGTATGTGCGCGTACACAGTTCCACCACATCAGCCCCTAACCGTTTAGCAATACGCAAATCTGCCGCGGACGGGTCAATAAATAAACTGACTTTGATACCAGCCTTGTGCAGTTTCTTAATCATACTGCTTAGACGTGTTTGGACCGCCGGTGTAAAATCTAACCCGCCGGTAGTGGTAACTTCGCCGGGCAGTTCCGGCACCAAACATACCGAATACGGCTTGTACTTAAGCACAACTTTTTCTGCAAATTCACTAACGGAACATTCCACGTGCATTTGCTTAGGGAATAATTTGCACAAATTGGCTATATCCTGCACGTTAATATGGCGTTGGTCCTGGCGCAAGTGCGCCACAATAAAATCCGCCCCGGCAGACAAGGCCACTGCCGCAGCATCCAGCGGGTCTGGGCTGGACAAGCGGCGCGCTTGGCGTAAAGTGGCCACATGATCTATATTTACACCTAATTTTAACGTCATTTAGCGTACCTCCGTTTTTTGCTGGTACAATTTTTCTACCTCATCCAGCACCCGGTTGACCATCTGCTCTTCTTGCCCTTCCACCAAAATACGCAGTTTGGGTTCCGTGCCACTATAACGCACTACTATACGGCCTTTACCGTGCATAGTTTGTTCAATTTGGGCAACCGCCGGCAAGAAACCATCCAGTGTTTGCAAGGGAGGCTTGGCCGTAACCGGCACGGCTTTTAACTTGCTGGGGTATTTTTTCCACTGGTCCAAAAACCAACTGGCCGGATGACCTGATTTTTTTACAAATTGTAAAAACTGCAAGGCAGATAAAATACCGTCCCCGGTATTGGCAAATTGCCTAAAAATGATGTGGCCGGAAGTTTCCCCCCCAATAGAGAGGTTTTCTTTTTCCAACGCTTCAGACACATATTTATCCCCTACGCTGGTCAATACCACATCAATTCCGTTTTCTTTCAAATAGTTGATGCACCCCAGGTTGGCCATTACCGTAAGTACGGCCTTATTATGGGCTAAGATTCCGGCCTGCTTCATACATAGGGCCGAGGAAGCAATAATATTGTCTCCGTCTAATTGGCGGCCTTTCTCATCAGAAGCAATCACGCGGTCCGCATCACCGTCAAAACTAAACCCCATGAATGCTTTCTCACGCACGGTTAAATTCTGCATAAACTGCGTGTGCAATGCCCCCACATGATGATTGATATTGGTACCATCCGGTTTGGCGGCCGTTACCGTTACACGCATCCCTAAACCGGCAAACACATTTACGGCCACCTGGTAACTGGCCCCATTGGCACAATCCAACACAATGTTGGTACCTTTAAGCAGGTCTTTATCCACCGTGGACATCAAAAACTGCTCATAGGCTTTTAGCAAAGCAGTATCTTGTACAAATGTGCCGGTAGGCACAGGAACTGCCGTCAATTTTTCAATTTCCGCTTCAATGTTATTTTCCAACGCTTCCGGCAGTTTGGTGCCCTGGTTGGTAAAAAACTTAATGCCGTTAAATTCAGCCGGATTGTGGCTGGCGGAAATGACAATGCCACACAAACTGTGGGTATGTTTCACTAAATATGCAACTGATGGAGTGGGGGCAATGCCAATGCTAATTACGTTGGCCCCGCTGGCACGGATGCCTTTCTCCAACGCGGCTAAAATGGCCGGGCCGGAAGCGCGTGAATCCTGTGCAATAATAACCTGTGGTTTTAATTGTTTGTCCGGTGTGGCAGTTTGCAGTTCTTTTAAGGCCACATAGCCCAATTTAGTAATAAAATCATCTACCAACGGAAACTGCCCGGCTACCGCCCGGATACCGTCTGTTCCAAAATACTTTCCCATAGTTCCTTCCTTGTTGCCGTACTAAGTTGCTAGGCTTTTGGGCCCATGTCAAACAAATCCCCCTGTTGGGCAGGTGCTTGTAATTGTGCTTGCTGTTGCGGGGTGGCTGTCTCTGCCAGTTCGTCTGCCGCCTCTTGGGCCGTTTCGGGCACCGTAGCGGGGGCAGGTTTTAACCCCAAAATTTCATCAATTTCACGGGCTTCTACTACTTCTTTTTCCAAAAGCACTTCCACCAGTTTATCAAAAGCGGCGCGGTGGGTGGTAATAATTTCTTTGGCGCGCGCATACGAGGATTTAATAAGGCCCATAATTTCCTCGTCAATTACTTTTGCTAGTTCCGGCGAATAAGTAGCATGGCGGGAAATATCGCGCCCCAAAAACACTTCCCCTTCGTTGCCGTTGGGCAAAGCAACGGGGCCCAGTTTGTCACTCATCCCCAGTTCCGTTACCATTTTACGGGCATAGGCCATGGCTTTATTTAGGTCATCACTGGCACCGGAGGTAATCTCGCCAAAGACGATTTCCTCGGCCCCGCGCCCGGCTAACACAATGCAAATACGGTCTAAAAATTCCGACTTGCTAACCAAAAATTTATCTTCCACCGGCAGTTGCAACGTGTAACCAAGTGCCTGCCCCCGCGGGATAATAGACACTTTGTGGACCGGGTCCGAATGGTCCGTCAAACGGGCAACCAGGGTATGGCCCACTTCATGTGCAGCAATAATTTTAAGTTCCTGTTTAGAAATGATACGGCTTTTCTTTTGCGGCCCGGCAATTACCCGTTCAATGGCTTCGTCCATATCGGCGGGCTCTACGGCCTCTTTATCGGCACGGGCGGCCAAGAGGGCGGCCTCGTTAATGACGTTGGCCAAATCAGCCCCCACAAAACCCGGGGTTCCTTTTGCCACGGTTTTGAGGTCCACATTTTCCCCCAGTTTTACTTTTTTGGCGTGTACTTTTAGAATTTCTTCACGGCCTTTCAAATCCGGCGCGGGCACAGAAATGTGGCGGTCAAAACGCCCCGGGCGGATTAACGCCGGGTCCAACACATCCGGGCGGTTGGTAGAGGCCATTAAAATAATCCCTTGTTTGCTTTCAAACCCATCCAATTCAATTAACAATTGGTTAAGAGTTTGTTCGCGTTCGTCATGTCCGCCGCCAATCCCGGCAAAACGCCGGCGGCCAACAGCATCCAACTCGTCAATAAAAATAATGGCGGGGGAATTCTTTTTGGCTTGGTCAAACAAGTCGCGCACGCGCGCCGCGCCCACCCCTACAAACATTTCCACAAATTCACTGGCCGAGGCCGAGAAAAACGCCACACCGGCTTCGCCCGCTACGGCTTTGGCAAGTAAAGTTTTACCCGTACCGGGGGCTCCGTACAAAAGCACGCCTTTGGGCAATTTGCCCCCTAATTTCTGAAATTTTTTAGGGTTCTTTAAAAATTTAATAATATCTTCCAATTCTTCTTTGGCTTCTTCACATCCGGCCACATCTTTAAATGTAACCGTTTGCTGGCTGGGGTCTTGCATTTTGGCCTTAGAGCGTGCAAAACTCATGGCACTTTTGCCGTCGCTACGTTGCGGACGCAAAAAGATAAACCACCACAATCCCACCAAAAGCACAATCCACAAAATGTTAAACAAAATACTGCCAATCCAACTGTTGTCTTTTTGGGCTTTGTATTGGATTTTAGCGGCAGAAAGTTCTTTTACCAAATCCGGGTCGGCCATGCGTACCGTTTTGAAAGGTACAAATTGGCCCCCTTCATTTTTGTACAGGCCGGAGATTTCTTCCGGCGCGACGGTCAAGTCCGACACTTCAGCCGCGGCCACTTTTTGTTTAAAATCGGAATAATCTAAAGCAGTTTGCTTGGCCCCGGGGCGGTTAAAAAGTGCTACGGCTATTACAAATACGGCAATCCAGCCGACAATTTGGCCTACCGAAATAATCCGGCGGTTGTTAGGACGTTTGGTATTTTTCATTGTTTTCTAAAAACCCCTATATATGGTAAATTGCGGTACAGTTCGTTATAATCCAACCCGTACCCGATTACAAATTCATCCCCCACTTCAAAACCGACGTATTTTGGGTGGATGTCTGCCTTGCGGTTACAAGGCTTGTTAAGCAAACAACAAATTTCTATACTGGCCGCCCCGCGCGAGCGCAAGTTAGCCATTAAATAATCCAGCGTAAGGCCCGTATCTACAATATCTTCTACCACCACGACATGGCGGTTTTTAATACTTTCGCGCAGGTCCAACATGGTGCGCACTTGCCCGGTGCTAGACGTACCCGCATAGGATGACAGACACATAAAATCCATATTACAATCTACGCTGATTTGTTTCATTAAGTCTGCGTAGAACAAAATACAGCCGCGCAAGATACCCACAAATAACGGGGTTTTACCGCGGTAATCGGCCGAAATTTGGCGGCCCAGTTCGGCCACGCGCGCGGCCAGTTGTTCCTGTGAAAACAGAATACGGTCTAAAACGGGTGTTTCGGGCATAGGTTCTCCAATAAGTGTATATATAAAGGATACCTTTTTTGGGGGGTAAAAACAACCAGCCGTCCTTATTTATTTTCAAGTTGCCAAAACGAATCCTTTTGTTTGACAGGTTTCCCGCTATATTCCCCCTGGTTATTTAGGTGTTTTTTTATTATACTATAGGTACAATTTATCTGTTTTTGGATGTCTGCTTGCAAAGGGACACCTGTTACCATGTAACATCTATTATTCCAAAAATAACCGTATCAGGTGCTGTATGCGCGGCCTAATTACCCGTGTGTATGACATCTAATGTGTGTCGCTTTTTAGTGGCTACTACGGCTGTTTGTTGCTGGGGGGATAATAGACCTTGGTATCAAAGAGCCGTTTTGTTGGCTTTATAACAGATACGTTGTAAGTTAAAATTAGGAGGATGTTATGAAGTCATATAAAAACAGAGGGTTTACCCTCATTGAGTTGTTAGTAGTAGTCCTTATTATCGGCATTTTGGCGGCGGTGGCCTTGCCACAGTATAATAAGGCGGTTAAAAAAGCACACGGCACACAAGCATTAACGGTTTTAAATGCTTTAGATAAGGCCATGCAATCCTACTATTTGGAACATGGTACCTTTGAAAACGTGACGGTGGATGCATTAAATATAGATATGCCCCAATTAAAACACTGGAGATATTGGACTAGCGGCGACCTTAGCAAGATATCCTATGAAACAGGTACTAATCAATTAACCAATTTTGCAATTAGTATAGTTGGGGACCAACAAGGAAAAAACGTATCGGCAACTGTAACGCTTTTTCCAAAAGACGGGCTCCACGTTTGGGGTAGTTGGAGTGATAGACACCCTGCTATGACAGTCCAGTGTCAACACCATGACAATGTTTCCTGTGCTGACTATTTTAATTGTAATGCCAGCCCCTTAACATTTATTCCAGGACCCAATGTTTATTCAGGTGGCGATTGTACCCTTAAATAATAATACCCCCCGGCGTTTACAACAACCGGGGGATTTTTCAATTAGACCTGTATTTAGTTGAGCAATTTTTGTGCTTCTTCAATCAGCGCATGTAAATGTGGCTCACTCACAAATGTCTCGGCATATACTTTTAAGATGTTTTCCGTGCCGGAGGGGCGCACCAATAACCAGGACGATTGCAAATAGATTTTAATGCCATCTGTGTCGCGCACGCCGGTTACTTTTTCCCCCGCCACCTGTAGTACGTGGGCAAAATCCGCGGCTTTGAGGGCTTTTACGCGGGCTTTGGTAGCGTCGTCGGTAGGGATATCCACCCGTGTATAATAGGGTGTACCGTGGGCGGCAGTTAGTTTGTCATACAAAGCGGCAATATCACCTTCTACCGCCGTAATTTCCATTAACAGACATACGGCAAATATACCGTCTTTCTCCGTCGTCCAACCGCTTACAGACATACCGGCACTTTCTTCCCCGGCCAGTACGTATTTGCGTTTTAAGAGCCCATCCACAAAATATTTAAAGCCTACATTTACTTCGTCCAACCCCATTTTGTTAGCCTCGGCAATGCGGTCCAACAAAGCGGTAGTACCTAATGTGCGCCCAAAAGCATAGGCATCGCGCACCTTATTATGGCGCACCAAATAATCTGCCATGACACACAACGCATGGTTGGGGGAAATCAACCCGCCTTTGGCGGTGGCACATCCAAAACGGTCGGCATCCGGGTCGCTGGCTCCGGCAAATTGGTATTTACCGCTTTGCACATATTCAATCAGCGGAGACATCGGGTATTTGGAAGAAGGATCCATACGGATTTTGCCATCATGATCTATGGGAATAAAATAAAAAGTGGGGTCTTGCTCCGTGCTGACAATATCCAAATTTTTCAGTGCATACTTTTCTTTAATAGCCTGGTAAAATGCCAAACTGGCCCCCCCTAACGGGTGAACGGCAAATTTAACAGGAGCCTGGGCAATGGCTTTAAAATCAATAAATTTGGCCAGCGCGTTTACATAGGGGGTAATCACATCTGCACTACGCACCAAATGTTGGGCGCGGGCATCCGCCAACGGCATGGATTTAATTTGGTCCGGGTGGGCCATATATTCGTTAGCGTACTTGGCAATCAGGCTAGTTAAGGCCGCATCTGCCGGGCCACCGTTAGACGGGTTATATTTTAAACCCATATCTTGTGGCGGGTTGTGGCTGGCGGTGCCGTTTAGACAGGCACACACACGGCCGCTTAAAATTTCAAACGAGAACACAGGCGTAGGTACCGGCATATCCGGCAACACCACCGTAAACCCGTTGGCGGCTAACACTTCGGCACAGATTTGGGCTACTTCGCGCGACATAAGCCGCGTATCCCCCCCTACTAAAATGGGTTTTAACAAATGTTGTTCCTTATGGATACGCGCCACGGCTTGGGCAATGGCTTTGGCGTGGGCCGCACAAAACCCGGCCCCCAAGGTGCCGCGGTGGCCGGACGTGCCAAATTTAACAGGAACAGGTGGCTGAGAAGGGTTCAAAAATTCGTTGCGTAGTTTTTCAATATCAATTCTCTGTTTGGTTAAAGTTCCGGCTAATTCACTGACCATATACATCTCCTAAGTGCTAAAATAGGGCGGGGTTGCGGAAAACTCCTCTCTTTTTCTATGATATTATATATCCAAACCTTTTGCAAACGGAGAATCTATGAAAAAACTACTTTATGTGTTCATTTTATTAGCGGCCCCGGTGGCTGTTTGCGCTTCCAACATGGGGGATGATTTCCATAACCACTACCGCCCGGGTGTGTCCAATTTAAAAGCCTACAACCGCGATTTGAACGGGTTAATCGGCACGGTGGATTTCCACACCGGCCGGCCGAAACTTTTCCCGGGTGTAAACGTGGGGGCCAGCGTGAGCGTGTTTAAACCTTCTTCCGAAAACGATATTTCGTCCGATAGTTACACCGTGCTCCCCTTTTTGGTAGCGGAAACTAAAATCCCGTATTTGAACCTGGGTGTAGTGGCCCGTGGTACCGCAGCCAACGGATACCGCTCGGTCGGGGGTGGGCTTACCTATCAAATGAGCATGTTGGAATTTTTAAACTTATCCTTTGGGGCATTTTATGATAATGGCCGTACAGATTGGTACACCAACAATCACTACTCCGCCTCGGCCATTGCCTCCACTTCGGTTTTGTTTTTTACCCCCTATGTGGGGGTAGGGTATGATTACGGCAAACTTAAAACCCGCGGATACACACATAACGAATCAGCCTCCAACGGTACTCCGCGCGGCATGGTGGGGGTAAATGTGCATCCATTCCCCTTGCTAACCGGGTTTATTGCTTATACAATTACCAAAGACAGCCACGGCTTTACCGGCGGGGTGGGTGTAAGTTTTTAATATGGATTACAAGCAAGAACTCCAACAATTTTTTGGTGAAAATTGCCTCTTGGCCGAGCCCATGTACAAGCACACTACGTACCGTGCCGGGGGCCCGGCAGAGGTATATGTGTACCCGCAAACCCATGAGGAGTGGGAGTTTGTGCTCAAACTGGCCCGCACCCAACAAATCCCGTTGCGGGTGGTGGGGTTGGGCTCTAACATTTTAGTAAGTGATAAAGGGGTGGGAGGAATTATCTGCTCCACCCGCAAAATGAACCGCATTTTGGTAGAGGGCGATAGTATCAAAGCCCAAGCCGGGGCCCCCTTAGATAAAGTATGCGAACTGGCCTGCCAGGCGGGGCTGGCAGGCATGGAAAAACTGTCCGGCATCCCCGGCAGTGTGGGCGGGGGCGTGTTTATGAATGCCGGGGCTTACGGGCAGGAAACAGCCGAGTGTTTGGAGTATTTTGATATCATAGACTTGGAAGGCCGCCCCGCCACCCTTACGAAAGAGGACGTAAAATTTTCGTACCGCAAGGCGGAAGGTCTGCCCCCGTGCATTATTTTGTCGGCCGGATTTCGGCTTTCGCCGGGTAATTTTACCCAGTTGTTGGCGGCCCGCCATACAGTGCAACACAACCGCGTTACCAAGCAACCGCTGGAGTTCCCTTCGGCCGGTAGCGTGTTCAAACGTCCGGCGGGGGATTATGCTTCACGCTTAATTGATGAGGCAGGCCTGCGCGGGCTGACGGTAGGTGGCGCACAGGTATCCACCAAGCATGCCGGATTTATTGTAAACATCAACCACGCCACCGCCACGGATATTAAAAAACTAATGGATTTGGTACACCAAAAAGTGTACGACAAGTTTGGTGTGGATTTAGAATTGGAACAAATTTTGTGGGGTCCGTTTGACGGAAATAAATAAATGCAGGCCGAATAAATTTGACGTTTAAAAAAAATTAAGATACAATATATGTGTAGTTAAGGAGTCGTGGTGTAGCCTGGTTAACACGCTGCCCTGTCAAGGCAGAGACCGCGAGTTCGAATCTCGTCGACTCCGTATTTTAGTTTTGATTTATTAGCATAAATCCCCGTTAGAGTTTAGCTCCGACGGGGATTTTTTTATGCACCACTCATAGCATGGAAAATTTGGTGGGTTTTCGTGCTTTTTGGTAAATATTCTCTTTTTATGCTGACAACGCTAGGCAGGAAGTCGTCTGCTAAATATAAATTTGGAAAAATTGCTACAATATAGAAAATCTTTGAAGAGAGAAATTTTATGCATAATATTGCAGAAGAAATAACCGGTGAATGGCTACGACACATTAAAAAATGTGAATTTGTAGAGTACAACATCAAAGGTCCTCATCAAACAGAAATCGACGTGATCGGATTAAATATTGTCAACAAAGAAATTTATGTCTGTGAAGTAGCAGCCCATATTCATGGATTGCAATATGTGGATCCTCAAAAACGCCGTCCTGATACAGAAAACCGTTTTATTCACAAATTTACTAAAGATAAAGAATATGTCCAAAATCATTTTGATAATTTTACTCAATATTACATGCTTTGGAGCCCTATTGTTAAATCTTCTAAAGAAGGGGCAAAGTATGATGCTTTGAAATCTGTCTTAAGTGCTAAAGAATATTTGAAAAAGTCAGATATTGACTTGGAACTCGTTATTAATGAGCGATATCATGACGCTATTCAGAATTTACGAAAGCAAGCTCTAAAGCAGACACATGATTTGAGTAACTCTTCCGTATTGCGATACCTGCAAATCGAAGAGTATCTCAATAAATATCTATCTTCCAAAAAATAATCCCTTTGTTTTAGCATAATTTTGTAGAGATGCGATCTCTATGGGTTATTCAGCAAGAATTTGGTTTGTTCTTGCCAATTTGAGGATTTTATTGAGAGCAATTTTTTGAGCGTGCAATCTGCCGGCTGGGTACCGTTTAAGATAGAACGAACAATTTTAGGGGATAAAAAGCTCAAATTAAGGATTCGGCGGACATATTGCACGCACACATTATCCCGCTTGGCTATATCCTGTGTGCTAGTACCATTAATTACGTCTTGGTGCCATGTGTAGGCCTGATTTAAGATTTTGATAAGTTCAGTATTAGGGCGTTTCTTCGGCTCTACAAACTGCCCCACAATTATCTTTTCTCCGTTGGCTATTGTACCGATATGGTACGGCTCCGTATAGTTGCTTTCTTGTTTTAATTCTTCTGGTTTGAGCAAGCGCATTTCCCGATTTTCATAAATGGCATTTAATAGTTCGGTTACTTGTTCTTGATATAGTGTAATTTCTATCTTGTTTGGATTTAATTTAACTCGTTTAACGAGTGATTTTTCTACATCCCGCGTTATCGAATATGATGGCAGTCGTTTGATAATTCCCTGTTGTTTGCTTACGCCAAACTGTTGGATATAGGGGTATATCTTGCTTTTGTCCTTCAAAAACTCACTAAACCAATTATCTATAAACTGCTCCAATTTTTGGAGTGACACCTTACTGACTTTTCCCACTTTGCCCGGCTCTTTGCGGATAAGTGCTTGGCTTACATAATAGCGGTATTTCTTGCCGCCGCTCCCTGTGCTCCAGCTGGGGCTCATAGCATTATCTTTGTCATCATATAACTTCCCCGATAAAAGACTTTTGCTAGGGTCATAATGTTGACGGTTAATACGGTTATCCGCCATTACTGCTTGTGCCTGTTCAAATAGTTCAGTTGGGATTATGCCTTGGTGTTCCCCCGGATACCATGTGCCTTTATGCCCTACTAAACCAATATATGCTTTATTACGTAAGATACAGTTCAAGTTACCTACGGGGATGTTATGGCCTTGTTTATTTAACCACTCTTTTAGAAGAGTAGTGCTTTTGAGTTCCATATACTTTTCAAAAATAGAGCGTACTAGGGCTGATTTTTCTTCATCCGGGTATATCTTTTTATCTTTACGATAATACCCTAATGGTGGTTTACCACCCATCCACATACCCTTTTTCTTACTCGTGCTAATCTTGTCCCGAATGCGTTCCCCTGCGACCTCCCGCTCAAATTGGGCAAAGGATAATAACATATTGAGGGTTAACCTACCCATACTGGTAGTGGTATTAAAGTGTTGAGTAATAGATACAAATGAGGCATTATGCTTATCTAATACTTCTACTATCTTGCTAAAGTCCATTAAACTACGGGTTAAACGGTCTATTTTATAAACAACAATAATACCAACAAGTCCGTTTTGCACATCTTGGAGTAGACGCTTTAAAGCCGGGCGTTCCATATTACCACCCGAATATCCGCCGTCATTATATTCCGTTGGTAATAACTGCCAATGCTCGTGCTTTTGGCTCTTAATGTATGCCTCACACGCTTCCCGTTGAGCTTGTAAACTATTAAACTCTTGTTCTAATCCTTCTTCGGTTGATTTGCGCGTATAGACAGCACAACGTATTTTCTTATCACTCATTTCTTCACTCCAAAGAATACATTCCCGTTCCAACTCTTACCTGTAATGGCCTTGGCTACACCGGATAAACTTTTATAGGTTTTGTGCCTATACAAATACCCTCGTGGGATAATTTCTACTTCGTATTTGATACCTTGATAGGAACGGACTATTTTAGAGCCAACTTCCAATGTGGCTTTGGGGCGTTTGTCTGCTCCCTTTGCGGCTAGCTTCACTTCGTGAAAAAAGCCAAGTGGAGAGATCTTCTCACACTTGGCTTGTTCATACCATAACAGGTATTTGATAATTAAACTTCGCCCAATTGGCGGTATAGGCCGACCTATCAATTCTAGCCATTTTAAACGTAATTCCCGTGCGGTTAAATGTGTATAGTTTTGCATATTCTCTCCTATACACATTCACGCTTATAACCTCCAAGAAGTCAAGTCTTCCTACAGAACTATAATCTCATAAAAAAACAAACGATACATCAAAAATCGTCTGTAAATATAAGGTAAATAGTGTAAATAAATTTTCTAATTTTTTAATTACCCCAGATTTGTTCAGAATTATATACTATCTTTATATAGCATAGTACTAGGTAGCAGTGATAATATTGATTTAACAATAAAATGCTGAATTTTATAACACAAGCGAGGAGATAAAAAATGAATTTTAGAGAAGCTGAAAACAAAATATTAGAAAGATATGCGGAAATATTAAGTAATAAAGGATATGGATTAGAGAGAGATCCTAAATTGAGAACTTGGAAAGATTATTGGATTATCCCCGATGCTGTTATCAAAGATGAGAAAGATAATATTGTAAGCATTATAGAAATCGAAAATAATTCACATGATAATGCCAGGGTCATGCATGAGATAGAAACAATTGCTCTCTCAGAAAATATTAAGTTTTATATAATTATTAGATTTATTAGTAAAAAAGGAAATACTACTTCTTATATTCAAAGATTGTACTCTACAAAGGCCAAAACTTCTACACCAATAAAAACATCTAAAAATGAAGAGGGTATTTCTCAAATCATTGGAGAGCTAATCGATAAATATAATACAAAATTTTCTTCGAACGATATCAAGTCACTCGAAAATGTTTTTAAAGAAGGAATAAATCAATTTCTTCAGCATAACGACATAATCAATTCACAAAAATTACGTGAGTTAATAGATGCGCCAAGAAATGAACCTATAATACAAGGAAATGATCCTTTTTATTTTGAACCATCTTTTGAAGAAAATTTTTTTAAAATATTTTTTCCCCCCCAAAAAAATAGATGAGACTTGTCGCTATACTTCATTCAATGTCCTTTTTGATATACTACGTAATCAAAAAATTAGAATGAATGGTATCTGTGGGATGAATGATAAATCGGAAATCGATTATGTGGAAAAATATATTTATAAACATAATACAAATAACGACCGGGATGAAATAACAAATATTAATAATACCTTTATACTATCCTGCTGCAAAGCAGAAAAAAAGGACAATCTTACTATGTGGAGATTGTATGGAGATGATGCAAAGGGAGTTAATCTGATTTTTGATATAAAAGATGAAAACACTAGTAATAATTTTTATTTGGCTGAAGTCACTTACGATCAAAAGATCCTTAATTTATTAAAAGAAATAGTAAATATATTTGATCAAAAACGCTCCAAATTTATTTTTAAACAGCTGTACTACTATAGGCATTTTTTTAAATCCAAAGATTACAAAGAAGAAAAAGAAATCAGATTATTATATAAGTGGAAAAATAAAATCCAGAAGCGCTGGCAAATAGCACAAAATTTTAATATTTTAAATCCATATATTGAAATTAATATCCATGAATTTCCCTTACAATTAAGAGAAATAATATTAGGCCCGACGTTAAAAGAACAAATAATAAATAAGAAACAACTAGAATCTTTTTTAATAGAAAATGGATATCATAATATAAAAATCAGTCCTTCTGAAATAGAGCATTATAGAAATTCATATTGATAATTTAGAATATTCCAACACTTATGTTCGAGATATATCAAAGCTGTACTAGCAATACTGTTTTTACATTTTCACAAAAAACGAGATAATTGCTGATTTGAAGAATTATGAGAAGTAACAACACCCATGTCAAAATGTTTTATAATGAAAGTATATTAAGATTTTGGAGAGTAAAAGTTTTATGTAAGCCTTAAATGTGGCTTATTTACAACTGTCTTAGGACTGTTTTTAGTAGGGCATTAAGCCCGTTCTTTTGCGTAAAGCAAATGGGATTCTGAACTAGAAACAGTCGCAATCTTGCCAATG
>JAZUSQ010000019.1:0-44042 GCA_045606825.1 Elusimicrobiaceae bacterium
CGCTTCCTGCTCGTTGCGTACGGCAGTCAACAGTTCCTCGGCCTCGCTGGTTTTGCGGCTCTCTAATACTTTACTGAATTTCGGTAATACTACGGCAGATAATACACCTATGATCACCACTACCACTAACAATTCCGTTAGTGTAAATGCTTTCTTCTTTTGGGACATGTTGTTTCCTCTCTCTTTACGTTGTGCAGGGCGGAGTTGTCCGCTTCCGCCCTGCGTGTCTTTCTGTACTTAATGAGGAGGAACAGAAAGAAGATCCCTCTAAATCTTCCAAATCCGTTTTATACGGCCCCTTTAGCACCCGGGATACGTCCCCCCTTATGCGGACCTGTAAACTCTATCAAAAAAAAAAAACAAGTCAACTAGTAAGGGGTTTATGTGCATTAAACAGCATCCACTTTCATACTGGCACACTTGACTTAAAGCCAACTCTAAACGCTATAATATAAGTATAGGGAGGCTTTATGACTATTTCCGAAGTAAGCAAAAAATATAACATCTCAGCCGATACCTTACGCTATTACGAAAAAGAGGGGCTCATCCCCCCGGTAACCCGCACCCCGGCCGGCCTGCGTGATTACCAGCCCGAAGATTGCAACTGGGTAGAATTTATTAAATGTATGCGCGGGGCGGGGCTATCCATAGAAACGTTGCAAAAATATGTGGCTCTGTTTGAAAAAGGCAACAAAACCTTGGCGGCACGTAAAGCCTTGCTTGTGGCAGAACGGGACCGCCTACAAACCCAAATCCAGTATTTGCAGGCCACGCTCAAACGCCTTAATTACAAAATAGAGCTATATGAAGAAAAAATAGTAGCGTGTGAAAAAAAACTGCTTGCGTAAATTGATATACAAAAAACCCGGGCTCACACCCGGGTTTTTTACATTTCCAAAAACTTTACTTGGTTTGCAATCCCCACAAACTAACCAGCCGCAGTACGGTGCGTAAACTGGCTTCCATTACGTCCACATCGGCATATTCCAATTCACTATGGATGTTAAACTGCCCGGCAAATAAATCCGGCGTGGGCAGGCCCATAAAAGAAAGCGTACTGCCGTCCGTACCGCCGCGTGCGGCGTGTAACACCGGGGTAATATTTTCCTGTTGCATAGCCTGTTTGGCAAGCGTAAGCATCTGCGGGGGAATTTTTTCGGCCAAGTTGCGGTACTGGTCTGTTATTTCCAGTGTAGCCTGGCCTTTGTAATGCATGGCTTTTACCGTACGCAAGGCCTGGTTTAACTGGCTGGTCAACTGGTTCATGTCCGCATCCGTAAACGCACGGATAATGCCGGAAACGGTGGTTGTGTCGCCCTGGGTTTCAAACGTATCTACATAGATATACCCCCGGCGGCCGGAAGTGGTTTCCGGGCGGGCCTGGCGGGGCAGGAGGGTGTGAAAGTCCGACGCCATTAAAATGTTATCGGCAAAAGCCGAGTTCATTGCCGCCCCGGGGTGCACCCCGCGCTTGCCGGTAAAGGTAACGGTAAAAGCCTTGCCGGTAAACGTTTCCCCCGTCAGTTCCCCTAAGTTGCCACCGTCCAGGGTGTAGGCATAATCCGCCCCAAAGTTTTTCACGTCAAACTGTCCAATGCCCAGGCCCGTTTCTTCATCCGGCGTGAAGGCTACTTTTACAGGGCCGTGCACAAACTGTGGGTGGTCGTACAAATACTGCACCAACGTCATGATAACAGCCACCCCTGTTTTATCGTCCGCGCCCAACAGGGTGCCCCCGCTGGCGGTAACAATATCGTGCCCTAATGCCGTGGCTAACTGCGGGGAATTTTGCGCGTTAATAACCAGGTTTTTATCCGCGCTGATGACAATATCCCCCCCCTTATAGTCTTTATGCACTTGTGGTTTGACCTGCTTGCCGGATACCTCCAGGGCCGTGTCCAAATGTGCCAAAAAAGCCACCGTGGGGGCCGGTTTGGGGGACGTAGCCGGGATATCAGCCGTCAAAAAACCGTGTTTATCCAATTTGACGTTTTGGGCTCCGTATTTTTTAAGTTCCTTGGCCAGTGCCTTGGCAAATGCCAACTGCCCCGGTGTACTGGGGGTTTTGTTGTTTTCGGCCGCTTGTGTATCAAACGTAACGTAGTGCGTAAAACGCTTGGTCAACTGTTCTTTTGCGGCGGCTTTGTTATACTGGGTAACACTTTTCCAATCCGCCACCTGCGCGCTAGCCACACCTGCCAATAAACAAGCCACTATCCCCAAGGTAATGTGTTTCATGCTTGTAAATCCTTTAGAGAAGCCGTTACCTGCGCCAGCGTCAGTTCAGCCGCGGCCAGTTCGGCTTTGGTTTTGTCAATTTGGGCTTGCGGGGCGTTTTTAAGGAAGTTTTCCTGGCTGAGCCGTGCCTTGCGCGAGGCTATATTGGCCTGTGCCAAGGCCAGGTCCTTTTCCAAGCGTTTGCGTTCCTTGTCAAAATCAATAAGCCCGGTAAGCGGGATGTAAATGGCCAAGTTTTCAAACGTAGCCGTAGCCGTTTGCGGGGGCTTTTGTTCGTTCACGCCCACTACTAATTTTTCCACCTTGGCCATGAGTTGGATGTACCCCGCATACGCGCGGACAATGGATAAGTCTTTCTCTTCTTTGGCACAAATTACGGCGGTAATTTTTAAGGCAGGCGGCACGTTAAACTGGCTGCGGATGGTGCGGATTTCTTTGGTAACTCCTTGCACCACTTGCATGTTGCGTTGGGCTTCTTTATTTGTCCACGCGTCGTTAGCCAGCGGGTACGCGGCATTTAACAAAAATTCCTCTCGCGCCCCTACATACGGGCGTAAACTGGCGGCAATTTCTTCCGTTACAAACGGGATGAACGGATGCAAGGCTTTTAAGGTGTTGTACAAGATGTGCACGCACAAAGCCATTACTTTTTCTTTTTCATCCGTCTGGAAGCGTTGCTTGGCCAATTCAATATACCAATCACAAAAATCATCCCACAAAAAGTGGTAGAGCGTATTGGCAGACAGAGCCAGGTTATAGGTTTCAATGCCTTCGCGCACCGTCTTCATGGCGGTGGTAAAGCGGTCCAAAATCCACACATCAGCCAGTTCTTTGACCTGCGCCGGCATGGCCAAGGGGCCGGAAATACCTTCCATATTCATTAAAATAAAGCGCGAAGCATTGTAAAGTTTATTGCAGAAATTGCGCGCCCCGGTAATGCTTTCTTCAGAATATGGAATATCCTTACTGGGTACCGCTTGCATGAGTAGCGAAAAGCGCACGGCATCCGTACCATACTTAGCCGTCATATCTAAGGGGTCAATGACGTTTCCTTTGGATTTACTCATTTTCTGGCCGGATTTATCGCGGATAATCCCGTTTAAATACACGTCTTTAAAGGGCAGTTTGCCGGTAAAATTAAGCCCGGTCATTACCATGCGCGCCACCCATAAGTATAAAATTTCATATCCGGTTACCATTACGCTGGTGGGATAAAAATGTTCCATTTCCGGTGTTTTTTCCGGCCAGCCAAATACAGACATGGGCCACAACGCAGATGAAAACCAAGTATCTAGCACGTCGGGGTCTTGCACTAAATTATGCCCGTGGCAATGTGGGCACTGCGCGGGTTTTTCAAACGAAACAATGGGCTTGGCCCCATCTTCAAAAGATACTTTGGTCAGTTGTTCGTGGCCTTGTTGGTCGGTGGCAAAGGTAAGGCCGCTTTGGCTACAATCGCGGCAGTACCACACCGGGATGCGGTGGCCCCACCAAATCTGGCGCGAGATACACCAATCCTGGATGTTTTTAAGCCAGTTTAAAAACGGATTTTTCCAGTTGGCCGGGTGGAATTGCAGTTCCCCCGTTTCAGCCGCTTTGATAGCCGGGGCGGCAATTTCGTCCATTTTCACAAACCACTGCTCACTCATAAACGGTTCAATGGCACTGCCGCAGCGGTAACATTTGGAAACGGCGTGGTTGTATTTTTCTTCCTTAACCAATAGCCCGGCTTCATCTAAATCTTTAACAGTTTGTTTGCGGCAAGCATCGCGGTCCATACCCAGGTATTTGTCGGGACAGTTGACCATTTTGCCTTTATCGTTAATGACACTCATCATAGGTAAATTATGGCGTTTGCCTACCTCATAGTCGGTCGCGTCGTGCGCGGGGGTAATTTTCAGGGCTCCGGTACCAAAATCCATTTCCACGGCTTCGTCGGCAATAATCGGGATAGGGCGGTTGGCTAGCGGGATGATAACCTTTTTGCCCACCATATTGGCAAAGCGTTTGTCTTTGGGATTGACGGCAATGGCGGCATCTGCGTAAATGGTTTCCGGGCGGGTGGTAGCAATTACAATACCCTCAGAGCCGTCTTCGCCTTTGTAGCGCAAATGCCACAAGTGGCCGTTTTCCGGCAGGTGTTCCACCTCAATGTCTGACAGGGCCGTAGAGCAACGCACACACCAGTTAATTAAGCGTTTGCCGCGGTAGATATATTTTTTATCCCACCATTGTTTGAAACATTCATAGAC
Source organism: Elusimicrobiaceae bacterium (assembly GCA_045606825.1). Taxonomy (GTDB): domain Bacteria; phylum Elusimicrobiota; class Elusimicrobia; order Elusimicrobiales; family Elusimicrobiaceae; genus Avelusimicrobium. The sequence goes on from JAZUSQ010000019.1 coordinate 4,491, forward strand.
GGCACGGGCACGTTTTTGGTCCATGGTAAAGCGGATGTCCGAGAGGTCCAGTGCCCAGCCCATTTTGCGAAATTGGGTGTAAATGGCATTGCCGCATTCGTTGTACCAATCCCACACTACTTTGACAAATTCTTCGCGGCCCAGGTCGTGGCGGGATTTGTGTTGTTCTTTAGCCAGTTTCTTTTCAATGACGTTTTGGGTGGCAATACCGCCGTGGTCCGTACCGGGCACCCAGTAGGCATCCTCGCCAAACATGCGGTGTGCGCGGATAAGTACATCCTGTAACGTGTTGGTGGAGGCGTGCCCCATGTGCAGGGCACCCGTAATGTTGGGCGGCGGAATCACAATAACAAACGGTTTTTTAGAGGGGTCATTCTTAGCGGCAAAGAGTTTGGCGTTTTGCCATTTCTCGGCCAGTTTTTTTTCTACTTCTTGCGGTTCATACGCTTTAGGTAACATAATTCTTCCTTCGGTCTTTTAAAATTGCGTGATGTGACTTCACGCGTAACCTACTTATATTGTAGCAATTTTAAGGGGATTATTTGGCGGCAGGTTGCATGTCTATGAGAATAGACACCGTGTCTTTAAGCAGGCTTACGGCCCACCGCACAATCAGTATGCCGCCCAACAGGCCAATTAAGGCGTCCAGGCATGTCCAACCTACATATTTGCCAATGACAAGTGCCACAATGGCTAAAATAGACGTGAGCGCATCCGCCAAAATGTGGTAGTAAGCGGCTTTAAAATTGTAATCTTCGTGCTTGTGATGGTGCGTATGTGCATGGGCGTGCCCCATTTCCATCACCACAATGCAAGCGGCGTTGACAACGAGCCCAATAGAGGCTACTAAAATGGCCTCATTAAATTGAATAGAAATAGGGCGTAACAGCCGTTGCACAGCTTCCCACATAATCCACAAACCTGTAAAGCCTAAGAAGAGTGAACTGGTGTAGGCGGTAAGGGTACCGATTTTGTCCGTGCCATGCGGGAAGCGGGGAGAGCCCGCAAATTTACGAATGAACATATAGGCAATAAACGTAAGCCCCAGGGCCAGCGCGTGGGTACCCATGTGGTACCCGTCGGCCAACAGTGCCATGGAGTGAGACAAATACCCAAACACCACCTCTGCCACCATAGTTAGAAGCGTAAGGATAATTACAATCAGGGTTTTGCGTTCATGGGCAGACGAGTGTGTGTGCATATATTTATTTTACAACTTTAGTAGAGATTTTGCGAAAAAGAACTAATTTTGATATAATAATACGGTCAGTTAAACCGAATACACCGATTTGGAGAGGTGGCCGAGTGGTTTAAGGCACAGTCCTGGAAAGACTGCATACGGGAAACCGTATCGAGAGTTCGAATCTCTCCCTCTCCGTATGAATTTAAAAAGCACCCGCAAGGGTGTTTTTTTAATTCATAGTGAGCAATGGAAGCCACACCAACTGCTTGGTGTGGCGTAGAGATTCGAAAGCCGGAGCCATATCCGAGTTTGAGTGCCAACGGCACGAAAGGCGAGGATGGCGAGGCGGGGTCGCGAGCGGCGAGGGTCAACGAGCCGACTTGTGACCGAATCTCTCCCTCTCCGCCAGTTTTCTTACTAAAAAGCCCTACTTCTTTGTTGCTCACTTGCTCGAATACCTCGGCGCTACCGCGCCGCTTCGCACAGTATACTTCGCAAGTTCGCGCCTAGAATTAGGGCCTTTTATGTTGAAAACTCTTTCCCTTTTATTGGGAACGTAACAAGGGGCATTTGGGCGGTGTACGGTTCTGCCTCTGTGCCAGTTTTCTTGCTAAAACCCCGCAAATGCGGGGTTTTGAAATTAGTTGCGTTTGTGCATGCCAAACAGGTGCATCAGTAGCCGAAACGGCACCACAATACATACCGAAACAATCAGCACAAAAGCCGTTACAAAAAAACCTATTGCCAGTACCAAAAAACCGCCTAACATGCCACCGCGGTCGCCTTGCGGGCGGGCATGGTCGCCAGGCGTGGCCCAAGCCGGGCGCGCGTTGGCACGGATGACGGTAGGGCGCAACGGTTCGCCGCCGTTTAGGGTGTGTGCTTTGGCGTGCTGGGTAGAAATATCTTCTACAATTTCAGCCTCAATAATTTCGGGTTCTTGTGGCATACTTTTATTATATAATTTCCTGTTTATAATTTTATAAAGATAACTGGTTTTTTTCTATGTTTTTTATTATACTATAAGTACAATTTTATCTGTTTTTGGAACTATATGCAGAATATAGAGGTTCTTATCTAAGAAATCTTGTGATGCCAAAAACAGCCTATCAGGCACCATTTAAACGGACTAATTACCCGGTTGTTTGGTGCCGAATGTTTGTCATTTTATGGCAAATTACGGCTGTTATGTTTATACCTATCACAAGATTATAGATATGCCAGCCGTTTTTGCATGCATTTTACAGGGCAGAAAAAATTGCACATGATAAGTAAAGGAGATAAGGTATGATGTATAAAAAGAAACAGGGGTTTACCCTCATTGAGTTGTTAGTAGTAGTGCTAATTATCGGCATTTTAGCCGCCGTGGCTTTGCCGCAATATAATAAGGCCGTATGGAAAGCGCGGTTTAGTGAAGTGAGTATGTTACGCAATATCATTAAACAAGCGTTAACCGTATATGCACTAGAAAATGGTTACCCGGAGGAGACCAAAATTCTGACAAAAGAGAACTTGGTGATAGATTTGCCAAGTACGTATGCATCTAATGGCACGGGGAGTTATTGTTCAGAGTATATTTGTATCACTATGTCTATTGGTAAACGATATGGGACCTCGTTTGGCGGAGGAGTAAATCGTAATTCTCAACATGCTGCCAATTTCGGCGAAAATGAACAAAATGGCGGATATTGTTATTATTATGATGATGTAGGTAAAATCTTTTGCGAACAAATTGCACAAGCCTCTTGGGGATACACCGATATATCCGACGAACGTTAACAAAAGAACCGGGTAACAATGAAAAAATTGTTACCCGATTTTATACCAAAGTTTAACTGCTAAAGGCTTCCATTTAGAAACCATTACTTGGCTTTGGCCTTTTTCGGTGTTTCTTCCGTTTCGTCCGCTTTTTTGCCGTTGTAGTGAATACCCAAATACTTCACATACAGTTTGTCTTCAATTTCGGCGGCCAGTTCCGGGTTATCCTTTAGATACTGGCGGGCATTTTCGGCCCCTTGGCCCAGTTTTTCATCCCCATACAAGAACCAACTGCCGCTTTTTTCAATGAGTCCGGCCTCTACGCCTTTGTCAATAATGCAGGCTTCCCGGCTAATACCTTGGCCCAAAATCATAGTAAATTCGGCCTGGCGGTACGGCGGAGCCACTTTATTTTTGGTTACTTTGGCGCGCACGCGGGTACCAATTACTTCGTCGCCTTTTTTAAGGTTTTCAATGCGCCGCACATCAATACGCACCGAAGCGTAAAACTTTAAGGCCAGCCCGCCGGGGGTGGTTTCCGGATTACCAAACATCACGCCGATTTTCTGGCGCAACTGGTTAATGAAAATAATACTGGTTTTGGTTTTGTTTAACAGGCTGGTCAACTTACGCAAGGCCTGGCTCATTAGGCGCGCTTGCAAGCCTACGTGTGCATCACCCATTTCGCCTTCAATTTCCGCTTGCGGCACCAGGGCGGCTACCGAATCCACCACAATCAAATCAATCGCGCCGGAGCGGACCAGTTTTTCGGCAATTTCCAGGGCTTGTTCACCCGAATCAGGCTGGGAAACTAGCAGTTCATCCACGTTTACACCCAAATGTTGTGCATACACGGGGTCCAGGGCGTGTTCGGCATCAATAAATGCCACCGTGCCACCCATTTTTTGGGTTTGCGCGGCCACATGTAAAGATAGCGTGGTTTTACCGCCGGCTTCCGGCCCGTAAATTTCAATCACGCGCCCGCGGGGAAGTCCCCCCACCCCCAGGGCTAAATCCAGCGATAACGCCCCAGTGGGGATGGCCTCCACTTTGGCCACACTGCCGCCACCCAGTTTGCAAATGGCTTCTTTACCAAATGCTTTTTCTATTTGGCCCAGGGCCAAGTCTAATGCTTTTTGTTTATTTGCATCCATCACAAATTCCTCCTAAAAGTAAAATTGTGCGGTCCCGGGGTTTGCCGCGGCCCCGGATCCAATTAAATCAGCACGGCTTTGCGCTTAGCGGTGCTTACGGCCGAAAACGTCAATTTACCGCCGTCTTTATCCGCATCCACGGTAATGGTCGCCCCGTTTTTAATACGACTTACCAATATATATTCGGCCAGCGGGTCTTCCAATTCACGTTGAATTGTGCGCAGTAACGGGCGCGCCCCATATTTGGCATCAAACCCTTTTTCCACCAGGTAATCTTTAGCGGCCTGGGTGGGTTTGAGGGTAATTTGCCTATCGGCCAGTTTGGCGGCTACTTTTTTAAGGGCCACGTCCAAAATGGCACCAATGTTCTCTTTAGAGAGCGAGTGGAACACCACAATCTCGTCAATACGGTTGATAAATTCCGGGTTGAAGGTTTTTTTCACCTCGTCCATCACGTTGTGGCACATGTCTTTATATTCTTCTTCGGCACTTTGCTGGGCGGTAAACCCCAACGAACTGCCTTTGTTGGTAATTTCCCGCGCGCCCACGTTAGAGGTCATAATGACTACACAGTTTTTGAAACTAACTTTATGGCCCAAATTGTCCGACAGGGCCCCCTCGTCCAATACTTGCAATAAAATGTTGTAAATATCCGGGTGTGCTTTTTCCAGTTCATCCAGCACTACCACACTATACGGGCGGCGGCGTACGGCTTCCGTTAGTTGGCCGCCTTCTTCATACCCTACATAGCCGGGCGGCGCGCCTATCAAGCGCGACACGGCAAACTTTTCCATATATTCAGACATATCCAGCCTGATCATGGCATCCTCATCCCCAAATAAAAACGATGCCAGTGTTTTGGCCAGTTCGGTCTTACCCACCCCGGTCGGACCCAAGAATAAGAACCCACCAATGGGGCGGCTCGGATTACCCAACCCGGTGCGGCTGCGGCGGATAGCCTGCGACACGGCTTTAACGGCTTCATCCTGGCCGATAATGCGCTCGTGCAGGTGTTCTTCCATGTGTAAAATTTTGTCCATTTCACTCTGGGTCAATTTGGTTACCGGGATACCCGTCCATTTAGAGGCCACCAACGCAATATCTTCTTCGGTTACTTTGGGCTGGTGTTTAGCGTGTTTGGCCTGCCACTCTTTTTTTAGGTGCTCCACATATTCGCGCAGGCGGGTTTCCTCCTCTTTAACCGTAGCGGCTTTTTCAAATTCTTTCTTGGCTAAGAGAGCCTCTTTTTCTTCTACGGCTTTGTTGATTTCGGCCTGTTTTTGTTTAATTTCCGGCGGCAAAATAGCGTTTTTTAAGCGTGCGCGGGCACCGGCCTCGTCAAATAAATCCAGGGCCTTATCGGGCAGTACGCGGTCGGTAATATAACGGTCAGCCAGGGTAGCGGCGGCTTTAATGGCACCGTCTGTATATTTGACGTGGTGATGTGCCTCGTACTGGGGGCGCAAGCCGCGCAAAATAGTAACGGTTTGGTCCACATCCGGCGGGTCTGCCACTACGGGTTGGAAACGGCGTTCCAGGGCGGTGTCTGCCTCAATGTATTTGCGGTATTCGTCAAAGGTGGTGGCCCCAATGCATTGCACTTCGCCGCGGGCCAGCGCGGGCTTTAACATGTTAGAGGCATCAATAGAACCTTCCGCCCCGCCGGCACCAATAATGGTGTGCAGTTCGTCAATAAAAATAATAGCGTTTTGGGCGGCGGCCATTTCGTCAATGATGTTTTTAAGGCGTTGTTCAAATTCCCCGCGGTATTTTGTGCCCGCCACGACGGAGGCCATATCCAACGCCAGCAGGCGTTTTTCGGCCAGCACGTCGGAAATTTCTCCCTTGGCCATTTTTTGGGCCAACCCCTCCACAATAGCGGTCTTCCCCACGCCGGGTTCGCCAATGAGTACCGGGTTGTTTTTATTGCGCCGGGCCAAAATTTGCACCAGGCGTTCAATTTCGTTATCACGCCCAATAACCGGGTCCAACTTTCCTTTAGCGGCCAGGGCGGTTAAATCGCGTGTGTATTCATCTAAGGTAGGGGTTTGACTGGTGGTTTTGGGGGATTGTTTGGCCGGTTTCTTTTCCGGCACATCAAAGGCTTGTAACCCTTCTTCAGACGGGCGGAACATATTGGGTGTTTTTTCTTCGTCATTGGCTTGGCCGTCGCCAATAAACGTAAGGACTGTTTCACGCACTAGGGTTAAATTAAGCCCCAGGTTGGATAAAATTTTGCCGGCCATGCCTTCTTCTTCACGAATCAAGCCCAGCAAAATGTGCTCTGTGCCAATATAATCCGAATTTAAAATTTGCGATTCTTCCACCGCCATTTCCAACACTCTTTTGGCACGCGGCGTAAACGGGATTTCCCCCACCAGCATAATAGTGTCGCCAATGCCCACCATTTTTTCAATTTCCAGGCGTACTTTGCGGAAACTGACCCCCAACGTAGAAAGAATTTTGTTAGACACCGTGCCCTCAATGGCACACAGGCCCAAGAGGATGTGTTCCGTACCCACGTAATCGTGGTTTAAGCGTTTGGCTTCTTCTTGCGCGATTAGGATAATTTTTTGCGCGTTTTCGGTAAAGCGTTTGGCCATACAATAAAAACCTCTGTAAAGTGAATTACCCTCATTATATAAAAATTGAGCGAATTTGTATTTTTTTCTGTTTTTTATTATACTATGGGTACAATTTGATTCGTTTTTGGAACCGCATAAATAAGTATACGGTGCGCCTTGCCAAACAAGGCACAAAACCAGTCCAAAAATAGCCTTTTTAAGCAGAAAGTACAAAGGGTAGCTCCCGGCGTACTTTCTGCTGAATGTTCGTTTGCTTGTGCAAACGGGCTACGGCTATTGTGTGTGGGTTACTGGTTTTGGCTCAGATAGAGTAGCCGTTTTTTTGCGCTTTCCAAACGGTTAAATTGACTTTAATTAACCAGGAGACAAAACATGAAGAACCTAAAAAAACGGGGGTTTACCCTCATAGAGTTGTTAGTGGTAGTGTTAATTATTGGTATTTTGGCGGCGGTGGCCGTGCCGCAGTACCAAAAAGCGGTAATACGTAGCCGGTTAAGTGTACTAAAACATTTGGTACAAGCAATTGCCCAAAGTGAAGAAGCCTATTACTTGGCCAATGGGTCTTATACTTCTTCTTTTGAAGAGTTGGATATTGGAATGCCAACTCCTCTTAACTACTCTGCGGAAGATGTCCCATATGCTGGAGCGGCGGGGGGATACAGTTATGCAAATTATGATTGGGGAAATTGTTATATTTATCGTACGACAGATGAAAGTAATGCACATGCGGTGTGTACAAATACGGACGTTGGTATTGGGTATGGGGCCGGATTTGCGCGTTCTGCCACATACCAAAATGAACGTATGTGTACATCTTTGAATAAAAATGCACAAGCCGTATGTATAGCGGAAACCTCCAATGAAACACCATACTATGCCAGTGAAACAAACCAGGTGTGGAATTACTACTATAGATAGTAAAAGGATGTAGTTGGCTCCCATTTTGGTTGTGCGTTCAAGTTTTGTATAATACCTTATATATGCAAAACGCTGTAGAACGTGCCAAGCACATTAAACTTATTTTAACCGACGTGGATGGTATTTTAACGGACGGAAAAGTTAATTTTTTTGTAACGCCGGACGGCAAAATAGAGGAATTTAAATCCTTCAGTTCCCAAGACGGTATTGCCGCTGTACTTGGCTACAGTGCCGGCATTAAACTGGGTATTATTACCGGGCGGCGTCACCCCACCACCGTGAACCGTGCGCGCAACCTGGGGTTTACCTACATGTACCAGGGTTTTTTAACCAAAATAGGCCCTTTGCAGGATGTTCTTAAAAAAGAAAACCTGCGCCCCGAAGAAATTTGCTACATTGGCGACGATATTACCGACCTGCCCCTTCTGATAAGAGTGGGTTTTGCCGCCACGGTACCCAACGCGTTGGACGTGGTAAAAGATCACGCGCATTATGTAACCAAACGTAATGGCGGGGATGGGGCCTTCCGCGAAATAGTTGATTTTATTTTAACTGCCCAGGGCAAGTTGGCCCCTATTTTAGCGCAGGTAATTGCCGGGGCATGGGTACAAAGCCCTAAACCGCAGTTAGAAATTATTACTTCCCAAGAAGGATTGAAATGAAAGGAAAATTTATCGTCTTAGAAGGGCCGGACCGCTGCGGCAAATCCACCCAGGCCAAACTGTTGCTAAACACCCTCTTAGAACACGGCAAAGATGTACTGCTTACCCGGGAACCGGGCGGCACGGAAACGGCCGAACAAATCCGCCAAATTGTGTTGGAACCGGGCATGGACATCCGCCCCATGGCGGAACTGTTTTTGTACGAGGCCTCCCGCGCGCAACACACACAGGAAAAAATTATCCCCGCCCTGGAACAGGGTAAAATTGTAATTTGCGAACGCTACACGCTGTCCACCTGTGCCTACCAAGGGTACGGGCGCGGCATTGATTTAAAACGCATTGAAACACTCAACCAAATTGCCTCGCTGGGGTTAGTGCCGGACATTACCTTGGTGTTTTTAATGTCGGACAAGTACTTCACCCAACGCGGCGAGTATTTGTATTCAGACCGGCTGGAAAAAGAAGACATTTCCTTCCGCCGCAAAATGCGCCAAGGCTATGTGGAACTGGCTAAAAAAACGCCCAACGCCTACGTGATTGATGCCGACCGAAACGTGGACGTCATCCAAGCCGACGTAGTAAAACTGTTGCACGAGGTAAAGATTTTAGACTGATGTTTTCCCGCATTTTGGGGCAAGCCAACGCCACCGCTTATTTACAAAAACTGGTCCGCCAACAGCGCGTACCCGGGGCGTTATTGTTTTACGGGTTAGACGGGGTTGGCAAATGCAAAAGTGCGCTGGCCTTTGCCCAAGCCTTAAACTGCCAGGATGAAACCGCCCGCCAAAATGGTGAAGCGTGCGGCACATGTGCCAGTTGCCAAGCCATTGAAAAAGGAACGCACCCGGACGTAACCTTGGTAGATTTTGTCTATCAGGCGCGCTTAACTGCCAAAAAAGAGGCCGATGAAGAAGAACTGGAAAAAGAAATTGCCAAGCAACAACATTTAAGCGTGGATACCATCCGCGAAGTAACGGCCAAATCCCAACAAAAAGCCGCCGGTAACGGGTGGAAGGTGCTCATTATAGACCACGCGCAAACCATGCAAAGTGCGGCGGCAAACGCGCTACTTAAATTTATTGAAGAACCCCCCCAAAAAACCGTGTGGATTTTAATTACCAACAAACGCGCGGCGTTACTGCCCACTATTTTGTCGCGTTGTCAGCCGGTTGCTTTTGCACCCCTTTCCACCCAGGCAGTTACCCAAATTTTAACCGATACCCAAGCAGACGTGGCCGACCCGGCGCGTTGTGCGCAATTTTCGGGCGGCAGTGTATCCGGCGCGTTGCAGGCCGCACAAGCCTTGGCCTTATTAGAAGAAGGCGGCTTTGGTACCCCGGCGGCCCCGGCGCAGGTAGCCGGCAGTTTAGCGCGCACGGCGGCCGTTGCCCGGCAAGAAGCCCAAGCCGTGCTGGATGTGCTTACCCGCGTAGTGCACCGCCAATGGACTACGTGCCAAGAAGACCACCGCCCCGCCCTGCAACAGGCATTAACCCGTTTTGAAAAATACAAATCCGCCATCCGGCGCAATGTTTCCCCGGCATTAGTAGTGGAAACGGCCCTGATGAGTTTAGACGGACTGAATATTTCTTTATAAGAGGTAGTTATGACAAATAAAAAGTACTACATTACAACGCCCATTTATTATGTAAATTCCGTGCCCCATTTAGGGCATGCGTATACCACCATTGCGTGCGATATTTTGGCCCGCCATAAACGCAGCCAAGGGGTAGACGTACGCTTTTTAACCGGCACCGACGAACATGGCGCGAATATTGAAAAATCCGCCGCCGCCAGAGGGGTTTCCCCCAAGGCATGGGCAGACGAAGTATCTGCCAAATACCGCGCGTTATGGAAAACCTTAAACATTTCTTATGATAGTTTTATCCGCACCACGGACCCCGCGCACGAAGCCGTAGTTCAAGCCGTTTTTGAGAAACTCCTGCAAAGCGGGGATATTTACCTGGGCTCGTACAGTGGCAAGTATTGCACCTCGTGCGAGCAGTACTATGACGAAAGCGAAATGGGCGAAAACTGCACTTGCCCCGTACACAAAAAGCCGCTTACCGAAGTGCACGAAGAAACCTATTTCTTTAAACTTTCCCGTTATGAAAAACCGCTTTTAAAATACTACGGGGAACACCCGGAATTTTTAAGCCCCAAAATCCGCGCAAACGAAATTATCAATTTTGTCAAAGGCGGGCTGCGTGATTTATCGGTTACGCGCACCAAGGTAAAATGGGGTATCCCTGTTAAAAGCAACCCGGCACACACCATCTATGTATGGTTTGATGCGCTTATCAACTACATTTCCGCCGCCGGGGCCGGTATGTTTTTATGCAACGAAAACAAACCCCTGCACGAAGAAAAATTAACCCTCATTGACGCGCAGGATTTTAACGAACTTTGGCCCGCTGATTTACACATGGTAGGCAAAGAGATTTTCCGCTTTCACACGGTTATTTGGCCTGCCGTACTCATGGCCCTGAATTTACCCCTGCCGCAAAAAGTGTTTGCACACGGCTGGTGGACTGTAGAGGGAGAGAAGATGTCCAAAACGTTAGGCAACGTCATTGACCCGGCCGAACTGGGAACAAAATACGGGGTGGACCCGGTGCGCGCGTTTTTATTCCGCGAAGTTCCCTTTGGCCAAGACGGTGATTTTTCTATGACCAGTTTTAAAAACCGCTACAATGCCGACCTGGCCAACAACATTGGCAACCTGCTTTCCCGCACGCTCAATATGTTGGCCAAACAACAGCCGCAAATCCCGGCTGAAATTGCGCTACCCAGTGCCGTGCAACAAAAAATTGCCGATACGGCGGCCGCTATTGATAAAGCCTATAACGAATTGGCCTTTGATAAAGTGCTGGAACTGATTTACGGGTTCTCGGCGGATTTAAACAAACAAATTGCCGATACAAAACCGTGGGAACTGGCCAAGACCGATCCCGTACGTGCCCAGGCTATTTTATTGGAAGTAATTGCCTGCCAACGCTACACGGCCCGGTGGATTACGCCGTTTATGCCCACAGTTGGGGCCGAAATGGCTAAGCGTTTAACGGCGGGAGAGATTAAAAAGTACGCACCGCTATTTCCTAGAATTGCGGATAAATAAAAATTATTTTTTCCATAAAAAAGACTGGTTTTTACCAGTCTTTTATTTTTATCTGAATCATAACATAATCGTATTATGAAGTTCGCGATAATTTCAAATTAATTTGTGCCCTAACGCGGCTTGCGCTTGCGTAGCATACTTACGGGTAGCGCCCTTTACGGGCGCAAGTATGTAAGCAAGCGCGTAACAAAGTTAGGGTGCAAATTAGGAAGAAATTATGTAGAATGAGAGAGTAGTAAAAACACAATTTTCTCTGTTTTTGGAAGCGTTTAAGAAACGCGAACCCATACAAGGGGGATCGCAACGCCAAAAGCAACGCCTTAAGGCACTTAACAAATCGGCCTAATTACCCGGTTGCTAGGTGCTTAATGTTTATCGTTTTGATACGGTAGGCTACGGTTGTTGTATTTGTGGTTCGTTGCGATCCTATAAGTACAAGAACCGTTTCTTTTTGTATGCACTCCCGGGGCAGAGAAAACTGGAAATAAAAATACAGTGTCATGCTGAACTTGTTTGAGCATCTACACCTTAGTTCTTCATTATTTAAAGTGGTGGAGATCCCGGAATAAATCCGGGATGACAATAGAAAGGAGAAAACAAAATGCAAAACACAACCACCCGGCGGGGGAGTACGCAAAAAAAGAATCACACAAGTAATCATTATAAAGTCATCCTGAACTTGTTTCAGGATCTTCAACGCTTGCCGTTACAGTTACTAAACTACATGCGTGGAAGATCCCGTATCAAGTACGGGATGACCTCTTCATGTAATAACGAAATGTACGTGGAAGGACCCCGAGTCCTGCGGACGGCAAAACCGGGGATGACACCTAATTTTACAATAGCCCACGGCTTTACCGCCCGCTCCGTCATCCCGCAGAGTCGGTATGCGGGATATAGCTGGCGTACAGGTTTTACCCTCATTGAACTCTTAGTCGTCGTACTCATTATCGGCATTTTAGCCGCAGTGGCTTTGCCGCAATACCGGGTGGCGGTAGCCAAAGCGCGTTTTATGGAACTGTTTTCCCTTGGAGAAAGTTTTGCGCAAGCAGAAGAAAGATACTATTTACAAAATGGTACATATACGGATAGTATAGATGCTTTAGATATTGATATTAAAAATGAAAATATGTTTGTTAGCCTAGATTGGGTTATTAGTGATGGAGCCTTAGGGGTAAAAAATTTAAATTTTACGGAGATGGGGTACACCCGTTATTTAAAGCATGCAAATAGTAGTAACATTCGTGAATGCCGTGTATATAATTTGGAAAAAGATTATTTAAGAAAAATTTGTAAAAATATTACTGGTAATGAATGTGTGCACCTGGAAGGACGCTCTTTTTGTAAATCAAGATTTTAATAGAAACTCTTTTACCTTATTAAACGCACGCCCCCGGTGGGAAACGGCGTTTTTTTCATCTGCCGTCAGTTCGGCAAAACATTTGCCCAGACTGTCCACCACAAAAATGGGGTCATACCCAAAACCGTTGGTGCCGCGGTAATCCGGGGCAATGTGCCCCTCGCACACGCCTTCAAAAAACTCCGTGCGTCCATCGGGCCAGGCCAAACAGGCTACCGTCTTAAAGCGCGCGGTGCGTTTTTCAAACGGCACACCTTCCAAGGCTTGTAGCAGTTTTTGGTTATTGGCTTGCGTGTTGCAACCGTCCCCCGCGTAGCGCGCGGTATGCACACCGGGAGCACCGTGCAAATAGTCCACCTCTAACCCGGTATCGTCGGACAATGCCATTAGCCCGCTTTGTTGGGCGGCATATACGGCTTTTAAGTGGGCGTTTTCAGCCAGGGTGGTGCCGGTTTCTTCAGGCAGAGAGAGGGCAAAATCGTGCAGATTTTGATAGATAATAGTTTGCCCATTGGGCAACAAAACAGGCAACACGCGGGTCAGTTCCTTTATTTTATGCGCGTTGCCTGTAGCCAGTAAAATGTGCATGTTAGCGCGCACCGGGGCGGATATATTCCGCCGGTTCTGCCGAGGCGACCGACTGATTGGATGTTAAAGGACGGCTTAACTCATCCGAATGTCTCCCCCCGTTAGCGGGTACCCCTACCATTTCATCTACCATATTTAAGGCCACCAGGTAGGCTTTGTACATATCTTCTTCGCTGAGCCATTCGGTAAAGTTGTGGGCATTATTTTGCCCGGTAAAAATGGTGTAGGCTCCTTTGCCCAGTTTTAACATCAGCATACTTGCCGTGGTACCGGCACGTTCTTCTTGAAAGTGTGGCGTAACATCCGCGCGCTTAAATGCACGTTGCACCAACGTTTTGGCATACGGATGAATATTTTCGGCCACATTTTGGTATTGTTTGAATACCTCGCGCTCAATTTGTACCCCATAGCGGGCGGATAAACTGTCGGCCTTTTCTTGCGCGTATTTTTTCCAGGCTTCAATGTCAGCCTGTTTAAAGGAACGCAGGCGGAAATCCAACTCAGCCTCGCTCATTTTGCCGTTTACCATATTCATGTGGTGCAGTTCCGCATAGCCTTGGGTGCCGTCGGAATGATTGGGTAGCCACTCATCCTTAGCACAAGCCGCGCCCAATTCACAGGCGGGTTTCCAGGCATTTTTGTAGCCGTTGTGCGCGGCGTGGGATTGGTGCCCGTTGACGCCTTTGACACGGTACACAACGCGCTCGGCATTAAAGTTGCCTACGGTTACTTCGCCGTTTACTTTGCCGTCAAAATCAAAGGCAATGTCCGGGCGGTAAGGAGTTTCTTCAATATAATCGGCACTGCGGCCTACGTCTTCGTTAGGGGTAATGACTAATTGAATTTTACCGTGTTTCTTCTCGGGGTGTTGGGCCAGCGTTTGCAAGAGTGTTACCATAATGGACACGCCGGCTTTATCATCACCGGAGAGCATGGTGGTACCGTCGGACGTTACAATTTTTTTACCTACCATTTGTTTAAGATACGGGTCCGAATTAAAATCAATGACGTGATTATTTTTAAGCACAATGGGGTTTCCGTCGTACTTTTCAATTACTTGGGCTTTGATATTTTTACCGGCAATATCGGGTGTAGTGTCATAATGGCAACTAAACCCCAGCGTAGCGGACGGGCGGCCCAGGTTAGAAGGCACCTCCACATAAATATAATGGTGCTCGGTCAAAGTAGTAGGGAAACCAAATGCTTTGATTTCCTGGTAGAGTTTTTGGGCGGTTGCAATTTGTTCGGGCGTGATGTCTTGGTCGTTATCACTTTGGCTGTCATACGTGGTATATTGCAAGAAACGCTCAAAAAGCGTGGTGCGGTACTTGGCAGCCAAAGGGCGGTTATCCGGCAACGGATGCGGCCCTGCAAACAGGGAAGTACTGGCAAACAAAACAGACAAGAATACTATTAGTTTTTTCATAACACTACTCCTGTAAAATGTATAGATGTATTGTAATAAGATTTTTAAAAGCGGCGCAAGGGAATTTAGACCCAATTTTTGCCTGGGCCCGGCCCAAAAGAAAATTGAAAAACCCACCCGGGAAATTTATAATATAAGCATGGATTCCTATTTGTTAGATGATTTTAAAAGCCACCTCACGTTTGGGCGGCAACTCTCCCCGGCTACTGTGGCCAGTTACGGTTCGGACGTGGCCAGTTTCTTGGAGTATTGCCAGGCCGCCCAGCAGGACCCGCTAACCATAGAACCGGATTTTTTGGACCAATACCACCGCCAACTGCAACTGATAGAAAAACTGGCCCCGGCCAGCATTGCACGCAAACTGGAGGCTCTGAAATGCTTTTATAAATTTTTACTCATGGAAGAGCGCATTACCAAAGACCCGGCCCGTTTTTTAAAATCCGTCAAAAAACCGCAAACCCTGCCCCAGCAACTTTCCGTGCAGGATATGCAAACCTTGCTTTCGTTTCCGGCCAACACGTTTGAAGAAATCCGCACCGTTACAATCATTGATTTACTATACGCCGCCGGGCTACGGGTGAGTGAACTAATCAACTTACGCCTGGAACACGTGAATTTACAAGAAGGCTGGGTACTGGCCCTGGGCAAAGGGGGCAAACAACGTTTTGTACCGCTACACAAAGAGGTGTGCCGCCGTCTGCAACATTACCTGTCCGTGCGCGAGACCCGCTTTGCCGGGCGCGAGGTAGCCAGCGAACTTTTCTTAAATAACCGCGGCACTAAAATCAGCCGCATAAGTGTGTGGAATGATTTGGCCGCCCTGGGCCGCAAAGCCAACATTTCCACCCCATTACACCCGCATTTATTTCGGCATACATTTGCCTCACACCTATTGCAAGGCGGGGCCGATTTGCGCTCTTTGCAGGAAATGTTGGGCCATAGCGATTTATCTACCACGCAAATTTATACCCATTTGGATGTGCGGGATTTAAAAGAGAAACACAAAAAATACCACCCGCACGGCTAAATTTCTGCCCAATTTACGCTATAACTTTGTTGCTCTGAGGCTTGAATACCTCGGCGCTACCCCGCGCGTGCGGACAGTATTCCTCCCTCTCGTGCGCCTAGAACTGTGCCAAATTTGTTTGAAATTTCTGTTCCCTCTGTGTTTGTTCCCGCACGGCTAAATTTCTGCCCAATTTAACAGAACTACCTTTCTTGGATATTACTGCGTTGGGGTAACGCCGCGCGTGGGGCCAGATGAAAATTGGGGTATTGCATGATAAAGGTGTGCCCCACCATCGTATAGGCACTGTCCACAGGATAGTGGTACTGTAGCGAGGCTTTCATCACAAACGTAAACCCCCCCATAGGAATGACCAGCGGCAGTTCGTCCGGTGCATACATCCGCCCTACATTTTGATCCGTCAGCGGGATGATGCGTATCGGCCGGTCTGGCGGCATGTAATACTGCAAAACCCATTGGGCAGACGGGCCCGGATAGGTAATGCGTTCTACCATCACCAATGCCTCCCGGTATCCCAGGCGGTTTACAAAATTAAATACACGTTGCAGACCGCTTGGATCCGGCTGGGCCGGAGCCAAGCCTGCAAATTGCCACAGTTGCCCGCACACAAACAAGGGTAGTAATACCCACCACCCCGCCCAGCGGCGTACCAAGTGTAGCAAGAGCCCCGTCAACAATAAATAAAAACTGGGCAAACTGATGATAAAATACCGGCTATACCACAAATTATGTTTGAGTGAAACCACCGCCAATGCCGCCAGTAAACACCCCCCTTGAAATACCGGCAACCAGAGTTCATCCGGGTGTGTTAGAGGCGGGCGCGGGGTCAGCAAAAGGCCTAATACGCCTATCAAAAAAAACACCCCTATAAATCCGGTCAGGGGCGGGGCCCCTAAATTTAGTGCCAAAATATCCCACGACGACCGGAACCC
The DNA here is from genome assembly GCA_045606825.1 of Elusimicrobiaceae bacterium. Classification (GTDB taxonomy): domain Bacteria; phylum Elusimicrobiota; class Elusimicrobia; order Elusimicrobiales; family Elusimicrobiaceae; genus Avelusimicrobium. The sequence continues at coordinate 21,202 of JAZUSQ010000019.1, forward strand.
GTCTGCCCCAAACCACCATGTAGCCTGCGGGGCCAGTAACATGGTCCGCACCGTGTGTATGACCCACACCATCCACCCCGCAAATACACCTCCCGTGCTGATAAACACCGTTTTACGGTAACACTTGTGCCCGCACGCCCGGATAAACACATACAACGCCGTACTGAAGAACAAACACGCCGCATAGTAATGGGTGTAAGCGCAAAGCAGTCCTCCGCCAAAAAAACACATCCACTGCCACCGGGGCACCGGGCGCGCTTGTTGCATAGCCTCCACTATCCGCAATGCAACCAACGTACACACCGTTACCAACAGTACAGATAAGGCATACGTGCGTACAACACCGGCATATTGCACCAATACACACGAACTGGCCAAGAATATACTATATACCCCTTTGCGCACGCGGGACCAACTGACTGGGGCCAACCCCCACACCGCCGCCAGCGTGCCCAGGGAACATAAAATAGAAAATAAGCGCATCCAGGCTACACTGCCCGCCGGCACCCAATAGGCCCATAAACGTAGCAACACGTTAAATAAAGGCAAATTGACGTCCTGGCGTAACACGTCGTTGAACACCGTTGTAAACGGATACTGCGCCTGGGCCGTTACCCAAGAATAAACTTCGTCATACACAAACGGGTCGTGCATGCCTAAAAAACGATACCCCACCAAGAACAAGGCCCCTACTATAGCCACCGTAAGTGATACAAATTGTACCCATTGTTGCCACCCATGTAGCCCGGGCCGGGGCGGAGTTGTTTGTTTCATATATTATATTGTAACAAAAACGCGCGGGTGATCCTACCACCTTCTTATAATATGCTACAATAAAGTTACTATGAAATCATTCCCGGAAATTGACAAAAAACAACAAGCCCGCTGGAAAGAAGCCAATCTCTTTGCCAGCCCCCGCACCCCCCGTGCCAAAAAATTTTATTGCTTAGATATGTTCCCTTACCCCTCGGGCGCGGGCCTGCATGTGGGCCACCCGGAAGGGTACACCGCCTCGGACATTTTAACCCGCTACAAACGCCTAAACGGCTATGACGTCTTGCACCCCATGGGCTGGGATGCGTTTGGCCTGCCGGCCGAAAATTACGCCATTGCCACCGGCGTACATCCGCGCATTACCACGCAAAAAAACATTGCTAATTTCCGCCGTCAAATTCAGTCCATAGGCTTGGCGTACGACTGGAACCGGGAAATTGACACCACCGACCCCAACTACTACAAATGGACCCAGTGGATTTTTTTACAACTGTTTAAAAAAGGCTTGGCGTATGAGTCCACCGTACCGATAAACTGGTGCCCGTCCTGCAAAACAGGCCTTGCCAATGAAGAAGTGTTCAACGGCAAGTGTGAACGTTGCGGGCACGAAATTGAACGCAAAGCCCTGCGCCAGTGGATTTTAAAAATTACCGACTATGCCGAGAAACTCTTAGAAGGTTTAGACACCTTAGATTGGCCGGAAAGCACGCTAACCATGCAACGCAACTGGATTGGCAAATCCCAGGGGGCTAACGTCGTTTTTAAATTAGACGGTTTTGACGACACATTAACCGTATTTACCACCCGGCCCGATACCTTATTTGGGGCTACCTATATGGTGGTATCACCCGAGCACCCCATTTTGCATAAAATTGTCTCTGCCCAACAACAAGCCGCCGTAGCCGCCTATCAAAAAGAGGCCGCCAAAAAAAGCGACTTGGAACGCGGGGAACTCAACAAAGAAAAAACCGGCGTGTTTACAGGGGCCTATGCCATTAACCCGGTAAACGGTGTTAAAATCCCGGTGTGGACGAGCGATTACGTACTGATGGGTTACGGCACAGGGGCCATTATGGCCGTGCCCGCACACGACGAGCGCGACTTTGCTTTTGCTAAAAAATTTGGTCTTAACATTATAGAAGTCATCAAAAGTGAACAAGGCGTAGAAAAAGAAGCCTTCACCGGCGACGGCGAACTGGTCAATTCCGGCTTTTTAAACGGGCTGCACGTACAAGAAAGCAAAGCCGCCATGATTAAGTGGCTGGAAGAGCACCACTGCGGCAACGCCAAAACCACCTATAAACTGCGCGACTGGGTCTTTGCCCGCCAACGCTATTGGGGCGAGCCCATTCCCATTGTGCACTGCCCCCAATGCGGCGTAGTACCGCTGCCGGAAAGCGAACTGCCCTTGCGGTTGCCCGAAGTAGAAAAATTTGAACCCTCCGGCACCGGGGAGTCCCCGCTTGCCACGGTAACCGATTGGGTTCACACCACCTGCCCCCACTGTGGCGGCCCGGCCAAACGCGAAACCAACACCATGCCCCAGTGGGCCGGTTCGTGCTGGTACTATTTGCGTTATATGGACCCGCACAACAATCACGCCCCGGTGGACCCCGCGCTGGAAAAAGCCTGGGGCCCGGTGGACTGCTACATTGGCGGAGCCGAACATGCCGTACTGCACCTGTTGTACGCACGCTTTTGGCACCGGGTACTGTATGATTTGGGTATTTTATCCCACCCGGAACCTTTCCAAAAGTTACGCCACCAAGGGATGATTTTGGCGTTCTCGTACCGGGATAAAATGGGCAATTACCACGGCTACGGTGAGATTGACTTTAAAGACGGCAAAGCCTACCTAAAAACCACCGGGGAGGAACTAACCTCCATGGTGGAAAAGATGAGCAAATCCAAGAAAAACGTCATCAACCCGGACGACATTTTAAACCAATACGGGGCGGATGCCTTCCGTATGTATGAAATGTTCATGGGGCCGTTTGACGCGCAAAAACCCTGGGATATGAAAGGCATTGAAGGCATCAACCGTTTCTTAAAACGCCTCTATGCCTGGGGAGAAAGCGTGGTACTTAGCGAACAGGCCGACCCTAAAAAAAGTGCCATCCTCTTGCATCAGACCATTGCCAAAGTGGCTGATGACATTGAAAACCTGCGCTTTAACACGGCCATTTCGGCCCTGATGGTGTTATTTAACGATTTGGGCAAACTGCCGCAAATTAACCAAAACACTTTTAAGGCCCTGCTTACCATTTTGCACCCGTTTGCCCCGCACCTGACTGAAGAACTTTGGCAAACACGCGGCTACAAAGGCTTTGTATTACAAAGCACGTGGCCGGCGGTGGATAAAACCTTGTTACAGGCAGACACCGTAGATATGGGTGTACAAATTAACGGTAAGGTGCGCGCACGCATACAATTGCCTGCCAACGCCACCAAAGAACAGGCCCAAGCCGCTGCTCTGGCAAATGAAAAAGTGCAGCAGTATCTAAAAGAGCTGGAAATTAAAAAAATAATTGTGGTGCCCGGCCGCATGGTCAGCATTGTGGGCGCACCCAAAAAATAACGGAGAGTCTATGCGAAAAATGTTATGTCTGTTGTGCATGGCGGCCCTGGCGGCCTGCACTGGGGGCAATGTGGTTTACACCCCCCAAGCCCAAATTATGCCCCAGCACATCAAAAAAATTGCCGTGCGCCCCATTTTAAACCGCACGGAAGTGTTTGCCCTGGAAGATAAGTTTTATAACGAACTCTACGACACGTTCCTACGTAACGGCACTTACCAGATTGTGGCCGAAAACAACGGCGCACAAGGTGTGGTAGTTACCACCATTTCACGCTATTTAAACGTGCCCGTCCAGTACGACAGCCAACTCATCCCTACCGTCTATAAAATGGACATTTGGCTGGACGTAGTGTTTATGGACAAAACCACCAACACCCCCGTGTGGCGCGAACCGGCCTTTGTAGGCACGCAAGTGTATGCGGCCTCCACCCTGCCCGGCGGAATTACCGAGCAACAAGCGCGCGACAAAATCTTTGAAAAACTCTCCAAAGATATTGTCATCCGCACCGTGGATGGCTTTGGTTCCGTACGCAGTGAAAACAAGAAAAAAGTAATGAATAACCCGCAATACACCACCATTACGGACTAGCACATGGCAAAAATCTCGGCGCAAAAATTGCAACAGGAACTGGCCCAAGGTACCATTGCCCCCGTCTATTTGCTAACCGGGGAAGACGTGGCCCGCAAGCAAGATGCCCTGGCCGCTTTGCGCCGGGTCATCCAGCCGGATGACTTTAACTTTTTCAAAGGCGAGGCTACTGCCCAAGACGTAAGCGAAGCCCTGGCCCAAGCCAACACCGCGCCGGTGTTTTCCAACGTGCGCCTGATTATTTTAACCGGCATTGATAAACTGCGTAAAGGGGCCAAAGAGCAAACCGCCCTGATTGCCTACGCGCAAAACCCGTTACCCACTACCACCTTGGTACTTACGCACAATGATGCCAAAAAACTAAAGACGGATAAATCCCTATCCGCCGCATGTGAAGCAACCGGCCGTGTAGTGAATTTTGACGAACTAAAAGGCGACGACCTAACCGCCTGGGCGCGCGAACAAATGACGGCCCAAGGCTTAGCCCCCACGTTTGAAGCCGTGGAACTGTTGTGCGAAAGTGTAGGCAGTGATTTGGCCGCCCTGCATAGCGAGATTGAAAAACTATTTCTCTACACCGCTACGCGCACAGATAAAAAAATTACCCCGGCCGACGTGCTGGCCTGCATTGGGTTTAACAAAGAAGAAAACCCCTTTGCCCTGTCCAACGCGCTACTGGCCTGTAATAAAAACGGTGCCCTCACGCAAATTGACAAACTGATTGACGGGGGCGAAGAGCCCGTAGCCGTACTCGCCAAAATGACTTACCCCATTTTAAAAATGGCACGCATCAAACGCCTTAGTGAGGCCGGCTTGTCTAATACGGAAATTTTACACGCCGCCGGGCTAATGCCGTGGGAAAGCCGCCTGCTTGGTAACGCGCGGCGTTTTCCGCCCCAGGCCCAATTTTTAGCCACTTTGCACAAGATAATAGAAACAGACGGCGGTTTCAAATCCGGCGCCAACCTAGACCCCAAAACTACGCTTAAAGGCATTGTGCTTACGCTGTTTAGATGAAACTCCCCGGGCTTACGCCCGGGGTTTCTTTTACTCCAAAATCTCAGCTTCGCTTGATTTTGCCCGCTACTAACAACAAAGAGAAAACAAAGTTTTCTAGTAGCGGGTTTCACACTTCATCCCCGCACTTACACGCGGGGTTTTTGTGAGCAGCTTTCATAAAACTAATTTATATTGTAATAGTTTTTGCCGCCTATAACTTCGAGAGATCCCATGCTTTTGCAAATATTTTCTGCTTTTGGAGATTTACCATTAAGAGCCCGACACCTAAATTTTCCAGTGTATTGGGGTGCATTAAGATGAAACGTTCTAAATTCAAACGAAGGTAAATCCACATCCCCTGCAAATGCGCCACAAACTTTACCCGAATCCCAACAATTATATGTAAAACGATGTAAATACTTTGGTTCCGCATCGGGATCTTTGTGAAGGTCAGATGGAACTTCGATATCTAAATCTTCTAAATTAACCGTATATTTACCATGTGCCAGATAATACACTTCTTGTGCTTGGATAATAGATTTCAGCATATTAACCGCTTCTGCCGAACGACTTTTATTTACGGTCATTTGATACTGCGGCAGGGCCACGGCGGCTAAAATACCGATAATGAGTACGACGACTAAGAGTTCAATTAACGTGAACCCGGTTACTGCTTTTTGTTGGTTGTTCATAAACAGCTCCTTGTTTAATTTTCAATTTTCTCTGCCCGGGGGCACGCAAAAACGGCTGTCGTGTCTGAACTTACTAACATGAGCCCAAATAAAACAGCCGTAGCCTACCGTAAAAAACGATAAACGTTCGGCACAAAACGACACGGGTAATTAGTCCGATCATTTTGTGCCTCATTCGGCTATTTTTGGTTGTTAGTAAACACGCATAGCGTGCCAGTTATAAAAATAACTCCAAAAACAGATAAAATTGTACCTATAGTATAATAAAAATAGTGCCAAAAAACTAGCCGCATTTATAAATATGCCCAATTTTGCTAAAATATAGCATACTTACGGAGGAATTATGCGTAAACTAACACTGATTTTCACTTTTTTACTAGCCGCACTGGGCGCGCATGCCTATCAAAGCGGCCAGTTTTCCCTGGGGCTGGGGGCGGTCTATTCCCCGTTGGCCTTAGGTACGGACTTTGGGGAAATGAACGTGGACGACACCCAAGCCACCATCTCGCATGATGCCAAACTGGGCAAACCCGGCCTGGGGGCGGAACTGCAAGCGTTGTATTTTATTTCCCCCCGCGTGGGCGTAGGGCTATCCTTTGCGGACCAGTATTTCTCGTCTGACTTGTCCAGCGGGTGGGGCCTCAATACCCATACCCGCATGCGCAATTACATGGCCGTAGGGCATGTATTTCTTACTCCACAACATGCTTATAAACTCTACATCCCATTGGGGCTTGGGTTAGCCCAAACGGATTTTGCCATGGATTTCCGCCCCAAGGGTAGCAGTAAAGAGCATTTTTGCTACAATGGTTTTGCTTACTATGTGGGGCTGGGGGTAGAAAAAGAAATTGCCCCCCGCTGGAGTGTAGGGTTAGAAGCACGCTACAACGGCAATAAATTTCACGCCTCCACTACCCGCTTGGGCGGCAACCATGTAACAGTTTATCCGCGCGCCAACTTCCTCTCTCTTATCCTGCGCGCCGTTTACACCCTGTAGGTTTGTATGGAACTGCTCAGCCAACTGGTAGATATTTTTTTGCATTTAGACGTGCATCTAAACGCCTGGGCCGCCAGCGCGGGCCCGTGGTTGTATGTAGGGATTTTCTTGGTAATTTTTTGTGAAACGGGCTTGGTTGTAACGCCGTTTTTGCCGGGCGATTCCCTGCTGTTTGCATGCGGGGCGTTGGCCGCACACGAGGCCAGTGCCATTAACTTGTGGATTTTTGTGCCGGCCGTGTTTGTGGCGGCCGCGCTGGGAGATTTTTGCAATTACGAAATCGGCAAATGGCTGGGCCCCAAGGTGTTTACGCAAACCCACCACCGTTTTCTGAACAAAGACCACCTGCTAAAAGCCCACGCGTTTTATGAAAAATACGGCGGCAAAACCATTATTTTAGCGCGTTTTATTCCTATCATCCGTACCTTTGCACCGTTTGTGGCGGGCATTGGAAAAATGACATATGCTAAGTTTGCCTCGTATAATTTAATTGGGGCCGCACTATGGGTGTGTTTATTTAGTTTGGGCGGTTACTGGTTTGCCGATTTGCCCGTTGTCAAAACCCATTTTCACTACGTGATTGCGGCCATTATCGTAATTTCTGTCTTACCCGCGGTGTATGAATACTGGCAGGCCCGCCGGAAATAGCCTCTAAATCCACCGGCAATACCCCTTGGGCTTGCCGCACCCCCAGTATCACTTCGCCCGCCGCTTGCATCAAGGCGGAATTTATTCCATAGGTGGCTAACAAAGTATCTACTTGCGGATAATGCACCATATCATACGGATTCATTAAAGACAACAACACCAGGTGCGGATGCAGGGTATGCAGTTTATCAATCAGGCGTTTTTGGCTGATATTTAATTTATCCGCCCATTGCAAACTGCCCACTACCAACAGATCTGCTCCGTTGGCACATTTTAGGGCACGCTCTACATCTTTCTGTTGCGGAGACATGGAAGCATTGTAACTGCGCACGCGGTAATTTTGCGCCAAAAAAGGTTTGGCAAAATGGGCCAGTTGGTCGGCAAAGCGGGAAGGGGCAAAAAACACCGCACACACCGTGGGGCGTTCTTTCTCAGACGAGAAAGGAACCACCTGCCCGCGGTTACGCACCAAGGTAACGGCCTCTTGGCTTAACTGCGCCAGTGTAGTGCGGTAGGCACGTTCCAGTGGCGGCGGAACCGGACGTGGGGTATCATCTAATAGCCCCAGTTGTTTTTTAACATCTAAAATCTGTTTGGCGGCCTGGGTAATGCGGGGTTGGAGGTTTCTTTTGGCTACTTCCTCTTGAATTTGCCCAAACAAGGTAACGGGTTTAATGTAGCGGCCCAGCAAAATCAAATCCGCCCCGGCGGCTAAACTGCGCGCGGCACACCCGGCAATGGTACAAAACGTAGTTACGCCTTTCATATCTAAACTATCGGTAACAATCAGCCCGGTAAAGCCCATTTGCCGCCGCAACACTCCTTGCAAAATAGGGGCCGAAAGCGAAGCCACATTTTGTTTATCTAACGCCGGGTAGAGCACATGGCCTGTCATCACGCCGGGCACTTGGGCCGCTACGGCCGCGGCAAACGGGGCCAGGTGCGTGCGGTTGAGTTCGTTTTTATCCGCATACACCACCGGCACGCCATAGTGGGAATCCACCTCTGTATCCCCATGCCCGGGGAAATGTTTCACAATGGGTAAAATGCCGGCCGCTTTAAAACCGTTCATCAGGGCCAAGCCCATTTTGCTAACTACCTTCGGGTCCGACCCGAAAGACCGCACCCCAATAATGGGATTTTTGGGGTTACTGTTTACATCCAGCACGGGGGAAAAGTTAATATGCACGCCCGCCCGGCGCAACTGGTGCCCGGCCAAATAGGCCAGGGTAGCGGCGGATTCTTCGTCTTGGCTGGCGGCCAACATCATGTTGGTAGGCAGGTAATCAAAGCCCAGGGTAATGGGAGTATAGACGGTTCCCCCCTCATAATCAATGCCTACTAATAACGGAATTTTATGCGGGGATTTTTGCGCCCAACCTTGCAGTTTGTCAATCAGCCGGCGCGTTTCTTTAAGCGAATAATTGCCCCACTGGATGAGCACTCCGCCCAGTTTGCCCTGTTCAATGGCGGGGCGGACCAACTCGGCACTGTCAATATCTACAAACGCTACCAACGTTTGGCCTAACTGCTCCTGCGGGGATAAATCCTCTACTGTTACGGCCCCCCATAGCGGCAGTACCCAACTCATGGCCAGCAGTAAGAGTAGTTTCCTCACGCATTTACCTCTATGAAAACCAGTTCGGCCGGGGCCGCAAAGCGCAAGGGAATACCCCAATAAAACACGCCTGAGGTAACATACAACTGCATCTTACCCACCTGATACAACCCATACACATGTGGGAAAGCCAGTTTTACTAAATAGGTAAACGGCCACAACTGCCCGTTATGCGTGTGCCCGCTAAGCATCAAATCGGCCCCGTGGGTAGCGGCAGTAGTTTCTAACGACGGCGTGTGGCTCAGTAAAATAATGGGGCGTGTTTTGTCCAACCCGTCTAGCACGCGGGCCACGTCAGGTGCGGTTACCCCGGCGGTTTTAATGTCTTTTAACCCAGCCACCTGCACGCCGTTTGGCAAGGTTGTGGCGGTATTTTCTAACAGGGTAATGCCCGCTTGTCTAAAAAAATCTTTGCTATCGCCGTATCCTACGTAATACTCGTGGTTGCCCAGTACCCCGTAGGCGCCCAGCGGTGTTTTTACACGCGCTAAAGCGGCGGCATATTGTTCACGGTGGGGACCGTATTCGTAAATATCACCCAAGATGAGCAGTGCGTCCGGTTTTTCTTGCTCCACACGCGCAAGCACCTGTTCAAAACGCTTCAGCGATACCCCCATCCCCAAATGCGTATCGGACAACAGGGCCAGTTTTAGGTTGGGTGCCCCGGGGATTTGCACGGCAATATGCTTGGTTTGCGGGGCTGCAAACCCACCCCAAAACGCGCTGATAAACACCACGCCCAACGTGATGAGCGTAGCCGTTCCCATCCACCCGGTAGGCACACGGCACCACGTAAGCACTTGGCACAAAAGTGCAAATGCGGCACAAAAACAGAAGGCCAAAAATACCAGTCCAAAATAAATATAAGCCGCGTAATAAAGCGCACTCCAAAACAGCCCGGTTTGGTGGGTACGCGTCAAGGTAAACCCGGCCAACATAACTAGCGTACTAACAATACATACGGCCAAGGGCACCTTTACGCCCAACGCCGGGAAACATTTCATGAGCCACAAGGCCGAGATGAGTTGCATTAAAAACGCAACTGCACAGAAAATAAAATAAAAAGCACCCATACAAATATTGTAAAAAATTTACACTACGGGTGCAAAAAATCCCGACAATAAAGCCGGGGCATATACATTAATACAAACTACTAACAACCGGTACGCCCAACTCTGTACAAGGGTTTGGAGTTTCGGTCGAGAAGCAAGTAAAACCATTATCTCCCAATAGAAATACAGCCTCTGGTGTTGGAGAACATTCCACCCATAAGGCAAAAGCCCGCTTACGTTGGGCATCATATCCAATTCCTCCGCGGCCCCATCCTCGCAATAAGCCCGGAATAGAAGCATCGGTCCACGCACCATCACAAGAAGGCACCCCTATTTGCATGCCTGGAATTTCAATATCCAGGTTGCTCATATCTATTGATCGATACGAACTATTTGTAGCTCCTGCCAATACCGCAGTCTTACCTGCTTCTTGAACTGCTTTTAAGGTAGTCAACAAACCGGCTACCCGGCTTTTTTTAACCGCTTTTTGGTATTGAGGCAAGGCCACCGCCGCTAATATGCCGATAATTAATACTACTACCAATAACTCAATAAGCGTAAATGCTTGTTTATTTTTTGTCATCTTTTCTCCTACTCTGCTATGTTTTCGTCCAACCTAACGCATAACAGGCTTGTTAATGTGTGAGGAAAAACCTAAGTCTACCCCTCAGATTTCAAGATATCAAAAAAAAAAAAACGTGTCAAGCAAAAGTTGGGGACACTTTTCCCCAAACCTGTAGAGTGAGCAGTTCTTCCCCGAACACCGGGAAAAACTAAAAGTAAGCTGATTTTTCAAAATCTAAACAGTTGGGCGGGAAAAGTTGGGCCGTAGCGTACGTCATACAGACCGCGCGTAGCGCGGCAAGTACGTAAGGCCCAAGTCACGCCCAAATGTAACGATTTTGGAAAATGGTTGCCGAGGTAAAAAGTTTCATCGCGCCCGCCGTTTCTTTAGAAAATGCTATAATATATCCATCTTATTTACAGAGGTTTTTTATCTATGACAGTCCGTGTCCGTTTTGCACCGTCCCCCACGGGGTTTTTACACATTGGCGGCGTACGCACCGCATTATTTAACTATTTGTTTGCCAAAAAAAATAAAGGCACGTTTTTACTTCGCATTGAAGATACCGACGAGGAACGCTCTACCCAAGCCTCTACGGATGCCATTTTTGAAGGCATGCAGTGGATGCAACTAAACTGGGACGAAGGCCCCATGCCGGACGGCACCAACAAAGGCCCGGATGCCCCTTACTACCAGGCTATCCGCGCCGACCAAGGTATTTATAAAAAATACATTGACCAACTGTTAGCCGAAGGCAAAGCCTACAAGTGCTACTGCACCGAAGAAGAACTGGAAGCCAACCGCCAAAAATGCCTGGCCGAGCACCGCCCGCCCAAATATTCGGGCAAGTGTGCTCATTTAACAAAAGAAGAACAGGCCGCGCTGGAAGCACAAGGGCGCAAGTACGTCATCCGTTTCCGCATGCCCACCGAAGGCGACGTAGAATGGGATGACCTCATCCGCGGGCACGTTAAATTTGCCAGCAAGGATTTGTACGACCTGGTCATCCAAAAAACCAGCGGTTACCCCACCTATAACTTTGCCGTAGTGGTAGATGACCACCTCATGCGTATGACGCACGTCATCCGTGGGGATGACCACATCTCCAACACGCCGGCCCAAATTCAAATTTACCGCGCCCTGGGCTGGAAGGAACCCGTGTTTGCCCACTTGTCTATGATTCACGGGCCCGACGGCAAAAAACTCTCCAAACGCCATGGGGCCACTAACGTGGTGGAGTTTCGCAACATGGGCTACTTGCCCGAAGCACTTAAAAACTACCTGGCCCTGTTAGGGTGGGCTACGTCAGACTCACAACAGATTTTTGCCCCCGGCGAGTTGGAAGAAAAGTTTGATATCTCCGGTTGTCAGCCCAGCCCGGCCGTTATGGACCCGGAAAAACTAAACTGGATGAACGGGGAATATATCCGTGCCACTTCGCTAACGCGCCTAACGGATTTAGCCTTGCCATTTATTGAAAAGGCCGGCATTAACGTATCCGGGGTGGAACGTGCGCGTTTGGAAGGCATCATTGGGCTGGAACAGGAAAAGTACAAACTCTTAACCGAAATACCGGACTTAATCCGTTTCTTCTTTGAAGAGCCGGTATTTGAACAAGAAGCCCTGGATAAAGTATTTTCCAAGCCTGAGGCTAAAAAAGTACTTACAGACATGGCCGATATTTACCAAAATTTGGCTGATTTTACAGACGCAAACTTAGAAGCCGCCGCCCGAAAATACGCCAAAGACAACGGGCTAAAAGCCGGGGCTATTTTTCACCCGGTACGTGTGGCGGTTTCCGGCCGGACCCACGGGCCAACATTATTTAAAATGCTGGAATATATGGGTAAAGAAACCGTAGTGCGCCGCTTACGCGCCGCGCTAACCAAGTGCAACTAAACATAGAAAACAGGGTTTATGAAATACTGGTTGTTCAATGGCAGTGATGTGCTGGGGCCGTTTACGCCCAAGGAACTGGCGGCGGATAAATCGTTTGGAGCCACCAGCCTGGTTTGCCCGGAAAATTTCAGTGACGACGGCGACCACTGGCAACTGGCCAGTACGTTTGAGGAACTGGCCCAGTGGCTAACCCCTACCCCGCTATTAGACGACGAAGATACCGTTACCCTGGACCAAGAGTTAGACACCCTTTTACACGAAAAATCCCCCCTGCTTTTTGACGGTCCGACAACCGACGGCCCCGGGTTGCAACTGCCCAAAAAACCGGCCAAACCCGGCCCTATTGAGGATTATTTTAACCACATTGAAAAAGAAGACCTGGGGGAAATTTTAGGCATCCCGGCCCCCAATGAAAATTCAGACATGGACCTGGCCCACGCACTGGAAAGCCAGTTGGCCCAAACCTCTTCCACCCGCCGGCGCGAACGCGAAGCCTTAGCGGCCTATACCGGGGATGACGAAACAGTGCAAGCCTTGCAACAGTCCGCACCCGAAGCACAAGAACTGCCCCAAGCCCAAGCCACCCACCATGTGGCCACAGCCACGGAGGTATTTGCCACCAAGGCCCCCGTTTCGGCCCAGCCCCCTACGCGCGGCCCTTCTGCGGATGCTACGCCAAGCACGCAACACCCCGCAAACGCCGCACAAGTTGCGTTGGCACAGCCCACCTCCGCTACATCCCCCCTGGCCGCGTCAACCCCTTCTATGCCTACGGTGGATTTCCCTACCTTGCCCAAGATAGCACCCGAACCACTTTCGGTTGCACAGGTAGCAGGTACCGCCCCGTCTGAACCCGGTGAAATGGTTCAACCTGCTACGGATCAGCCCGAAGAATTGGTTTCTTCACAACCCGCCGTATCCGCCGAAACACCCGTGTCCGACGGGCAGGAACCACCTGCTATCATTCCGGACCCGGCCCAACTGCGCCGGGAAAAAGTGGAAGTAAACAGTATTAACGCCCGGCTCAAACATACCCAAGAAATGAAAGACGTTGTGCGCCGGGCCCAGGCTAAGCAATTAAAAAAAGCCCATTGGGAACAAAAAGCCTGGGTAGCCGTGTTGGCACTGGGGGTTATCGTGGGCACGCTGTTGTGGGCCCATTTACGCCGCCCGCAGGCCCTGCCGCCTGCCCCGCAAGCCGCCTCCACCGCCCGGGAACTATTAGACACACCCGCCGTGGCCGTCCCGCAACCGCCCAAAGCCCTCCAGCCGGAACTTACCCAGGAAAACAAAGCCTTGGCCATTGTACAGAATTATCCGCTTTCCGGCAGCCGCGGGCCTTTGGCAACGTATTTAAACCACATTTACCAAAGCCAACTGGCCCAAGGTTACACCGCCACCTGGCAAGCCGAGGCATTGCATAAAAACACGTATATTGTAAAATACCAGTTGACCAAAACGCGAAAAGAACCTATTATATATATATTCCAGGCAGATGTAGCCTTGGGCAAATTAACAGGGGCCTTAAATAACATTTCACTTGATTTAGTTGGAAAAATACAATAAAACAGGGGACTGATTATGATCTTGATGGACGACTTGTTTTCACTGATGAAGGCGAAAAACGCCTCTGATATTCACATTATGGTAGGCGTTCCGCCGGTTCTACGTATTCAAGGCAAATTATACGCTACGCAGTTTGAATCGCTTACCAAAGAAACTGCCCAGACCTTAATTTATTCCATTATGAGCGACGAACAACGCCAGAAATTTGAAGAAGACCTGGAGTTGGATTTTTCCTTTGGTCTTAAATCCATGGGCCGTTTGCGTGTAAACGTATATAAGGAAAAAGGCAGTATTGCCGCGGCGTTGCGTTCCATTCCCAACACCTTCCAAACGTTTGAAGAATTGGGCCTGCCGCAGGTAACTTACAATTTAATGAAACTAAACAAAGGGTTAATTTTGGTAACCGGGGCAACCGGGTCCGGTAAATCTACCTCGCTGGCCAGTATGATTAACTACTTAAATATGAACTCCAGCGAGCACATCATGTCCGTAGAAGACCCGATTGAGTTCGTCCACCCCCACAAACGCAGTATCGTCAATCAGCGCGAGGTTGGCTCGGACACACATTCCTTTGCCGCAGCCTTAAAACATTTCTTACGTCAAGACCCGGATATTATTCTGGTAGGTGAGTTGCGCGACAAAGAAACCATGGAAGCCTGCCTAACCCTGGCTGAAACGGGGCACCTGGTATTTGCCACGTTGCACACCAATGATGCGGCCCAATCCATCAACCGTATTATTGACGTATTCCCCCCCAACCAACAACCGCAAATCCGTACGCAGTTGTCGTTTGTAATTGAAGCCATTTTATCGCAACAGTTAATCCCGGCGTTAAACGGCGGGCGCGCCATGGCGTGCGAAGTATTGGTGGCCAACTCGGCCGTACGCAGTTTAATCCGCGACGGCAAAACCGAGCAGATTATTTCCACCATGCAAACCAATGCCAACATTGGGATGAAAACCATGAACGAATCGTTGGCGCAACTGTATATGGAAAAGAAAATCAGTTTTGAGCAGGCATTGTCCCACTCGTCGGACCAAGGCGGGCTGAAAACCTACCTGCAACAAAAACTGGGCACCAGTAACTTCCAATAGAAGTTTCTTCCTAATTTTGTGTAGGGCGTTGTTACTCAAGGGTTTGAATACCTCCGCCCTTCGGGCGCGTGCCGACAGTATACTGCGCCCTTTCGCGCCTAGCCCTACGCAAAATTATTTTGAAACTTACCCGCTCTTAGCCAGCCGGGTCAAACTCTGCAAAAAAACAAGCCCGGTGATTTGACGGCCCTTTAACTAAAATTCTTCCTAACAAAATAACAATCCCCCGGCTATAACTGAAGGCCGGGGGATGTTTAGTTAGGTTAACATTTTACAGGAGTTTCCCCTGTGTTATCATAACATCCGTTAGGAGAAATAAACCGACATGTTGCCACAGCACTAGACGTAGCACCATAGCAAGTACATACTAAAGTTCCCTGGCCGCCGTCGTCGCAATCTATATCCATATTTTCTCCTCGTATTTTAATACCATACATGGAATCCAAAGGAGAAGTATAAACGTCCACATCAAATTTTTTGATGAAAGAATCTGTAAACGGAATAAAAATCTCTAATTCATCCCGCAAATCTTTTTGAATTTCTCCCGCCCTGGAACGGAAAAAAACAGTATCAGGATCTTCCTCCCCTCCTCTATAGTGATTTTTTAATTTATCTATGGCTAGTGCTTTGCTCGTACTGTTAATAATACTCACAATTTCTGCCGCGTGTGCTTTAGCAACTGCCTTATTATACTGCGGCAGGGCTACCCCGGCCAAAATACCGCTAATTAAGACTACTACTAACAACTCAATAAGCGTAAACGCTTGTTTATTTTTTGTCATCTTTTCTCCTACCCGGCTATGCTTTCTCTGTTCCTAACGCATAACAGGCTTGTTAATCTATGAGGCAAAACCTAAGTCTATCCCACAGATTTCAAGATAGCAAAAAAAAAAAACAAGTCAAGACAGGTAATATTAAGGTATATATAAAGATAAAAAAGGCTGGTTTTTACCAGCCCTTTTCATAACGTGTTTAGCAGTAACTTAAAACTCTATGACCAACATACCGGGGGTAATCAAATACCAAAAATTGACTAAGGCCCCCAGGCTTAAAAACGGCCCAAAGGGAATGGCATCCCCCCCTTTTTTGCCGTGGCGCACCATAGCATACAACGCATATACCAGGCCAAAGAACGAGCCCAACACGACCGTTGTAATAACCCCTTGCCAGCCGATAAACGCCCCAATGCCGGCCATCAGTTTCACGTCGCCGCCGCCCATGGCTTCTTTCTTAAACATCCATGTACCCAACAGGGCAATGGCTAACACACCAAACAGTCCTACCCCGGCCCCCAACAAAGAGGCTAATTCCTTTTCCCACCACACGCCGGAAAAGTTGGGGTTTAGCCAGGCAAATGCTACCCCCAGCCCAATAAGCCCCAGGGAAAAACGGTCCGGAATGATCATCAGCTGCATGTCAATAACAGAAAGAATAATCAAAAAATACACGGCGGTTAATTGTACAAACGTCCACGGAGTAAGGCCCAGGTGCCACACAAACAGCACCGTTAGTACGGCCGTTACCAATTCCACCAGCGGATATTGCAGGGAAATAGGGGCCTTGCACTGGCGGCATTTACCCCGCAAAAACAGGTAACTGAGCACCGGGATGTTATCAAACCACGCCAGCGGCTTGCCGCACTTGGGGCAAAACGAACCCGGCCACACAATAGATTTGTTTTGCGGAATGCGGTAAATACACACGTTAAAAAAACTGCCCAATATCAGACCAAAAAGCCCGGCAATAACTAAAATCAACGGTTGCATAGCGGCCTCAGTGGTGGGTCCAGTGGGTACCGTAACTGTCGGTCTCGTCCACATTTACAAACACATCACCAAAGTGTTTGTCCGTCGGGTCATTGACATACGCCCAACCGCCGGTTTTGGTGTAGGCCTGCTCGTACGTGCCTACCGTTACATGGTTGGTGGGCGCGTAGCCGGGCACATTGGCCTGCGGAATTTTTTCTATATACTGCGGCACCAGGCTGGATAAATCATCCGTGGGATATACGCCCTGGTGTTCGCCGTAATAGGCCGCAATGGCACTACGAAGTTGGCCCAGTTTTTGCTTGGTACTGCCCTCTTTGGCTTTATGTACCAGTACCATAAACTTGGGCACGGTAAACCCGGCCAGTACCGCCAATACCACTACAATGACTACAATTTCTGTAACGGTAAAACCTTTTTTCATGCGTTCCCCCTAATTAAAATGCAAGGCAATATGTACAAACACTTTGGCATCCCCCAACGTATTCTTGATGCTGCTGTATTCGTTGGGTTGGTGGGCCATATCGTCCAGTTTAGAAAATACCACCGTCGGGTATCCGGCATTACGCAAATAGGCTCCCACGGTACCGCCGCCAACCCCCATGGGGCGCGGATTGTTTTTGTAAACCGCTTTGGCTGCCGCCGCAGTCAAACTGACGATTTGCGCCTTTTTATCCGTAGGCAAAGAGGCGTGTTCCTGCACGATATCCAGTTTAATGTGGGCTTTAAACTGTTTTTCCACCCCCGCCACTATTTTGCGGATTTCTTTGAGCACGTCCGCATTTTTGTAGCACGGCAGTACGCGGCAGTCTAAGTAAAACACATCCGTGCCGGGAATGGTGTTTACGTTGGGCACGTTGGCCTCTTTCTTCGTAGGCTCAAACGTACTGCCCGTTTCCGGTGCAAAAAGCGGACTCTTCTTATTAAATTTTTTATATAAATCTTCCAGTTTTACAATCAGGTGCGCGCTAATGCGGTGGGCGTTGTTGCCGCTATGGGGCGTGGAAGCGTGGGTCTGTTTACCCGTAACGGTAAATTTGAGCCAGAGCATATTCTTCTCGGCAATTTCCACCATGGTGCCTTGCGGGTTGCCACCGTCTGGCACTAAAAACACATCTTGCTTGGTAAATAATTTTTTGTGATGTTTTAAAATATCCACAATGCCGTAAGTACTGCCAATTTCTTCATCCGCGTTTAATAGGAGTGCATACGTGCACGGCGGGCGGATGCCCAAATCCATCATGGCTTTCACAGCCAGCAGGCCCGAGATTAAACCTTGTTGGTTATCTTCACTGCCGCGGCCGTAAATTTTGTCTCCCTTGACGACGGCTTTAAACGGGTCCGTTTTCCACAACGCCGGGTCTCCGGGCGGCACCACGTCCATGTGTGCCATTACCCACAGCGTTTTGTTTTTATTTTGGCCGTAATACTTGGCCACCAGATTAGGGCGGTAGCCGTCTTTGGCTTTGGGGTCTTTGGCTTTGATAAGGGATACTTCGTCAAATTTCATCTGTTTAAGTACCCCCAGCAGGTACGCGGCTTTTTGGTGTTCGCCGGTGCCCCCTTCGTGCGGGGAAACCGCCGGGCAGGCAATCATATGGGTTTGCAAGTCAATGACAGTCTGTTTGTAGGTATCAATTTTTTTAAACAATTCTTTTTCCATAATTTTCCCCCTATAATGGGTTTTCTGTTTCTATAAAATGGGTTTGCACGGCAAACTTTTCGGCCGTTAGTTTGGCCAGGGCCTCTACGCCGCATTTTTCGGAATGGTAATGCCCCAGTGCCAGGGCGTTGAGGTGCCCCTCGCGGCACCAGGCGTAGGCGGGTTCGTCTAAAATCCCGGTAACGTACAAGTCTAAATGCCGGTCTATGGCTTGCGGCAACATACTGCACGCCCCGCCGCTTACAATGCCCACGGTTTTAATTTCCTGCGGGCCAAAAGGTAACACCTGCGCGCTTGCGTGGCAGAAATCTTCCAGCGTGCGGGTAACGGCAGGCAACGCAGAGGGCTTTATCTCCCCCGCAAACCCGATTTCCACCCCGTGGTACTGCCCAAACGGGTGCAAGTTTTGCATGCCCAACGCACGCGCCAAGCAGGCATTATGCCCGATGTGCGGGTGTTTGTCCAGCGGTAAATGATAGGCGGCCAACCCTATGTTGTGTTGCATCAGAAAACGTACCCGTTCACCCAACAGGCCGGTTAAACGCTCCGGCTGGCCCCACAACAAACCGTGGTGCACGCACACCAGTCCGGCCCCCAGGGCACGGGCGTGTTCAAACAGTTCCAGCGTGGCCGATACGCCAAACACTACCGTTTGCACGTTCACACTGCCTTGCACCTGCAAGCCGTTTTGGCTGGCATCCGGCACGGACGGGCTTTGTAAATAATCGTCCCAAAAGCGGATAAGTTCCTTACACGCTACCATAAAATTATGATATCATTTTATACGTATGAAAAGAACCCTTTTTTTAATTTGTTTGCTTTTTTTATCCCGCATCATAGCGGCCCAACCTGTTCCCGTGGCCCCTTATCTGCCGGCCCAGGCCAGCCAGGCCCAACATCAGCAAGCCCCTCTTACCGTACAATACCCGTATGAAAATATGAAACTGCCCAAAGGGGCCCAAGCCGTGTTTATTTTTGGCCAAGTACACCTGCCCCTGCCTGCTACTTTGCATATCAACGGGCAAGCCGTAGAACTATTTAAAAACGGGGCCTTTATTGCCTACGTACCGGTGAGTAGCGGGGATTTTGCTTTTGTAGTAGAGGCCCAACAAAACGGCCAAACCTACCGCGCGGTGCGCCACGTGCGCGTGCCGGGTACCTCCCTGGCCGATTTGTCTGCCCGTGCTACCTTTGATGAAACGGAAGTATTCCCCCAACACCCGGTACAATTACTGCCCGGGGAGGTAATTCCCCTCTATGCACGCGGTACCCCCGGGGCCCGTGTAGTAGCCCGCTTGGGGCTAAAAAATGCCAAACATATCCCATTAACGGAAGACAAAAACCATCCGGGTATTTACCGGGCATCCTGGGTAGTGGCGCACAACCAAAAACCCAAAACCACCTCTGTGCAATACCGCATGCAAAACGGCCCCGGCCGCACCAAGGCCAAAGTAACCGCCCCGGCCAAAATTACCGTGCGCGACATAAATAACCCCTTTACATATGCCCGTATTAACACCCCGGGGATTAAAATCCGCCACAAGCCCACGGCCACGGGCAACTTATACCCGGATTACCGCGCCTACGGGGTGGTACGTGTGCTGGGCGAAAAAGCCGGGCAGTACCACCTGTGGCTTAGCCCGCACGAAACCGCCTGGTTGGAAAAAAACCGCCTGGATGATGAAAAAGACTACCGTCCCACGGCCAATGTACTTTCGTTTGTCCGTGCGGACAGCACCCCCCAGCGTACCCGGCTGACGTTTACCTTGGGCCGTCCCGTTCCTATTAAAATCCACGAATATGAGGACCGCATGGAATTATCCGTATATGAGGTAGATGATTTTACCCCCAACTACAGTTTGGATGACACCAGCCCCATAGTAGAAAACATGCAGTACAAATACAATGACCGGGTGGTATCTTTCCGCCTGCCTTTTAAACCCAACGCCCACCTGTGGGGCTACAGTTATGATTTTGACGGCAACAACCTGGTAGTGGATTTAATGCATCCGCCGCACGGGGCCCCTACGGCACAAAAGCCCCTGCAAGGGCTACGCATTGTGTTAGATGCCGGGCATAGCCCCAAACGCAGTGCGCCGTATGACGGAGCCGTCGGACCGACGGGATACCTGGAATACGAAGCCACCCTGGCCCTGGCGCAAGAATTAGCCCCCAAACTGGAACAAGCCGGGGCGACGGTACTACTCACGCGCCAAGGGGATAACCAAATGTCCCTGCAGGACCGGTATGATTTTGCCCGCACCCAACAGGCCGACTTGTTTATCAGCCTGCACTACAACGCCGTGGCCGACACCGTAAACCCGCTTTCCAAACCGCGCGGATTTAGTGTGTATTATGCCTACCCGCATAGCCGGGCCTTGGGCCAGGCGGTGCACAAGGCCTACGCCAAACATGTGCCGTTGGCCGATAACGGGCTTATCCAAAATGACATCCTGTTTATCCCGCGTATGCCGGACTATCCCAGCATTTTGGTGGAAAGCGCATTTTTAATCCTGCCCGAGCAGGAAGAACTGGCCCGCACCCCTGCCGGCCGGGCCCCGTTTGTAAAAGCACTCTATGAGGGGATTGTGAATTTCTATAAAAACCAATTTTCTCCTACTAACACCACACACAGTAAGCCGCGCGAGTAAAACGCATTTCTCGTGTTTCTCACCCTGTAAAAACATCCCTCTGAAGCAACAGTCAGAGGGATGAACTATACGTATGGTGATGCGTTATTCACAGATAGCAAACTGGGCCGTATTCACCTCACCCAAACAACACTCATGATTATTACTGCCAAAACTCAAGCCGCCACATTGGCTGTAGTTGCTGATGATAGTTGGTTTGGCACTAGGGCCAGAACCAGAAACAATACACGCACAACCCTTACCGCAACTTTGGCACATTTGTTCTGCCCCTCCATAGTAGGAACAAAGACGGTCAGCACCTAACTCTTTGGTATATCCTTTTACGGTTACATTACCGCCACCTTCCACACTTTTATAGCCACCTTCATATGCATAATACCGAAAACCCCAAGGACCACTACTATTTACTTGAGGACCGCATGTCATAATATGACCGGTCATAGGAAACCCTAGGGTACCATTCACATACCTTACTTTTAAACAGGTCTTATTAGGACCTGTAATATACCCTGACGGACAGCCCGTTGCGTTAGAACAGGTAGCCTCATCCCAACCTTTCACCAATACATTCCCCTGGCCGTCTTTGTAATCTGGGTAACTCCGGCTTATATAGCGGGAACATTCATAACATACGGATGGATCTGTATCATAATATTGCTCGTTCGCTGTCAGCCAGTTTGTATGTCTGTTTGATTCGGTACTGGCAATAGAACCGTTTAGGCAAGGACGACCGTATGTGTTATTACAAAATTCTTCGCAACTGTTTTTGCAACACGCCCCAAAATTTCCATAATCCTGATATGATACCCGCGTATCACGGATTTTTTCCCCTTCACACGTTTCCGGGCAAGGCGTAGCACAACATACGGTGCTTTCATTATATCTGTAATCATTTACTTTTTCTTGCCCTGCCGGACACGTTTCCGGGCACGGTTCCATTTTTTCACAACATTCTGTGTTATTATTAGTCCACGTTTTATCATTATACCAGTCATCCGGATGATAAACCCAGCCATCCCAAACCGGACAATATACTCTTTTGCACGGCTGAGCTACAGTCGGGCAGTTTTTGGTTTCGGTTTTATTCCATTGACAAGCAGGGTACCCTGTAAAAGACCAGGTGGTAGATACCTCACACCCTTCTGCATCTGTAGTGGTAGTGGTCTGCGCCACATGTTCATTTTCATTGGTACACCCTTCCGGGTTATCGCTTTCTATCTCTTCTGCCGCACAGTTCACGTTGGCCGCTACATAGTCCGTCGTTTGGTCAGTATCGGTCAGTACACTGCATAGCGGGTAATCTTTATTTAATTTCTCGCACCCGGCCCCTTCACAACAAATACGCCCGTCCGCGTACGACGGTATCTTTAGCGTATATTGTTCATGGCTCCCTACCTGCAACCGGCTCGCACTCATACTCCCTTCATCACTTAATCTGTACGAGTAATACCCACTCTCAAATACACTGCCTACCTGTGCCGCCGGCAAGTTGGATAAACTGGCCAATTTCTTCCCTAAATGGGTATATCCTTTATCCAACGTACAGCGCGCTTCCTGCTCGTTACGTACCGCAGTCAACAGTTCCTCGGCCTCGCTGGTTTTGCGGCTCTCTAATACTTTACTGAATTTCGGTAATACGACCGCTGATAATACACCTATGATAACTACCACCACTAACAATTCCGTTAG
>JAZUSQ010000020.1:0-7273 GCA_045606825.1 Elusimicrobiaceae bacterium
ATGTCTAAATCCCACTAATAACACGTTGCGTAAATGACAAACTTTTACAGGGACAATAACAACCCCCCGGAATAACCGGGGGGTTGTTATTGTGACGGAAACTGCTTACACCTAAGTAATGGGAAAAAGTTTAACGGGGAATTATTTCACTAATTTTTTTCCACTATTCCACGCTTGTCCTACTTTTTCACCAATTTTATAATAACCGCCTTGAAATTGGTCAAATACAAAGGCATTTAGTTTAGTGGGGTCTACTTGCCCGTTTTCCGTCAATACTTTTTCGTCTGCCAGTACATTGACAATTTGACCCACCACCCGAAATCCTTCCGGTTGGATTTCGGCCACCTTGCACTCTAAAGTAAGCGGAAATTCTTGCACCACCGGGGCATCCACCCGTGCGCTCTTTACTGCATGCAAGCCTGATTTTTCAAATTTATCTTTGACGTTATTTGCTGAAACAATGCCAAAATAATCCGCCGCCTCTAAATGTTCCGTATCCGCAATACTAATTGTAAATGCTTTACGCGCTTTGATGTTGGCCACAGTTTTGTGGCTTTCTTCTAAGTTAAGGGCCACTTTGTCGTGATCGCAAATGCCACCCCATGCCATGTTCATCACATCCACACTGCCATCCTCGTTATAGGTGGCAATCATCAATACCGGCATGGGAAATAAAAATGGTTTTACGCCTAATTCTTTTTTCATATTTTCCTCCATATATGATTTATTGTAGCAATTATGGAGTTAAAGTGATTTTTATTTACCAATTTACCGTATTCAAGCACTATAAAAAGCCCCTGCACAATATTGTAAAATTTAAATAAAGTAATAAAATACTTCTACTTTTTAGCGCACAAGCAAACTACCACGGACAGGAACCCGTGGTAGTTTGCCTAATTGCAAAATTTGAAAACCTGTACGGCAAATTATTGTTTCAACAACATAGCCGCAATTTCTTGGCTCAAACCGGCTAATAGTTGGCTATACGTTTGTGCCAAATCATCATAGGATTTGCCTACTTGAACGGTAGATTCAAATTTTTGGTTGGTTTGTACCTTGCCGGAGGAATCTCTCACCGTACACCAAGCAACAAGTTGTGCTTGTTCCCCTAAAGTTACATTCATTTGGATAATTTCTACCACAACCGTCCAATCAAAATTTCCGCCCTTTAAATAAGTCTGCTTAACTTGAGCTGCAGGGAGAAGCACGCTTAAATTTTCTGTTAACACACGTGTTGCCAAAACAGAAGGAGGTTCTACCCACCGGTTAAACTCTGATATATTAACTTGGTTAGAATTTTTGCGTTGCGTTACAATTTGCGGACGGTCTACATATTTGGGCAACTCAATCCGGCTCACCCCTACAAAATTGGCATAAGTAGCCGAAATTGGCTGTGTAGCAGTAGCCGTCAGCGTGTAAAATTGGGCGTTTTTGCTTGTTCCAAACATACACGCTTGAAGTAATAAACAAGGGATAATCACTCTTAGTATTCTCATATTAGGCTCCTTTCTTTCCTTTGATAAGGGATTCGGGATGTTGTTCTAAATAATCCGTCAAATTCCGGGCAGACTTAGCCGATTCTGAAACATCATGCAACGTTTCATTTAAATTAGAAAGGGTTTCCTCGCTACTTTCCGCTACCCGCGTTAATGTTTTATCTAAATTTTTGGCACTGTTTGTTAGCACCGGCAATAAAACAGGTAATTCCTTACCTAATGTTTCTGCTACCGTGTTAATTTTTTCAAGCGTTTCTTGAATTTTAATTCTGTTCAGCCCACGGACCAGTTCTTCTTTCTGTGATAAAACTGTCGGAATTTGCGGTATGTTCTCTTTTTTGGGACTCTCAAACATGGTAATTTCCGTATCCGGTAACATAACTAAATCAATCCGCAGTTGCCCCGTTAAATAACTTTGGGAAGCCAACCGGGCCCGAAGCCCCTCTTTAATCATGAGATCCAAAAAATCAAAATCCTCTTTCTCTCTTTTCCACAATTTCTCCCACAGAGAACCCTCACTGATAATATCCGTTTCTTTGAAACGGACATAAACCGCCACATGAAAGTTCAAATCATTTTTATTAGTTACCAGTACGATGCGCGTAACTTTACCGACTTCCACCCCCTGAAATATAACGGGAGACCCTTCTGCTAAGCCTTGTAATGATTCGGTAAAATACATAACGGCCAGATCTTTTGTATCTGTATGTATTTTGTGAAAAACCGTTTGCCCGATTAGCCCTAAAAGTAAAGCAAAACCGATGACCAAAAAAAGGCCGACTGCTTTTTTATTTGGTTCTTTTTTCATAACTTTCTCCTCTTGTTAAAAATTCATACACCTGCTGATTAGGCGGATTTTTTAAAAGTTCTTTTGGATTCCCTTTTGCTGAGATCGTTAAAATCGTTTTATCTAAAAAGATGCTATTTTTACCAATAGCAAAAATAGAAGGCAGTTCATGCGTAACAACAATAATAGTGGTACCCAAGGTTTTGTTAATTTGCAATATCAAATCATCTAAATTTTTGGAACTAATCGGGTCCAGCCCGGCAGACGGTTCATCAAAATAAACGATTTCGGGGTCTAGGGCTAATGCCCGGGCCAAACCTGCCCGTTTACGCATACCGCCGCTAATTTCTGACGGATAGTATTCCTCATACCCCGCCAACCCCACTAGTGCCAATTTAAAAGCCACAATTTGTCTAATTTTGTCCGGCGTATAGGCGGTATAGTATTGCAAGGGGAGGGCTACATTTTCGGCCAGGGTCATGGAACTAAACAAGGCCCCCCCTTGGTATAAGATACCGCTGTGCTTTCTAATTTCTAATTTTTCTTTGGGACTGGCGTGTATAAAATCAGTATTACGTATCCAAATTCGGCCAGTCTGGGCGGGAATGAGACCGGTAAGGGTACGCAATAACGTGCTTTTTCCGCACCCGGAACCGCCCATGATGATAAAAATGTCCCCTTTTGCAATAGCAAATGACAAATCTTGCATGATTATTTTATTTTCATAACCAATGCTCAAATGGTCCACTTGGATAATCGGCTTTTGTTCCATCATATTCCTAACCCCTGAAAGAGTACAGTAAGCAGACCCGTCATTACAATCATCCATACAATAGCATATACCACTGCATGGGTAGTGGCCGCCCCTACACTATCCGCGTTACGGCCGCAATTTACCCCAAAATAACATCCGCATAAAGCAATAATGTAACCAAAAACAAGACCGTGAAAAATACCCACCAAAAAATGCGTTAGTTTAAACGTATTAACTGTATATCTGATATACTCCCCCAAGGGAATATCCCAAAACAATACGCACACAAAACATCCGCCCAAAATACCCATAAAATCGGCCAGCAACACCAAAATAGGCATAGAAAGGATGAGCGCATTGATACGGGGCAACACTAAAAAATCCGTACCCGAAATTCCCATGGTTTGCAACGCATCTAATTCTTCGTTTACCTGCATGGTTCCAATCGTAGCCGCATAGGACGCTCCGGTTCGGCCGGCCATAATAATCCCTGTCATAACCGCCCCCATAATGCGCGTCATACCAATTGTAACCAAACTGGCTACATAAATTTGTGCGCCAAAGGTTCTAAGTTGTATGGCCCCCACAAAAGCCAAAATGAGCCCCACCATAAAACTGATGAGTGATACAATAAAAATGGACTTAGGGCCGCAGTCGGTTAAAATCAACCAGAAATCTTTGCTACGGTAAACCGCTTTTCCGGTTAATTGCCTTGCCCAAGAAAGTAAACACTGATGTATGAAGATACTCCCTTTTTTAACACAACGGCAAAAAGAAATGCCCCCCTCTCCGATGCGTTCTAAAAAAGAAATTTTTGGCAAGGCCGCTTCCTGTTCTTTAAAAGGGGTTTGAAAAGCCAACCGCAGGAGCCGTTCCATTCCTTCAGGCAAGTTAGAGTAGGTAATACGCTCCTTGGGCACAAATTGTAACACGTTAAAAAGAGCCACCGCAAAATCTGTATTCCAAGACTCTATATCACGTCCGGTTAGTTGTACTTTTTTGTTTTGCAGATCAGAGGCGGAAAGTTCCAGCGGGGTGGTACCGTCTAAAACCCCCTTCAAAATACAAACAATGCAGTTTTCTTTTGTCTGAACTTCCATCATATGGACAATATTCCAAATATGTTCATTTAATTCAAAATAACCTAACGAGAATTATTCTAGCAGTTATTACCTAAAAAGTGAAGCATTTTATACCGTCTCATTAACCAATCTGCTTGCGGCTGATACCCCAAGCGCGCACCTGCCACGCATCCTTGCGGGGGCTTGGCAGCGCAAGCCACAACTGCCCCCTAGTTTATAAAATGGGTGAATGTAATGGGCTCATACTGCGGTTTTTCAAGCCCGTTTTTACGGCCCAGTTCAATACATTTCAGTAGCCACGCCATATTTTGCCCTAAGGTACGCATGGTTTGCAAGCCTTCTTTGTCTTTACGCACATCTTCCGGCGTAAAACCATGGACCATATTCCAATACTGCGAACCTACCACCTGCATATTTACAATGGTAAAATACTTGTTTAAGCGGTCAAACGCGGCCGTGGCCCCACCCCGGCGGCACGATACCACCGCAGCCGCCAATTTACCAGCCATTTTGGATGAATTAGAAAAAAATAACCGGTCACAAAATGAGCACAGTTGCCCGCTGGGCCCGGCATAATACACCGGGGAACCCAATACCACAGCATCAAATTCATCCAATCTTTTACCCAGTTGGTTTACGCCGTCATCAAATACACATTTACCCGTTTCTTTACATTTGCCACAGGCAATACACCCGGGCACAGGTTTTACCCCGATGTGAAAAATTTCTGTTTCAATGCCTTGTTTTTCCAACGTGCCGGCCAGTTCGTGCAAGGCTGTATAGGTGCAACCTGCTACGTGTGGGCTACCGTTAATGAGTAATACTTTCATAGGATTCTCCTTACAAATGGATTTTCTTTATTATAATAATTTTTGCTGGGGTTAGAGCCTTTTTAATCAAAAAAACCAGGCAGGGCCTATAAGTTGACTAGGTCTTTTGACCCTGTTTTTAAAGGCTTGTTTTAGTTACAATAAAACCATGAAACACATGTATATTGGATTTTTAAGTATTGTTTTATTAAGTATGGGAGCACAAGCCCAAGTGTCCGGGGTAGTACGCAAAGCAGGCAAGGCCCTACAAGAAACATCCGTACAGCGCAATTTAGCGCGCTATAACGGGGTACGCGGCTCCGTCATGGGGGTAAATTATTACCTGGCGCGTACCGCCTTGCAAAGCCAAGCGGTAGAACCTATTTCCACGAATTTGGCCGCTTCCATGGCAACGGCTCCGGGCTCCTCGGCCGCGTTATCCGTTCCACCCCAACGGGGGTGGCTGGAACAAACCACACGCGATGTCAAAGCCTGGCAGTTAAGACACCAACGCCGCCAACGCGATTATCAGGCACAACAGGATTTTTTGCAACGCCAAGCCTTGCAAGCCTTGGAAAAGGACTTACCCCAATTAAATTTTACCCGCGCGTTTGAAGCCCCCCACCTGGAACATTTACAGACGGCGCAACTGCCGAAGGAACCCTTGCCGTTGTTAGAACGCCCCGGCGTACTCTACCGAGGAATGGCCCTATCCGCTAATGGAGAATCCCTTAAAAACATCTTAACAAACGGCCTTCGCATTGCGGACCTGGGCACCCATGCCAGCACCAAACTGTTGGCTATGTCCGGCGGTATGCGCGGCACGGTTTCGTCCGTACGCCCGGCCACTAACTTAACCTCTTTGCCGGCGGATGCTCTCTACTGGGCCCAACAACGCCTGGAACCGGGCAAAACACTTCCCGTCATTGTAAGCGTAAACGGGCAAACCGATTCCGGCAAAATTGTACTGTATTCGCAAGATATCCCTGCCGAACAAATTGAAGCCGTCATTGCTCCGTTGGAGATAGCCGGTCAACCCACCTGGTGCCGCATTGAGTTGGCCCCGGACGGTGGTTTTTGGGTAATACCGTACGAAATGGGTTCTGCCCAATAATAAACAGTGGGCGCGCCCAATTATTTACCACGTGCGTAAAGAAATTTGCTACCATACCTAGTATGAAATACGTTTATGCACTGGCCTTATTGGGCCTGACAAGTTATTTGTATGCGGCCGATACCAAACCGTATAAGCCCCACACGGTGCGTGGCCAGGCGCAGTATTTATCCACAGATCCACTAAAAGTGTCCGACACGTGCCCCGGCAACGATATTATTAACCCATTTACTTGCACCAAAGAACAACCTGCCGGGTTTACCTGTTTTGATGTGTACCGCGTACAGGGAGACCCCATGGATAAAGAACGCTACACCCTGTTAGATGAAACGCTGACAACCCAAGAAACTACGGCTGAACCCAAATGCAATTTTACCGGCAAATTAACATGTGAAAATTTCTTAAAGGACTTAAAATATAATTTAGATTTTTCTTGGTTTATTGCTAATTTTCCTTCGTCGGCGTTTCCGGAGTGCGCACAAACCTACACATGCACACGCATTGCATGCTGGAAACCCTTGGTAAACACCTCCTACGGGGCTCCGCAAGCGCAAAAACTCTCGTGCGTATTCAAAAAGAATCAGATTTACTTTTTAGGCGCGCAAGTTACCTGCCAAGATAAAAACGCGCCGGGCAAATAAAGATTCTTCCCCCGTTGGTTAATCCTAAAATCCCTGGTAAAACCCGGGGTTTTTTATTATACTATGAGTACAATTTTATCTGTTTTTGGAAATCATAGCCTTGCTATGATGTGGCCGCTGTAACAGGCGGTACGAAAACAAGCCAAAAATAGTCGTATTAGGCAGTGTGTGGGTGGCCACCCGGACACTGCCCAATGTGTATTGCTTTTTGCAATATACTACGGCTATGGTATGGAGTTACTTGTTTTCGGCTCTGTATGATAGCCGTTTTATGATACCGGGCCCGAAAAACATAAGGAGTATTCCTATGCAAAAAAGCAAACGGGGGTTCACCCTCATTGAGTTGTTAGTAGTAGTACTAATAATCGGTATTTTGGCGGCGGTTGCCTTGCCGCAATACCAAAAGGCCGTACGCAAGGCCCGGCTGACAGAAGCCATTACAACTATGAAGACACTGGCACAAGCCGTGGATGCGTATGCGTTGGCAAATCCACCTGGGCAAGAACCTGAAGACTATACTACCAAGTTAGATGTAACCGTACCTGACAGTAAAATCTGGGAATATTATGCAGGTTGGGAACCTGATAATG
>JAZUSQ010000021.1:0-201513 GCA_045606825.1 Elusimicrobiaceae bacterium
AGTCAAGAACCCCCAGTGGAACTGGGGGCCTTGAACAGGAGGGACATAGTCCCTACTAATACTGCTTACGCATCAAATGCGTTGTCTTCTATTACTTACTAAACGGTAGTTTTGCATCCTCCTCTAACTGTTTGCGGATATATATTTCTATTTTACGCGGGTCCTTGCCTGTACTATCTACATAATACCCTCTACTCCAAAAACCTCGCCCTCTGCTTTTTATCCTTAACTCAGGCCATCGGTCATATATTTGAAGGGCACTCTTGCCCTTCAAATATCCCATGATATGCCCTATACTGTATTTTGGCGGTATGGATACTAGGATATGTATGTGTTCCGGACATACCTCGCCTTCTATCAGTTTTACCCCGTCCTTTCGTTCACACAACTCGCGTATCATACGTCCTACTGTTTCCCTTTTTTCTTTATAAAACACTCGTTGGCGATACTTCGGCGCCCATACGATGTGGTACTTGCAGTCCCACTTCGTATGTGCTAATCTATCTGTGTCATTGCTCATTTCAATGACCTCCTTTCTATGTATAATGGATTGCCGGTCATCGCCCGGCAATCCATTATATTATAAGGAGTTTTCTTGCTACTCTGTGCATAGGTATAACCTTCCGAACCCCCAGCCTAGCTGGGGGCTTGCTTTGTTCAGTCAAAAGCAGTCGTATATAGGCACAAAATAAACGGACTAATTACCCGGTTGTTTTGTGCCGAACGTTTGCCATATTTATATGGCAAACTACGGCTGTTATGTTGATCTACTCGTTCGCAGATTAGCAAAGCGGCCGTTTTTGTTGGGCTAATCCGACCATTAAGCAAAAGGAAAAAGAAAATGAAAACAAACAACATAAAAACTGTCATGCTGAACTCGTTTCAGCATCTCCACCTTAATCAAACATTGAATAAAGAGGAGGAGATCCTGAATCAAGTTCAGGATGACAATATAGACAGAACAGCACGCGGCTTTACGCTGATTGAACTACTGGTAGTAGTACTGATTATTGGTATATTGGCCGCGGTGGCGTTGCCGCAGTATCAAAAAGCTGTGGAAAAAAGCCGCGTGGCGAATGCTTTCGTTACCATGTCCTCTATACAAAAAGCCATAGACGTGTGGTTGCTAGAAAATGGAATCCCCGTATCCGAAACGATGATAGGAAAGAATGTTCAAAACTTAATTCTAGATTTTGAAGGCAGCATGAATTGTACGAACGGCGAATGTTCTGACAATTTTTTCTCATATATGGCTTCCTGCGATACCAACAAGTGTGAAACATCCGCCACTCGATTATCAAACGGAGGAGACTACTCCATCCATATGACGAAAATTCATTCAACCGGAGATTGGCACGGAACAGAATGTGATTATTATGAGGATTCTTCTTCCGTAGCTGAAAAAATTTGTAAAGACTTGGAAGCCCAAGGAAATGGCTTTGTTGCTTGCTATGAATGTTAGGCAAATACTGCCGTCCCTTTATAGCAAATCCCCCAGTTTTACTGGGGGATTTGCTATAATGCGTCAAATTAGGAAGAGATCACTTTTCTGCCTGTTTAATATCGGCCGATGTCCACCCGCCGCCCAATGCCTTAGCCAGGTCCACCACGGCATCCAACTCGTTCCTACGGGCGGTGGATAAATTCATTTCCGCCGCAAGTAAGGTTTCCTCAACGCTTAACAGATCGGTTACACCAATCAGTCCGGCATCTTCTTGTTTTTTAGTGAGTTCATAACTACGGCGCATGTTATTGGTTTGGGCCAGGTATGAATCATAAATTTGGCGGTACATTTGGTTGGAGTTAATAGCATCCAACGCTTCTTTAAACGCCAGTTGCACCGTTTTTTGGTATGTGGCATAGACTTCACGGTATTTAGCCTCAGCCTGCTGGTTTTGAGCCTTAATCTTGCCCCCCTCAAAAATAGGAGCAGATAACCCGGCCCCTAAGTTCCACACGCCGGAGTTTCCACCAAACAAACTGTTGAGCGCACTGCTGGCGTACCCGGCGGCAGCGGTTAACGAAATATCGGGGAAATACGCTGTGCGTGCTACCCCAATATCGGCATTAGCGGCCACCAGGTTTTGTTCAGCCGTCATCACGTCCGGGCGACGTTCCAACAAATCAGACGGCAAATCGGCCGGCACATCCGGCACCAGGGTTATTTCATTTAACGTACTACCGCGGGCCATTTTTTCTTCTACAATGGCACGGGGTGATTTGCCTAATAAAACTGATAGGGCCGTTTCTGTTTTAGCCAGTTGTAAGCGCAGGTTTTCTTCTTCTGCCTGCACACTTTGCATATTGGCCTGCATACGGCGCAAATCTACCTCCGTTGCGTAGCCGGCTTCATAGCGGCTTTGGTAAATGCGTACATTTTCTTGCCGGGCAGTAAGGGTTTGTTGGGCAATCTTAACCTGCTCATCCAACATGAGCATAGCAAAATACGTTTTAGCCACATCTGCCGTGAGTGCCAGGCGCACGGTATCGCGCGCGGACTCACTGGACAGCAAACTGGCACGGGCCGATTCTTTCATACGGCGATACTTGCCCCACAAATCCAACTCAAATGATGCTGTAAGCCCGGCGCGGCTGAGGCTTTCGCCAGAGCCTTGGGCGTTGCCTTCGCGCCCGGCAGTGCCGGTAGCAGACAAACTGGGCAATTGGTTTGCAGTGGCCAAGGTTACTTCGGCACGGGCTTGGTCCACACGCGCGATGGCGGCTTGTAAATCCCAGTTGTATTTGAGGGCGGTGTCTTCCATGGCATTTAGTACAGGGTCATTGAACATCGTCCACCAATTTTGCTGGGTAAATATGGCGTAATTGGCAGGCGCCTGCCCGGCGGGCAATTCCACATCCGGGCGTTTGTAATTCGGGCCCAACGTACACCCGGCACACAGTACCGCACAAGCGGTAAATAGGTTGATAAGTTTCATTTTTGCTCCTTGTCTTTTCCGGCAAATAACGTAAAGAACCATGGGACAAACAACGGGGCCACCCCAGTGGCGATTAACATCCCGCACACCACGGCCGTTCCGATAGAATGGCGGCTGGCGGCACCTGCACCAACACTAATGGCCAGCGGCACACACCCTAAAATAAAGGCTAAAGACGTCATGACAATGGGCCGAAAGCGCATTTGCGCCGCGTGGATAGCGGCCTCGGCTTTTTGCATACCTTGTTCTTTTAACAATACGGCAAATTCCACAATCAAAATGGCGTTTTTGGCGGCTAGCCCCACTAAAGCCACCAAGGCAATTTGGAAGTAGATATCGTTAGACAACCCGCGTATCCACGTGCCTAACAGAGCCCCAAAAATAGCAAACGGAACAGCCAAAAGTACGGCAATAGGCAGACTCCATTTTTCATACTGCGCGGCTAAAATCAGGAACACCACAAGCATCCCTAGTAGCAGAGCCGAAGCCGATGAACTGCCCGCCAATTTTTCCTGATAGGTAGTACCCGTCCAGGCTAAGGTAAAGCCGGAATCTAATACTTCTTTGGCGGTTTCTTCTACTGCGCGGATTGCATCCCCGGAACTATACCCCGGGGCCGGGCTGGCCATTACCTTGGCCGCCGGGAACACGTTAAAACGTTCCACGACGTCCGGCCCCAGCGTGGACGTAAGCGTAGCCAATGCGGAAAGCGGTACCATCGCCCCGGTGCTGGATTTTACATAAACCTCATTTAATTGTTCCGGGTGGGCACGGTATTCACCCTCGGCTTGCATCATCACTTTAAAACTGCGGCCAAGATACGTAAAATCGTTGATATACATATTGCCAAACGTGCCTTGCAATGTGGCATACAAAGCATCCAACGATACCCCCATAGACTGCGCTTTCACGTCATCCACTTGCAAGGTATATTGCGGCACCCCTGCCGAGAAAGATGATGACACACTGGTCAGTTCCGGCCGTTTGCGTGCGGCTTCTAAAAATTTGTTTACTTGCTCTTCCAGGGCGGAAGAACCACCCTCCGACCGGTTTTGAATATACCCTTCCAAGCCGCCCGTGGTACTCATCCCCATAATAGGCGGAGGATTAAACGGCATGACAAGAGCGCCGGGCACCTGGCTTTGGGCACGTTGATATACCTGGGCTACCGTAGCGGTAGAAGATTCGTTTTTTTGTTTGCGTTCATCCCACGGCTTTAACATCACAAACGACGCCACAGAATTATTTTTCTGCGCGCCGGTTAGCATGTCAAACCCGGCAAACGTCATTTCTTTTTCTACTTGCGGCAAAGACAGTAACAGGTCTTCCATTTGGGTAGCGGTTTTACTACTGGCTGACAGCGAGGAGGCTGGGTCTAACTGGGCCGCCACCATAATAATACCCTGGTCTTCGGTAGGCAGTAAACTGCCGGGAACCAGTTTAAATAATCCAAACGCACCCAACAGTAATACCACCAGCAACAGGGCGGCAATGGTGCCTTTGTGCAAAATCCACCCCACCCATTTGCCATAGTGGGCAGTTAACGAATCAAACCATTGGTCAAATTTGTAGAAAAAACCATGAGTAGGACGTGCTTGCTTTTTTAATAACAGTACGCATAAAGCCGGGGTTAATGTCAAGGCTACCAAACCTGAAATGATTACCGAAACGGCAATCGTAATAGCAAACTGTTTGTACATGACCCCGGTTAAGCCACCCATAAACGCAACCGGCACAAATACAGAACAAAGCACCAGCACAATGGCCACTACCGGGCCGGACACTTCCGACATTGCCTTAATGGTGGCTTCCCGCACGGGTAAGTTATCCTCGTGCATAATGCGTTCTACGTTTTCTATCACTACAATAGCATCATCTACCACAATTCCAATGGCCAGTACCAACCCAAACAGGGTTAACGTATTGATAGAAAAATTCATAACCATCATGCCGGCAAAGGCCCCGATGATGGAAACCGGAACCGCCAAACACGGGATTAACGTGGCCCGCCAGTCTTTTAAGAACAAATACACCACCAAAAATACCAGCACCATGGCTTCCAGCAAGGTGTGAATCACTTCTTTGATAGACTCGTTTACAAATAAGGTAGTGTCATACGCGGTATTATAGGCCAGGTCCATTTCCGCCGGGAAATTGGCGGCTGACTCGGCCAAATAATCTTGCACGGCTTTGGCCGTGGCTACTGCGTTGGCCCCCGGGGAAAGATAGATCCCCACCGGCACGGCAGGTTGTTTATTAAAACTACCGTTAAATTCATAGGTTTGGCTACCCAGTTCCACCCGGGCTACATCTTTCAGGCGCAGGGTAGTGCCGTCCGGGTTGGCGCGCAAAATGATATTTTCAAATTCTTCCGGTGTGGTAAAACGGCCAGGGGCAATGATGGTGTAACTGCGGTCCACATGCACAGGCATGGGGGCCTGACCGATTTTGCCCGCCGCACGCTGGGCATTTTGCGCTTGAATAGCGGCGGCCACTTCGGCTATGGACAAATTACGCTGGGAAAGCACATCCGGCTTGACCCAAATACGAATGGCGTAATCGTTGGCGGACATTACCATGGCATCCCCCACCCCTTCAAGACGTTTTAAACCATCTACAATGTTGATAAGCACATAGTTGCCAATGGTGGTAGTATCAGAACGGCCCGAAGGAGAGTAAAAGGCTATCATCTGTAAAATAGCCGAGGACTTTTTATTCACCGTTACCCCATAGCGGCGCACATCTTCAGGCAATGTGGCGGTGGCCCCTTGCACGCGGTTATTGACGTTAATCATGGCTTGGTCTGGGTCGGTACCTACTTTAAAATAGACCGTTAGTTCCATATCCCCGTTGGCAGAGGAAGTGGAATTCATATACAACATATCTTCCACCCCGTTAATTTGTTGCTCCAACGGGGCGGCCACCGTGTTGGCAATTACTTCCGGGCTGGCCCCGGGATATTTGGCCGATACCGCAATAGTGGGCGGGGTTAAATCCGGGTATTGTTCTACCGGTAAAGATTTGATAGATACCAACCCCACTAATGTAATAAGTAGCGAAATTACCGCCGCAAAAATAGGCCGGTCAATAAAAAATTTAGAAAACATAACTCCCCCTACTGTGCCGCTTGCGGCTTAGCGGCAGACTGTGCGGAAGAGGGAACATCCTCCGCCAATGGCTGTGAGTCAGATTGAGCATCCGCCACGGCTTGTTCCAACTGGTCCATTTGGGGGTTCTGGGTGGCAGGGCCGCTAGGTTGTTTCGTAGAGGCAATGGAAAAGGGTTGCAGTTGCACCTGCACGGTTTGCCCGGGGCGCACACGCGAAAGCCCCTCACTAACAACCGTTTCCCCTGCCTTTAAGCCATTGGTAACAATGTAAACGTTATTGAGTAATTCCGCTTCAATAGGACGGGCCTCAACGGCGTTGTTGGCATCCACCACATACACTAATAAATCCTTAGCGGTATGCAGCACAGCCGAGGAAGGAATTAAAATTGCATTTTTGTACGTGGCCCCCACCAAGTGCACCCGCACAAACTGGCCAGGCATCAGTGCACTGGAATTAGTGGGGTTGGCAAATTCTGCCTTCATGGCAATACTGGAGGTTTGGGCATTTTCAGAACTGTCAAAGAAAATAATCTTACCACGTTGGGGGTAAATTTGCCCGTTAGGTAATACGGCCTCAATGTAAACAGTTACATCCTCCACTTTCTTGTCTCTGTATTCGGCCATTTGTGTCTGTTGCTCTTCGGGGGAAACAGCCGCAGCAGGCTGTGCATCTCCAAACGCAATTTGCCCGGACAAGAACCCTTCTTTCAGTTGGTTAAACTGACTGCCAGGCATGGAAAATTTAACATACAAAGGGTTAATTTGCACCATATTGGTTAAATACCCGCTTTCACCCAGCGGGGAAATCAAACTGCCAACAGATTGGGCCGCTTGCCCGGCAATGCCGGAAATAGGAGCCGTTACTTTGGTGTAGCCTAAGTTAATTTGGGCTCCTTCCACGGCGGCCTGGGCCACTTTTACGTTGGCTTGTGCAGTTTCGTAAGCAGAAAGGGCGTTGTCATAATCCTGTTGGCTTACGGCATTGGAATCACGCAATGTTTTCATCCGCTTAAACGTACGGTATGTGCGGCGTTCTTCGGCCTTGGCTTGTGCCAATGCGCCTTCGGCTTTTTCCAACGCTACCTTGTATTCGGCATCATCAATTTGAAATAATTGGGTACCAGCCTCAACAAATTCCCCTTCATTATACAAACGGCTTTCTAAAATACCACCCACCTGAGCACGAATTTGAATTTCTAACGAACCTGCCACTTGGGCCGGGTATTCAATATTCCAGGGTAAATTTTCCTGAATTACCCGTACGGCGGAAACAATAGGCGCGGGCGCGTGGGCATCCTCGTGTTTTTGACAGGCAACAAAACAAAGCAGGAAGCTAAACAGGGAAACAACTACTTTTTTCATACAACCTCCTCCACTAACAATTTGCTAAAATTTTATGAAATTACCAACAAATTAGCAACGCTTTGTATAAATGAGGTGGCAAATTTGTTAAAAAACCGTATAATAAATATATGAGACTACTTTTAACACTTTGTGTATGCTTCCTGGTATTGCCCTTGGGGGCCGTGCCGTCATTGACGGATTTGGACAGTTGGCAAATCCCGGAGGAACCGGCTCCCCAACAGCCTGCGCCTAAACCCACCCCCAAACCCAAGCCCGCCGCCAGTACCGGGCCGGAGATTGTGATTGAAATGACAGACACCGCTTATGCGCCCGTAGCTAAAACGCGCGACTCTAACGAGATTGCCGTTCTGAGCCGTTCTGCCGAACAATTAGCCAAAAGTTTGGCCGGTAAGAGCCGTTTTTATGTACTGTTTAATGCCAACCAAAAAGCCGCCACAGATACTATGGTTGAAGCATTAGACGGCACGCGTTATGCACTGCTACTTTATGGACAGGAAGGTAAAAATTTCCGCCAATTATTATTTAAATACTGGCAGGACCAACCCTTGGTAGCCGTAGCCGAAAATAAGCAAGACCAACTGGCTATTTTCCGGGATTATGGCGTAAATTTAGGGCTTACAGAGGCAGATTTTAGGACCGCCTATCCGCAGGCCCAGCCCAAAACCATAGAAGATGCCAAAGATCATACCCTCTACCATGTGTATAAGTTCAGTGATACTTTTCTGGTTTCGTTTCAAAATGACCAACCTGTCGCCCGTTTTACCGCTGAAAAAGACCTTGCGTCCTATACGGACCAGTTACAACACATAGAACCGCCCCAAGAAACCGAAACGGAAAAACCACAAAAAAGGTCTATTTACGCACCGGTAATTCCGGTGGCCCCTCGGCCAAAATTTTCAGACCTTGTGGAACAGGGTACATTTTTAGAACGGATGCAACGGGCGCAATATAATCAATTCTATGACGAATTTGGCAGCCCGGATAGGTATGCAGACCCGTATGATAGCCCGAGAGGTACCAACCAGTATGACCGCCCGCGCAGCCGGTCTAACTCAGACTACCGCCGCAGTTCCGGTTCCCGTTCATTTAATAAACGCCGCTAATGTGAACCGTTATTAATCCCCAAGGTTCTGTTTTACGAAACCTTGGGGATTGCTAATAATCGGCTCATCTGCCTTCACTACATTTTGCCACCCCTTTTTTTCCCCTCTCTTAAAAAGTACAATAAGAGTATGCAATTTATTGACTCCCATGCCCATTTAACCGACCCGGCCTTTGCACAGGACCGCGACGTACTGATTACCCAAAAATTGCCGGCGGCCCACGTGATTGGAAGTGTAGAAATAGGCTGTGCGCCCGACGAATGGGAACCCGCCCTTTCCCTTGCCCGGCAATATCCCCGGTTCATTACCCCGGTACTGGGGGTCCACCCGGAGTATGCCACCCGGTTTACCTCCGGCCAGTTAGCCCCGTTTGAGCAATTATTATCCGACCCGCACGTGGCCGCTGTAGGGGAAATCGGGTTGGATTACACATGTCTGGACCAAGCGGATAAAGACACTCAACATGCTTTACTACACCAAATGATTTTATGTGCCAATACTGCCCATTTGCCCTTAGTATTACACATCCGGCGGCAGGGCGAAGATTATAGCGTATATGAGGATTGTTTTTCTTGTTTAAAATCCACCTGGAAACATACCGTTTCCCGCCCGTATAGCGGGGTGTTACACTGTTTCTGTGCCCGGTATGAAGAAGCCAAAAAAGCCCTGGATGAAGGCATGCTTTTGGGTATCAACGGATGTTTTACGTACAAAAAAAATGAATATATCCGTGAGGCCATACGAAAAGTAGGCAGCGATAAAATTATTTTAGAGACTGACTGTCCCTATTTATCCCCCCAAGGCAAGCGTGGCACCCGTAACGATCCGGCTAACATTCCCCTCATTGCCCAATATGTGGCAGACTATTTAAATATTCCCTTGGAAGATTTAGCCCGCCAAACTGTAACCCAAACAAAATTATTGTACGGGCTGGTTTAAATTTGTTATAGTAAAGACAGAGAGGTTTTTATGAAAAAATGTATATGGTTTGTGTTGGCGGCAAGCCTGGCCGTAGGATGTACATCAAAGGAAGATGACGCCCAAATTAAAGCCTTTTGGGCGCAACAGTCTATGCATGTTATGGAAAAATTCCCGGCTGTAGCCATGGCTGGGGCTCTGGCGGCCCAAAAAGCCCCTGCTTTTAACCAAGCGGATGCGGAAGAAGAATTTGTCTCTCTGGCAGAATCTGAAAATGGGAAAGAACCTACCCCGCAGGAAATGGAAGAAATGTTAAAGCAATGGCAAGATACCCAGAACCAGTTGAATGAAACCGTTTCAGACACCACCTTGCCGGATGAACAAACCCCTTCCAAAGATACGGCAATGGCCCAACAATCCCAACCCGCTACACCCGTGGCACCCCAGGCCGAAAATAAAGCCCCCGCCCCACGTAAACATACCTCTGCCAAAACACAAACGTCCACGGTAACAACCCCTAAAACTAAACCCATAGAAGCCTTGTTAGTGGTCAGTTCCACCTGTGGTTGGTGCAAACGCCTAAAACAAGACCGCTGGGCAGAAAAATTTAAAGATAAATACTGGGGCCAAGTAAAACTAATTGAGTATGATGTCAATACCGCCACAGACCGGACCTTATTGAACAAATATTTACGCAAGCATAAACTGACCAGTGTGGGAACCCCTACCTTGTTTGTAGCAGATACCGTCATACGAGGATATCCGCTGACTGGAGCGGACGAGGCCGTGCAGAAAGCCCTAGCCAAACAGGGAGTCTCCGCACCCGCCGGTACCTATATGGAAATTACGATGGAAGAACCGGCCGGCCCCGTCAAAGGGAAAGCCCCCTTAAAAGACCGCCAAGCCATGCAACGCGCCATTGAAAAAGTACAACAAGATAACGAAAATGCATTAAGCGACATTGGCCAAATGTTTGGCAATGCTACCCAAGCACAAGCCGCGGCCATTATGTCCAAGACGGAAAAAGCCCTACGCCAAAAAGCAAATGCCAGTGCTTCCCTTCAGGCCTATTTAGCGGCCCAGAAACAATTGTTGGCACAACAGGAACAAAATTTAAATAAACTAATGCAAGAAAATGCCCGTTTCATCCGGGATATTAGGTAATAACTATGATTAAAAAATTACTGATTATATTGATTTTGGCAGCCATCTGTTACGGTGGATATAAGGTCATCAACCATACTCTTATTAACTCCACCTTGCAAATGGATTTAAAAGATACGGATTACATCAGCCACTCGTTAATGGATGAACAAGCCAAGAAAGAGATGCTCCTCTTATATACCGACACCAATGACCAACTCTATCGGCTGGCGCGTAACAGTTCGTCTTATTTTTCATACGAATTAGAAAAGGCCCGCATTTTGGCCGGTCAAGATAAAAAACGGGCTGCTATTATGTCCGCCTACCACCAACGCAAACACACAAAACACA
Source organism: Elusimicrobiaceae bacterium (assembly GCA_045606825.1). GTDB lineage: Bacteria > Elusimicrobiota > Elusimicrobia > Elusimicrobiales > Elusimicrobiaceae > Avelusimicrobium. The sequence goes on from JAZUSQ010000021.1 coordinate 10,926, forward strand.
AATGACGAAACGCTGGATTGCCGTTTTGTGTTGCACCCTTTTTGTAAGCGGGATTATGTTTGCGGGGTATAGGCTGCTTGAACGGGCCCTTATCCAAAAAGAACTACAGGCAGACATCTTGGCCGAAACAGATTATGTCAGCCAGTTGCATGCTTCGCACTTATCCAGCCGTGCCCAACAAGCACTGGCGGATGTATCCGCACAAAACATAGCCCAATTAAAGCAAGCCGCCCATACCAGCAAAACCCTGCGCCAATACCATCAGCAAAAACAACGGCTTTTAGACCAATGGGCGCAAGAAAACAAACTGGCAGACATTTTAGTTCAAGAACCCAGCGCGTTACATTAGTAAAACCATTGTCCTGTCAAAACATTCCCTTGAATACGGGATTTTTTGCGTTTGATGGGAATTTATGATGTCTTTTCATCCTGTTAGCATTATCATGCAAATTTGCCAGAAATTATGTAGAATGACAAGGTAGTAAATTAAATAATTTGATCTGTTTTTGGAACCGTCTAAGAAACGGGGCTCTTTTGGAAACCCAAAAGACTCATCTCACTCCAAAAATAGCCGATATTAGGTACAACCGGGGACTATAGCCCTGGTTGTCCCGAGTGTTTCCTGCCCGTACGGGCAGGAAGCTACGGCTGTTTATATGTGGGTACAGTGAGATGAACACACATAAAGCAGCCGTTTTTGATGCGCCCGGAAACAGAGAGGAGAAAAACATGAAAAAAAACAACCGGGCGTATACGCTCATAGAGTTGTTAGTAGTAGTATTAATCATTGGTATTCTGGTAGCAGTTGCGTTGCCTCAATACCAAAAAGCCGTTGTCAAAAGCCACTTTGCTGAAGCGATGGGCAACCTAAGATCTTTAGACAACGCACAACGAATATGTATATTAGAAAAAGGGGCGGATGATTGTACAGGCACAGAAGACTTAGATGTCTCTGTAGGAGAAATATCTAACAATTATTTTGTCTCAAACACATTTGTTTATGTAACAGATCCTTATGCCTCCGTTGTTGCGGCTTCCTATAAAAAAGACAACGCCTGCATTTGTTACAATGGAGAAACGAACCAACTGGTACTGGCAAAGCAAGAAAATAACTGGTGCTTTGATGAATGGACAAATAAAACACCCCGGTATGATTATGGTAAACTACTGGGATTAACGCAAGACAAAAATTGTGTTTGTTGTTAAGTATTTGTCATGGGCGCAGGCACATAACTGCGCCCGTGCCAGTAGGCAAGGCACGCTAAATTTGCTAAAATAAGAGTAACTTCTTGTTCCATTTTTAAGGGGGCTTATGAGCAACCGCAGACAAGCGCGCGAATGTGCCTTACAATCACTTTATTATGCCGACAGTGCCAACCTGGCACCCGAAGTAACCGCCACCTACATGGCCCAATTTAAAGGGGAATTAGCCGAGTATTATCCGTTTTGTGAAGAACTGGTACACGGTACCGCCGCCCACTTGGCCCAAATTGATAAATTAGTTTCTGCCTATGCCAAAAACTGGACGGTTGCCCGCATGAGTGCTGTGGACCGTTCTATTTTGCGTATGGCTACCTACGAAATGGTGTTTAGCCAAGAAAAAACCCCCATTCCCGCCATTATTGACCAAGCCATTGAACTGGCCAAAAAATTCTCTACCGAAAATTCCAGCAAGTTCATCAACGGCTTATTAGACCAACTGAAAAAAGAACGTAAAAAATAGGGGGTGTTATGCACCCGAAAGAAGAAATTGAACAACTTAAAAAGTTAATCAATTACCATAATAACCTGTATTATAATTTGGATAACCCCGTCCTCTCCGACACACAGTACGACGAACTTTACCAAAAACTCAAAAATTTAGAAGACGCCTACCCTCAATTTCGCACAAAAAATTCTCCCACCCAACGCGTGGGTGGCCAAGCCAGCAGCCGGTTTGTGCAAATCACACATGCGGTGCCCATGATGTCGCTAGACAACTCGTACAATGCAAACGATATTCGTGCCTGGCATGAACGTACTGCCAAAACCTTGCAAACCGCTTCGTTTGATATGGTGGTAGAGGCAAAAATTGACGGTGTTTCCTGCTCGCTTACGTACGAAAACGGACAGTTAGTGCAAGCCGCCAGCCGCGGGGACGGCAAAATTGGCGAGGATATTACCGCCAACGTCAAAACCATTTCCAGTATTCCGCACACATTAGCGGGCGCGTTCCCACCGGGGCGGGTGGAAATCCGTGGGGAAGTATATTTGGAGAAACAAGATTTGGATGCACTCAACAAAATTCAACAAGCCAAAAATGAAAATACTTTTGCCAACACCCGCAACGCCGCCGCCGGGTTTTTACGTCATAAAAATAGCGACGTAGTGGCCAAGCGGCCCCTTAAATTCTTTGCCCATTCTTTTGGGGTGGGGGATATTGCGGCCCACTCATTTAGTGAGTTTATTTCTCTTTGCCAAACTTGGGGATTTACCGTTGGCCCGGTGCGTTTGCAAACGGCCAACATTGAGCAAGTCATCTCTTTTTATAATGAATTTAATTCCACCCGCCACGAATTACCGTTTGATGTGGACGGGCTTGTGGTAAAAGTAAATGCGTTTAACGAACAACAAATTTTAGGGGCCACGGCCAAAAGCCCGCGCTGGGCCATTGCCTTTAAGTACCCGGCCCCGCAAGCCACCACCACCTTAAACAACGTTACGTTTTCCGTCGGACGGACGGGCATTATTACCCCGGTGGCCCAATTACAACCGGTAACTGTGGGTGGGGTAACAATTTCCAATGCTACCTTGCATAATTTTGATGAAATCAAACGCTTGGGTGTACGCGTAGGAGACACGGTAATTGTGGAACGCGCGGGAGAGGTCATCCCTAAAATTGTAAAGGTAGTAGAGCAAAAAGGCACCCAAGAAATCCTGCCCCCCGCCACCTGCCCGGTATGCGGCGGCCGTGTATACAAAGAGGCGGACGAAGTGGGGTACTTTTGCGTAAACCCTTCCTGCCCGGCACAATTGCGGGCGCGGCTATTGCACTTTGCTTCGCGTGATGCCATGGATATTGACGGCCTGGGCGACGTGATTATGGACCAACTGTTAGAACGCCGGTTTATCACAGACTTTGCCGATATTTACCAACTGACATTTTTCCATGTGCTTAATTTAGAAAATTTTAAAGATAAAAAAGCGCAAAATTTGCTAGATGCCATTGAAGAGAGCAAACACAAACCTTTATCTAAACTGCTCTTTGCCCTGGGTATTGGCTTTGTAGGTGAGAAAACGGCCGAAATTTTAGCCGATAAATTCCGCACGCTAGATGCGTTAAAAGCCGCCAGTTTAGAAGAATTGCAAAATATACGTGAGATTGGACAAACCGTTTCTCAAAGCGTATACGATTTTTTCCGCGATCCGAAAGTATGCACCCAACTGGAACGCTTGCGCGAGGCAGGGCTTAATTTTACGCAACCCAAAAAAGAACTGTCCGGCAACGTACTGGAAGGAAAAACGGTTGTATTTACCGGAGAGTTACAAACCCTCAAACGTACCGAGGCCGAACGCTTAGCCAAACAATACGGTGGCTATGCCAGCGGCAGTGTATCTAAAAAAACATCTTTTGTGGTAGCGGGCGAAAACGCCGGCACCAAACTACGCAAAGCCAACGAATTGGGCATCCCTGTGATGACTGAAGACGAGTTTTTAAAACTGATTGGCCGCCCCGTGGAAAAAACAGGATTGTTTTAAAACCTAACAGTTTTCTTGTTTTTACAACTATTCGCAATTTCCGTTTAACATCTTATTGATATTGTGCATTGAATGCATCACAAATTTTTTCCCCCAAAGAATAACTCGCGCCGCAATACCATTTCCCGGCACGTTCCGTGTTGGTTGAATGTTGAAAATACGCTGTCAAATAAATACGTTGTGTCGTAGACACACATTTATTATAGGATGTTGCATTTTTTGGACAGTATTGCAACGTGAAGTATCCATTTGAAACAGAAGAAGCAATACTATTATCAATTAGTATAGAATCCCCACAATGAGCCAAATTCCTGTAAGGATATGAACTTCCTTCCCAAAGAAGTTGACAACTAGCAAGATCCACATCTAAATCTTCAAAAAATAATGCATATTGCCCATTTGCCAAATAATACGCCTCTTGCGCGGCTACAAGGCTTTTAACAAAAGGCAGATAACTAAACACCCAGCTTTTTACTACCGCTTTTTGATATTGCGGCACCGCCACCGCGGCCAATATAGCAATAATCAGTACCGTTACTAAAAGTTCTATAAGGGTGAACCCTCGGGAATGACCCGTTTTATTTACTATTTGTTGCGTAAAACCCCGCCGGGTATTTCTGCTTTTCATTGTATTTTCTCCTTACAATCAGGTTTTAGGAGAAAAGAAACGGCTCATTTGCTTTATGAGCAGTCAAACGCACAAAACAAACAGCCGTAGTTTGCCCCCTCACGAGGGCAAACATTCGGCACAACTCAGCGGGCTCATGACTTCCCGCCAAGTTATGCCTTCAAATTGGCTGTTTTTAGGTTTGACTGCTGTTCACTTATGCAAACCGCATCCTTACGGATTTCCTAAAAACCAGATTAAATTTTTATTACTACCCTATTATTTTAACATAATTTCTATAATATAGTATGTGCAAGTTCGGGTTGCTTTTTCTTTTTTTGTTTGCCGCCGGATTTTGTGTATCCGCCGAAAACCGGCTGACTTCCTCTGAACAGGACCGTAGCCAACTGGCCGCCAAACAGGCAGTGTTTACACAACATACCAACCCGTTGGAAGATGATTGGGCCGCATACAAAAAGCAATTGTATCGTTTAAATATAGATGTGGGGCTGGACATATCCCTACTGGTCCAACGCGCCGCACCCGGTGGCCGGCAAACGGCCTTACAAACTGTGTATTATCCGTATATTACGTGGCATTTGTTTGAACATAGTGCTTGGGGAACGGGTGAATTCAATGCCAACTATACTTTGGCGCATTATTGGGCAGTTCCTTCCACCACATTGCAACGCCGCACAGGTACGGCCGTTGCACTCAATAATTACGAAAACAACCAAAAGAATGTGGGGGAATTTTCCTATACGCATACATTGCCCGGCGTGTGGAGTTTTTTATCCGCTACCGTGGGTCAATACGCCATAGATAATTTTGACGGCTCTGAATATGTGGATAACCAACAACGTGCACTGGTACATAATGCACTTTCCCAAAATGCCAGTGCGGCCTACCCGGATTCTTCCTTTGGGGCTTATATGCAGGCCCAAACGGACCAATTTACAGTGGCGGCCGGCTACCAAGATGCAACCAACATTACGGGCGAACAAGTGCGCCCGCAGGATGCCTTTAATGGCCAATACACCACATTCGGTATGTTGATGTGGACACCGCAATTTGCATTAGGCCGTGGGCAGTATGTTTTTTTGTATTACCATCAACCTTCTGTAGAAAAACAACCTGGTCAAGCAAACGGCTGGTCTTGGAATGCCCAACAGAATGTAGGCAACCGCTGGGCTTTATTTGCCCGCGTGAATGGGTCCAACGCAGGGGTAACGGCCGTGAAAAATTCCTACGTATTGGGTGTTGCATGGAAGGACCCCTTGGCCCGCAACCCTCAGGACGTGGTGCTGGTAGGGGTGGCCTATAACCGCCTTAGCCGACGGGGGTTATATAACCCCGCATTTATGCGCCGCGCCGAAACTGTGTTAGAAACCCAATGGGTGTGGGGACTGGGTAAATTAGTTACCCTCACGCCGGACATCCAGTTCATCCCCCGCGCAGGACTGAGTGAAAGCCGCACCTCTATTTGGGTTAGTGGCCTGCGTGTTACACTCATGTTATAGTACAAATGTACATGGGGTTGGACGATCCGCCACCAAATTGATATCATACGGTAAAGGAGATTACTATGGAATTAGTACTTGCATTTTTAGCCGGGGCCGCCTGTGTGGGAGTTTTGGCATATATTAAAATAAAACATTTATCTGCACGCACCCAAATGGCAGAAGTGGAAAACGCCCGTTTGTTAGAACGCACCTCAGGGCAGGAACAATTTGTGCGAAATTTACTGGCCGAACAAGACAAAAAATTCGCCGCTTTGCAAGAAACATCCAAGGCCGTATTTAAACAAGTAGCGGCCGATACCATTAAGGAACAAAAGGCTGAACTTCTTAGTCAAAATAACAATATGGTGTCCCCCTTAAAAGAATCACTGGATAAATTTACCAAACAAGTGGGCGAATTGCGTACGGAAACTACCACCCGCCATGGTCTGTTGCAAAACGCAATTGAACGGACGTTGAAACTCAATGAAAATTTATCGCAAGAAGCGCAAAATTTAACGCAAGCATTACAGAGCCCCAAAAAACAAGGTACCTGGGGCGAAATTATTTTAGAAGACGTACTAACCGCCGCAGGGCTTCGCAAAGGGATTGAATTTGATACCCAAGTTTCTTTTACCACGGCTGACAACCAACACAAACAACCGGATTTTATTATCCACTTGCCCGGCCAGCGCGATTTGGTGATAGATTCCAAAATGTCTTTTACCGCCTACATGCAATGGCAAGCCGCTACTACGGAACAAGACAAACAAAAATACTTAAAAGAACATATCTTGTCTATTGAAAAGCACATCAAGGAATTGTCCGGGCAAGATTACACCGCCCTTTTGCCGCATGAAAAATTGGATTTTACATTTATGTTTATTCCCATTGAATATGCGTACTTTATAGCCGTGCAAGCCAAGCCGGAGTTAAATGAACTGGCCCGTAAACACCGCATTGCCATTGTAACGGCATCCAACCTGTTTTCCGTACTGCAAGTAGCCGATAATTTATGGCGGCAGGAACGTGCCGGGCAACTGACCGAAAAAATTTTTAAAACCGCCCAAGAAATGCTCAACCGCGCCGGGCGGTTTGCCCAGCGCATGGAGGACATTCACACCCGCATTAACCAACTGGACCTTGCGTATGACCAGGCAGACAAAGCCCTGCGCGGCAAACAGGGAATTGTGGCCTCAGCCAAACAGTTGGAAGAGTTACGTCTGAAATCCGCCAAAAAATTGCCGGAACTGCTGTCAAACGAAGAAATACTCTTGCCCGAAGACAATAACGCCTAAAAAAGGTAAAATAAAAGTATGTTGTGGTTTAATTGTGATTATAATGAAGGGGCCCACCCCCGTATTTTAGAACGTTTGGCCCAAACCAATCTGGAACAATCCGCCGGGTATGGCAACGACCCTTACTGCCGCCAAGCGGCTGATTTGATTAAAACCAAATGCCGTGCCCCGCAGGCCGAGGTACACTTTTTATGCGGCGGCACGCAAACCAATTTAACGGTACTGGCGGCTTGTTCACGCCCGTATCAAAGCATTATTTCCGCTGTTTCCGGCCATATCAACGTGCACGAAGCCGGTGCTATTGAAGCCACCGGCCACCGCATTGAAGCCTTGCCGGAAGAAAATGGTAAAATTACCGCTGCGCAAATCAGCCGTCTGTGCAAAGCCCATTGGGAAGATGATAACCCGGAATTTGCCCCCCAGCCGCGTACGGTATATATCTCCTTCCCTACGGAGTACGGTACCTTGTATTCTTTGCAGGAATTAAAAGATATCCGCCGTGCCTGTGATGAAAACCATTTGTTTTTATTTATTGACGGGGCCCGTCTGGGCTACGGGCTTACTGCCCCCGGTAACGATGTTACCTTGCCGGATATAGCCGCCCTGGCCGATATTTTTTATATTGGCGGTACCAAAATTGGGGCATTACTGGGTGAGGCCGTGGTAATTACCAATCCAAAATTGCAAAAAGATTTCCGCTATTTTATGAAGCAAAAAGGCGGCATTTTGGCCAAAGGCCGTTTGCTGGGCATCCAGTTTTTAACGTTGTTTGAAGATGATTTATATATGCAAATTTCCAAACACGCAAACGAAATGGCCACCGCCATCAAACAGGCCTGCCAGACAGCGGGATTTGCCTTTTTATATAACTCCCCCACCAACCAACAGTTCCCAATTTTGCCCGATGAAATACTCAAAAAATTGGAAACCAAATATGTCTTTGCCCACCTTAAACGGGTAGATAAAAACCATACGGCTATCCGCATTTGTACCAGTTGGGCCACCCGCCGGGAAGATGTGGCACTTTTAACAGATGACTTGTGCAAAGTAGGGGCACGCTAATGTTGCACATTGGATGCCATTTGTCCAGTTCGGGCGGATTTGAAGCCATGGGACAAACGGCCCTGTCTATTGGGGCGGATACTTTTCAGTTTTTTACCCGTAACCCGCGCGGTGGCCGCGCCAAAGAGATTGACCCGCAAGATGCCCACTACTTAGTGGAACTCATGAAAGAGCACCATTTTGCCCCTATTATTGCCCATGCGCCTTACACCTTAAACCCGGCATCGGCTGACTCCAAAACGCGTGATTTTGCGTTAATGACATTTGCCGATGATCTAAAACGCATGGAATATGTGCCTGGCAATTTGTACAATTTTCACCCGGGTTCACACGTAGGCCAGGGGATGGAAAAGGGCATTGAACTTATTGTTCATACGCTTAACGAAATTTTAGACCCCAAACAACATACCACGGTGCTGTTGGAAACAATGTCCGGCAAGGGTAGTGAAATTGGCGGAAAATTTGAAGAGTTAAAACGCATTTTAGATGGTGTAAAACATAACCAATTACTTGGCGTGTGCTTGGATACATGCCACATCAGTGATGCGGGTTACTCTCTTACCCATTTAGATGATACACTGAACCTGTTTGACAAGCAAGTAGGTATTACGCTATTAAAAGCCGTACACTTAAACGATAGTTTAAACCTGCCCGGTTCCCACAAAGACCGCCACGCCTGCATTGGCCAGGGAACCCTTGGCACCAAAACGTTAGCCGGGGTCATTAACCACCCGGCATTAAAACATCTACCGTTTTGTTTAGAAACGCCCAACGATTTAGAAGGTTACGCGCGTGAAATTAAACTCATGCGTGGGCTATACAAAAACCAGTAGTTGCTTTTTACAAAAAAAACTGATATACTGTTATATGTAATGGGCCTGTAGCTCAGCTGGGAGAGCGCCTGCATGGCATGCAGGAGGTCGCAAGTTCGATCCTTGTCAGGTCCACCATTTGAGATAGAAACCCGCGCGTGAGTGCGGGTTTTTTGTGGCCTGCAGGCGCGAGGCAACACCCAGTGGCCAGGGTCGCAAGTTCGATCCTTGTCAGGTCCACCATTTGAGATAGAAACCCGCGCATAAGCGTGGGTTTTTTTGTGGCCTGCAGGCGCGGGGCAACGCCCAGTGGCCAGGGTCGCAGGTTGGGTCTTCTCAGGTCCACCATTTGAGATAGAAACCCGCGCACAAGCGTGGGTTTTTTTGTGGCCTGCAGGCGCGGGGCAACGCCCAATGGCCAGGGTCGCAGGTTGGGCCTTCATTAAGATGTAGCGGCATTAAGAAAGAATTTTCTGTCCGACATTTGTTAGTTGTAATTTAAGCATTTTTTTATTATACTATCAGTACAATTTTATCTGTTTTTGGAACCGTATGCGGAATACGGATAACTTTTGGGAACCAAAAGTTGTATTCGAGTCTAAAAACAGCCGATTAGGCACCAACAAGTCTGCAGTCTTGTTGGTGCTGAATGTTTCTCTTTTTGTATATGCAAAAAGAGAACTACGGCTGTTGTATTAGGTATTCGAATACACTTAGTATGTCAGCCGTTTTTGCATACATTCTCCAAGGCAGGTAATTTGTGAAATCTAAACTTAGGAGGAAGTAATGTATGCAGTACAACGCAAAAAGCAGAGGGTTTACCCTCATAGAGTTGTTAGTAGTTGTGTTAATCATTGGAATATTAGCGGCAGTAGCCTTACCGCAATACCAAAAAGCGGTAGAAAAAAGTAGAGCTACGCAAGCACTTACGCTTATAAACACATTAGCACAAGCACAAAAAGCGTACTATTTGGCTAATGGACAATATGCTTCCCAGTTTGATCAATTAGATGTAACTATACCATTGACGGGAAATACTCCCTGGCAGCCAGCTAGCTATCCGTCCCAATTTGCAGATACTCGTTCCAATCAAGAATGGTCCGTTCAATTATTTACGGATACATTGAGTAATGTATATGGTATTTTTATAGGGCGTATTAGCGGGCCTTACCAAGGGGCCGGATTTAGATATTATCTTCGGCGTGACTATAATAAGAATGTCCCTCTGAATAAAGCAATGTGTAACGAGTCGGTTGCTGAAGGTTTTACGCAGGTGCCTGGTTCCTATTGTCAAAAAATTATGAACGGAACTATTGTGCCAACAGAATCGTCATTTTATACTTTACCCAATTAATGCGGGCACATAGTCATACGCGTTCTAAAAATACTATAATAGTATTATGACACTTTCAGAATTCAAAACCGCGTGCGAAACGTTGGCGCGCGAATACAAAACACAAATTAATGCCGCTCAGTCTTCCGCACAGGTGGAAGAGCTGCGCGTAGCCGCCCTGGGCCGCAAAGGGGCCTTAACGGAACTGTTAAAAGGCCTGAAGGATTTTCCGATTGAAGACAAAAAACAAGCCGGTCCGTTGGGCAACCAACTAAAAGCCGAATTGGCGGCCGCTTTGGATGAAAAAGCCCAATTTTTTGCCGCGCAAGAAATCAATAACGAACTAAACAAAGTAAATATAGACTTAACCCTGCCCGGCTATCCTGTAGCCTGCGGCCATAAACACCCGCTTTCCGTAGCGCAGGACCGCATGACCACCATTTTGGCTCATTTGGGTTTTGAATGGGCCGAAGGGCCGTGGGTGGAGGACGAAAAACACAATTTTGATTTGTTAAACGTGCCGTTGCACCACCCGGCACGCGATGCACAGGACACCTTCTTTGTAGATACCAAGGCCCCGCTGGTGTTGCGTTCCCATACGTCCAACGTACAAAGCCGCTATATGGAAAAACATAAACCGCCGCTACGCATCATGGCCCCCGGCCGCGTATTCCGCAACGACAGTTTAGATGCCACCCATAGCCCGGTATTTCACCAAATTGAAGGGTTATATGTGGATAAAAACGTATCGTTAGCCGATCTAAAGAGCGATTTAACTGCTTTTATGAAAGGCTTGTTTGGCGATAAGGCCGAAATCCGCTTCCGCCCGTCGTTCTTCCCGTTTACCGAGCCCAGCGTAGAGGTAGATGTAAAATGTGTGTTCTGCCAAGGTAAAGGGTGCAATGTATGCAAACAAAACGGCTGGATTGAAATGCTGGGGGCGGGCGTAGTACATCCCAATGTGCTTAAAAACTGCGGCATTGACCCTAACGAATTTAGCGGCTATGCTTTTGGCATGGGCGTAGAACGCTTGGCCATGATGATGCTAAACATCAAAGATATCCGTGCGTTTTACGAGAACGACGTGCGCCTATTAAAACAGTTCTAGGAGATAATATGAAAATTTTATATTCTTGGTTAAAAGAGTTTATTGATATTGATTTGACCCCTGAAGAACTGTCCCAAAAACTGACCGATTTAGGTATTGAGGTGGCCTCTTTTGAAAAAACAGGGGCCGATTTTGAAGGCGTTTACGTGGCACAAATTATTAAAATTGAAGACCACCCCAATTCCGACCATTTACACTTAGTAACCTTGGACCGCGGCAACGGCGTAACCCAGCGTGTTGTATGCGGGGCCCCCAATGTAGCCGTGGGGCAAAAAGTACCTTTAGCACGTGTGGGGGCCCGGTTGGGTAAAATTGTCATGAAGCCGGCGGTCATCCGCGGGGTAGAGTCTGAAGGGATGATTTGTTCTTCGGACGAACTAGGCCTTACACACACCCGCGCACATGGCATTTTGGTGCTGGACGAAAACATCCCGCTGGGCACAGATGTATCCACTCTTTACGGGAAAGCCGATACCGTGTTTGAACTGGAAATAACCTCCAACCGCCCGGATTTGCTTTCCCACTTGGGGGTAGCACGCGAATTGGGTATTCTGCTCAACAAACCGGTTAAATTGCCGGAAATAAAAGAGGTTCCCACCCAAGGCAAAGCCCTGGAGGTGGAAATCCAAAACCAAGAAGGGTGCGGCCGTTATATCGGACGTATCATCCGCGGGGTCAAAAATGCACAATCGCCCGAATGGATGAAAGAACGCTTAGCCGCTATGGGGCTTAACCCCAAAAATGCCCTGGTAGATATTACTAACTACGTAATGTTTGAACTGGGCAACCCACTTCATGCGTTTGACTTGCGCGAAGTGGAAGGAAACAAAATTATCGTGCGCAACGCACAACCCGGCGAAAAATTTACGGTATTAGGCGGGAGAGAGTTGGAACTGACAGAAAATTGTTTGCTCATTGCCGACGAAAAGAAAGCCACAGCCCTGGCCGGTATTATGGGGGGTTTAGATAGCGGAATTAAAGACGATACAAAAGATATTTTTGTGGAAGCCGCGTATTTTAACCCGCCCACCATTAACAAAACGGTTAAGAAATTTGCTATTTCGTCAGACTCTGCCCAACGCTTTGAACGCGGTACGGATATTGAAGGGGCCCTGCTGGCCATGCGCCGCGCCAGTGAGTTGTTTGTACAAATCTGTGGCGGCACAGCCAGTGAACTAAACGATGTTTATCCGCAACCATTTGAAAATAAAACCGTACAGTTTACTCCGGCAGAAATTAACGCCATTTTGGGGGCTAACATTGCTGAGGATAAACTAAAAGAAATTTTCAGCCGTTTGGCCGCCACGTTTGATGCTAGCGGAGCCATTTGGAAATTTACCGCCCCTACCCACCGGCGCGACTTAAACCACAAGTGGGACCTGGCCGAAGAAGCCGCCCGCTTTGCCGGGTATGACCAAATTCCCGTTTCCGCCACGCGCGCACACTTGGCTTTTGCCGACAACCCCAAAGGTATTGATTTGGGTAAAATCTATGCCAATGCGTTAATTGGTGCCGGGTTCTGTGAATGTAAAAACATTGATTTCATTGGCGAAAAGGAATTAAAACTGTTTGGCGCGGACGCTAAGTTTTGCATCCGCGTGAAAAACGCGTTGGCACAGGGGTGGGATTATTTACGCCCCACTTTGTTGCCTTCACTGATTAAAAACGTAGAAAGCAACCTGCGTTTTGGCAATGCGGACTTAAAACTGTTTGAAACCAGTAAAACTTTCCAAAATATGAAAGGCTTCCCGGTGGAAAACTACACCGTAGCCGGCGTGTTATGCGGGAATATAGAAGCGGAAAAATTCTTTGCTCTGCCGGCACGCCCGGTGGATTTTTATTGGCTTAAAGGGCTTATACAAGCCCTGTTTAGCCGCACAGAAATTACGCTGGCCCCTTCTAAAAACGCACCTGTATATATGCACCCCAAAATCAGCATGGACATTTTGTGCGGCGGTAAAATAATAGGCGTATTTGGTAAACTCCACCCGCTTACCTTAAAAGCCATGGGCGTAAAAACCAGTGAAGTATGGGGCTTTGAATTTGCTACCAAACAACTGGAAAAAAACTATTCCGCACGCGATTTTAACCCCGCGGCCGACGTGGCCGTTTTTCCGCCTTCGTTGCGTGATTTGTCTGTTGTCATTGGGGCAGATGTAACCTATGCCCAACTTACCAGTGCTTTGGATAGAACCCCGCTGGACGTGGACTTGGCCTACCACTTGATTGATGTCTATCAAGGCGAACACTTACCCGCCGGTAAAAAGAGTGTTACATTTAGCCTGGCGTTTAGCAAGAAAGACGGTACCCTAAAAGATAAAGAAATTGATGCGGCCTTTAACCGGATTGTAGAGCAATTAAAAACACACACCGGGGCCGAACTGCGCTAATGCAAGAAAAATTAAAACAGTTGGAGTTACTCATTTCGCAAACACTCTCCCGACAGAAAGAACTGGCGGGAGAGAACCGCACCTTAAAAAACAAATTGCGCGTGCTGGAAGCGGACAAATTACAACTAAAAGACCTACAAACACAACTGCGTGAACTGAAAGAATGGAAAAAAAACACACAAAGCGTGCTACGTAAATTAGCCGCCCGCGTGGATAAAGAGTTGGAAAAGGCACAGGGAAACCAACCCTAAAATTGGGTAAAAATTTTTAGCCCCGGTATCATTATCTATAAGCCCCCACATTCCTTAACGGAAACTTGTTGGTTGTACATATTCATTTGTAAACGATACGTACAATTAAAATAATCTTCACATTGGGGGCTGTTGGTTAAACGTTCACATTGTTGATAGATCCGTTTTCCTTTTTCCCAAATAGTATGTAGGCCCATGTTGCCGGGTTCCACAATGTATATTTCCGTTTTATCATGCGCATTATACCCCCTTGGTTTTTCTAATGCAGGTAAAGAGTAAGACCCATTCTCAAAGATATTTGTACCTACCACATATCTAAAATGTTTTAATTCCGGTAACTGTACACTTAATGTCTCCGCATTGGCTCCCTCGTATGTTCCGTGTTCTAAATAATAGGCAGTCAATGCTTTATCCAATGTGTTTGCGGCCTCTAATGCTTCAGTTCCTCGGGACTTTGCAACCGCTTTATTGTACTGCGGCAGGGCCACCGCGGCCAAGCCGGGCGACATTATGCTCGTCCTGGGCGCGCGCGACCCCACATTAACGGATTTTGCGCGCTATTTATACACTGTAAAACTCTGTCTTTTGAGAAATAAAATGCAAATAAGGGGCAACATTCGTTGCCCCTTGCTAATAAATATACAATTAGTTTCTACTTCCAAACATTTCCTTTTGTATCAAACAATCTGGACGGTTCCTTGCCAGAAGTTCGGCAATATTTTTCATTTTTATCCCACCAACAAAGAGGATCCCATTTGTCCCCCTTAAAAGATTGTACATCCACAGGTAATTTTTCATCACGCCAGTACACCCCGTTTTTATCTTTTAAGAAAGGAACATATCTCCCTCCAAATTCTCCTTCAACATATTCCACAGTATCTCTATCTAAATTCAGGGTGCTGGGATAATATTTGTCATGCGCTTCGTCAATTATAAAAATGTGATTTCTATCTTTGAGAACTCCCTTTTCATCAACATAAAAAGAATCTGGATCTGCCCCTACTACAAGTCTATAATCGCAAAAAACACGTCCATCATCCCTGCCATAAAATGCTGTTAAGGCCTTAAATGTCTCTGGGTCTGCTTCCTCTATACGATAAGATTGATAAAAAACATGATCTTTATCTTTCCCATAATTACGTTCCAGTCCTTCAAAAGTTGCTGGATCTGCTTCACCTATACGACGCGCTTTGAAAAAAACATGATCTTTATCCTTTGCATATCCCCCTTTTAATACCTCAAAGGAATTTTCGTCTATATCCACATCAATCTTTTTAGCCCCATATATAATCCCTAAGTCATAATAATACCCATCCGCTCTTTTACGATAAAGACTTGTTTCATCGGGAACTGGTTTTCCTTGTTTACATGCAAATAAAAATAAAACGCCTATTAAAATCACTAAAAATTTTTTCATAGTTAATTAAACCCATTCATGGCAGTAGCCAAGCCATCTTTAAAATAGGTTTCCAGCGCACAGACCGCACGCGCTAAGGCAGGTTCCAACAACGTTTCTTCTTCGCGGGTAAACTTACCCAGCACAAAATTGGCCAAGTCAAATTTCTCGGGTTTGGGGCCAATGCCCAAGCGCAAACGGGCAATTTGGTCCGTCCCTAGTAATTCAATGATATTTTTCATTCCTTTTTGGCCGCCGGCTGAACCACTGCCGCGTAGGCGCAGTTTGCCAACGGGTAAAGAGACATCATCAAAACAAACCACTACCCGCTCGGGCGTGATTTTGTAAAACCGGGCCAGGCTGCTAACAGCCTGACCCGATAAATTCATATACGTGTGGGGTTTTAGTAAAAACACCTCATGCCCCGCCACGGATACTTTTGCATATTCCCCCAACTGTTTCCAGGGTTTCCATTCAGCCCCCCAGTTACGCCCGGCCGCCTCCACCACTCTAAATCCCACGTTGTGGCGCGTTCGTTCATACTCGGTGCCGGGGTTACCCAGGCCAGCCAGCAGGTATTGCATAGACTATTTTTTAGCCGCGTCGGTCCCTTTGGTAAGGTTACCTTCTTCGTCTTTCTTCCCTTTGGTAGAAGAACTTTCCGGCTGGGCGGCCGCATCCGTCGTAGCGGCGGCAGGAGCAGGGGTTTCTTCATCTTTCGGGATAGCCAAGTGTACCACAGGGGCTTCTTTGTCGGTTTTTAATTCCACCCCTTCGGGCAGTTTAATATCGCCGGCCACAATACCTTTGTTAATGGTCATGGGGGTAATATCTACCACAATTTCGTGCGGGATAGCACTTACCAAAGCGCGTACTTCAATTTCGCGCATGATGTGCTCCACAATAGCACCATATTGGGCAATATCGGCCGGGGTACCTTCCAAGCGGATCGGAACCACCACGTCCATTTTGTCTTTCATGCTTACACGTTGAAAATCAGCATGGATGGGTTTATCGGTTACGGCGTGGTACTGTACTTCTTTTACCAGGGCCAACTCTTGATTTCCGTTCAAGGTTACTTCTACTAACGTATTTTTACCGGCTTTAATGATTTTTTCCAAATCCTTTACGCTTACGGTTACGCTAACAGGTTCTTTGTGCCCGCCATATACTACGGCCGGAACATTTTTCTCTGCTCTGATTTTAGAGAGCGCGCCTTTCACGCCAATGCCTTCGCGGGCGGCGGCGGTAATTGATACTTTTTCCATCTTATTTATCCTCCAAGTTTAAAAAATTAGTTAAACATACCACTAATGGACTGGCCATCATGGTTGCGTTGGATAGCATCTGCCAAAATGTGTGCTACAGACAGCGTTTCCACTTTGGGGCCCAAATCACGCACGGGTAACGAATCGGTAATTACCAATTTTTTTATGGCACTGTTATCAATGCGTTCCAACGCGTTGCGTGAGAGTAACCCATGGGCGCACGCGGCATACACTTCCCGCGCGCCCTGTTCTTTGATTTTATTGGCTACGGTGGTAAGTGTGCCGGCCGTATCCACAATATCATCAAAAATGATACATACCTTGTCTTTCACGTCCCCAATTACGTTATAAACAACAGCCTCGTTAGGTTTGGGGCGGCGTTTGTCAATAATTACCAAGCCCACATCCAATTTAGCCGCAAATTTGCGGGCGCGTTCCACGCCACCCACGTCAGGGGAAATGACTACCAAATCTTCCCGTTTGAAATTTTGGAAATAATCCAAAAATACTTTACGTGCACGCAAATGATCTACCGGGATGTCAAAAAATCCCTGGATTTGCCCGGCATGCAAATCAATTGCCATAATACGGTCGGCACCGGCCTCGGTAATTAAGTTACTGGCCAGTTTGGCGGTAATGGGCACACGGGGGGAAGATTTGCGGTCAGCACGCGCGTAGCCAAAATACGGAATGACGGCTGTAATTTTCCCCGCGCTGGCGCGTTTAAACGCGTCAATCATAATTAAAAGTTCCATCAGATTTTCATTGACGGGCGGGCAAGTGGGCTGAATAAGATAGCAATCATGCGCGCGGACTGATTCCAAAATTTGCACATCTACTTCGCCGTCGGCAAAGCGTTCCACGTGCAGTTTACCCAGTTCCATATTCAAATGTTCTGCAATTTTCTGGGCCAGGGGCAAATTGGCATTGCCGGAGAAGATACGCAAGTCGCCGTTTACGCTTTTAGTCATGTTCTTTTTTCACACCTTTGTTTTCTAAAACAACTTGGCGCGCACGGGCTATGGCTAAGCCTTGGGCGGCCACTTCTTTGGTAATGGTGGACCCCGCGCCGATTTTTGCATATTCGTGTACCGTAACCGGTGCCACAAAATTTACGTTAGACCCTACAAACACGTTATCCTCAATAATGGTTTGGTGTTTGTGTTTGCCGTCATAATTACAGGTAATAGTCCCTGCGCCCACATTTACCCCGGCGCCCATTTGTGTATCCCCAATGTAACTGAGGTGGTTCACTTTGGAACCTTCCCCAATAACGGCTTTTTTAATTTCAGAAAAATTGCCTACTTTGGCCCCTTTTTTAAGAACCGACAGCGGCCGCAAGTGCGCGTACGGCCCCAGTTGGCAGGTTTCGGCTACCTGGCTTTCTTCAATATATGTACCCACTTTTAAAGTAACATCATCCGCAATCGTGGAATTAGAAATATAGACGTTGCTTTCTAGCGTACACCGTGCACCAATTTGCGTATTGCCTAACAAATAACAACCCGAAGCAATTACCGTGTCGGCCCCAATTTGTACCCCAGCATCAATATACGTATCTTGCGGGTTTACCAGCGTAACGCCATTATCCATGTGAAAAGCGTTGATGCGTGCACGCATAATTTGCGCGGCCTGGGCCAGTTGCACACGGCTGTTTACACCCAGGGCTTGCTCATAATCTGCTGACGTAAACACGACGGCGGGTAACCCCGCATTTTTAATGTAAGAAAGAGTATCGGTCAAATAATATTCGTGTTTGGGGCCTTGCGGAGTCAGTTTGGCCAGAGCCTGTTGCAACGCCGCACTGTTAAACACATACATGCCACTATTGATTTCATCAATCTGCTTGGTTTGGGCATCTGCATCTACGTCTTCTACAATGGCTTTAAATTCGTTTTGCGCCCCGCGCACAATGCGCCCATATCCGGCCGGATTAGGAACCTTTACAGCCAATACCAGCGCCCCGGCTTTGGCCTGTTCAAAAACCTGAAACATTTGTTCCAGCGTTTGCGGTTTTAGTAAAGGGGTATCCCCGGCCAGCACCATGACGCTTTCTTGCCGTTGCAAGAAAGGCAGGGCGGCTTTCACGGCCGAGCCCGAGCCCGCCAGTTCGGTTTGTTCGTAAAATTCAACTGGGGCGGTAATGCCCCACGCGGTTAAATGGTCCGTAACAGTTCGTTTGACTTGTTCTGCTTCGTGCCCAATTACAATACCAATGGCCGCCGGGTTTAGTGCCTGGGCGGATTTTAAAATGTGGGCTAAAATCGGATATCCGCAAACCGTGTGTAAGGGTTTGGGGAGAGAGGACTTCATGCGCGTGCCTTTGCCGGCCGCAAGGATTAAAATGCTTCTATTTTTGGCTACCATTTTGTTTAACTCTTGCCTAAAAATACTAAAATTTGAACAGATATATTATACCAAACTTTTCTTTTTTTTGCTATATTACGCATCATTTATATGTATGAAATTAGTCAACTCCAACAGGTAAGTGTAGGAAAGTTTCCACAAAAAAAGCCCACGTTTTGCGTGGGCTTTTTGCATAAATACAGACTTAAAACTTAAAACCAAATTTAAGTAATACTTCCGTGTAATGAATGTGCCCCTTGCCAAAGGCTGTTTTAAAATCATCCCGGGTACGCATCATGTAATAGCGGCCTTCTAAACCGAAGATGACATCTTCATCAATATCAAATTCCAACCCGGCCCCTAACATACCGGCTAAATCGGTGCTATTATAGGTTTTGTGGGAACCGTCCGCAAATTTCTGGCGGGAAAATACATGGCCAAGCCCCACCCCTACCGGGATGTACAAGCGGGTGGAATGACGCGGGAATAAATAGAACCGTCCGGCTACTAACCCGGTAGCGGCCCCTGTGCGGTAGAAATACTCGTTGGCGGATCCTTCGTTGGCTTTATCGCCATCGCCAAATTGGGCATAATTGCCATCTAACCCCAAGGCAATAACCGGGCTTAAATTGCGGTAAAAGGCCAATCCGGCACTCCAGCCGATATCCCCTAAATCTACTTTTTCATTGGCGTGTGTCCAGGAACTGGGCGGCATAACCATCCCACCATACAATTCCACACGGGTCGTACCCGTACGCAGACCGTAATTATGCATCGGATAATAATTTTGGGCATGCACAGCACTAAAGGTCATCAAAAAAACTACAGTGGCTATTAATTTCTTCATACATCTCCTTGTATCATGTTAAGATATGTATATTGTAAATCTTTTCAGCCTTTTTGACAAGAACCTGTATTTATTTTATGGAACACAAAATTATATAATACTTATATGAGAAAGTGGGCCATTGCGGCATTTGCCGCTTTACTTATAACTGCCTGCACCCCAAAAACGGTGCTGAGCCCGTCTTACGATTTCAGCCAACTAAACCGCATTGGCATTATGGCTTTTTCTAACGGATGGGCAGACCTAAATGGGGTGGAAAACCTGTTTGCCAAGTATTTAATCCGCGCAGGGTTTAAAGTAGTGGAACGGGCCCAATTAGAAAGTATTTTACGGGAACACCATATTTCTGTGTCCGGCTATTTAGACCCGCAAACTACACGTGAAATTGGCCGCATTTTAGGAGTGGATGTGTTACTGATTGGGGAAGTAAGTTCTTATTCCCCGGCACGTACCGAACTGACTATGACGGCTTCGCGGCGCAGTGAAAGCCGCCCTGTCATGCACCAGGATGTGATGCGTATGCCAGACGGCAGTTATGTAGGCTATATGCGCCCGGCTGGAACACAAATTTCACAGAGTACTGAAGTGCGCCCCACCGAATATACCATCAATGCCAAGGTAGCCTTGATTGCGAAACTAGTGGATGTGGAAACGGCCGAGATTGTATGGATTGGGTCCGATTCGCAAGAAAGTGCCCGCCCGTTAGACGCGGCCGACTATTTGGCTAAACAGTTGGTAAAAAGTTTTTCAAAAGAACTTGCCAAACAGGAAAAACAAAAATGAACCGCTATCTTACTTTTGACCAAGAATCTGCGGGTATTATCCACCGAATTTTTTTTGCACTTGTCAAAGGCACCTTACTGGCGGTAATACTCATTGCGGCCGTATTAGTGGCTGGGCAAAGCAAGGTAGCCCCGGTTAGTGTAAATTTACTAACCACCTATGCCATGGAATATGCCGTAACCACATTTAAGCCGTACCGGGTATACTTCCCGGAGCCGTACCTGATTCAATTTAACACTAAATAAAGAGGTTGTTATGTTAGACATTAAACAAATTGTTGCAAATCCTGCAGAAATTAAAAAACGCTTATCGTTACGCAAGCCGGAACTGGCCGCGCAAATTGATGAAGTGCTTACCAAATACGAAGATTACAAAAAAGTACTAGCCCGTGTAGAGCAACTGCGTGCCAAACGCAACGAAATGTCTAAATCCATTGGCAAAATTAAAAAAGAACAAGGGGATAAGGCCGCGCAAGAAGCCATGAAGGCCGTGGGCCAATTAAAAGAAGAAATGGCCGCACAAGAAGCTGCCCTGGAACCCCAAAAGGCCGAAATTGATAACCTGCTTTTAAGCATCCCCAATTTACCGAACGAAAAAATCCCGTTTGGCACCTCCGACGCAGACAACCCGGAAGTAGTCCCTTGTACCATCCCCTTGCCTCAATTTGATTTTACCCCCCTGGATCATCAAGCCGTTGGCGAAAAATTGGGTATCTTGGACTTTGAAGCCGCCGCCGCGCTTTCCGGTAGCCGTTTTGCCCTGTTCAAAGGGGAGGGTGCCCGTCTGGAGCGTGCCATTATTGCTTTTATGTTGGACTTGCACGCCCAAAAAGGCTATACGGAAATTATGCCCCCTGTTATTGTCAATGAAAATATTTTAGTCGGTACCGGCCAGTTACCCAAATTCCGCGAGGATATGTACGAACTGGTAGGAGAACCTAAACAATTTTTAGTATCCACAGCAGAAATTCCGCTTACGAACTTGAACCGTATCCGCACCGTAGCCGAGGACGAATTGCCCGTCAAATTAACCGCTTATACGCCGTGTTTCCGCAAAGAATCGGGTACGTACGGCAAAGATACCCGCGGGCTAATCCGCAACCATCAATTTGACAAAGTGGAACTGGTCATGCTTTCCAAGCCGGAAAATTCGTATGCTATGTTGGAACAAATGGTGTTAGATGCCCAAGATGTGCTGAAAAAATTAGAAATTCCTTATCATGTGGTGGAATTATGCAGTGGGGACATTGGGTTTTCTTCCGCCAAAACGTATGATATTGAGGTATGGATGCCCAGTGAAAATAAATTCCGGGAAATTTCCTCCTGCTCTAACTGTTTGGACTTTCAAGCCCGCCGTATGGGGTTGCGCTTTAAAAATGCCCAAGGCAAACTGGAGTACGTACACACGTTAAACGGTAGCGGTTTGGCTGTAGGACGTACGTTTGCCGCTATTTTGGAAAACTTCCAGCAAAAAGACGGCTCTGTTATCATCCCCAACGCCTTGCGTCCGTACTTTGGCAAAGACAAAATTGAGGCAAAATAATGGGTAAATTCTTTCGTGTACTGGCGGCCGTGTGCTTCTTGTTTACGGCGTTGGTAGCCCCGGTACGCGCGGAACTAACCCTTCCGCCGGACGTTATGCAATATGCCACCGTGGGTATTAACGGGGTATATAACCTGGATTTTGATACTGCCCAGGAAAATATCCAAAAGGTATTTAATGAGTACCCGGACCACCCTTTTGCCCACTTTGGCAACGCTATGATTGCTTGGAGCCGCTATGAGTACGAATTTGAAACCAGCGACGACCACCAACGCAAGGTGTTTGAAAAAATCTTGGATGATTCCATTTCCGGCATTAAACGCTGGATTAAAAAGAACCCCCAGGATTCCAACGGATACATGGGTATTGGGGCTTTGTATGGGTTGCGCGCGCTATTTAATATGCGTAACCGCAACTGGGTAACGTCTTACTTTGCCGGGCGCAAAGCCATTAGCAATTTGGAAAAATCCCTGGCACTGGACCCCACCTATTATGATGCCTATTTTGGGTTGGGTATTTACCAGTATTTTGCGGGAACGCTCCCTTCCGTAATTAAAATTTTGGCACGTATTGTAGCCATTAAAGGTAACCCGCAACAGGGGGTAGAATTTTTAAACCTGGCGCGCGAAAAGGCCCATTTTACGGCCGATAGTGCCAAACTGATTTTAATTGAAGTGCAAAATACGCGCGGCAGTGCCTTTTACGCACCGGAAAAATCATTGGAATACATCCGCCAGTTGCGGGCCAAATTTCCTACGAATCCGCTTATGCACTATGTGGAAATTATCTGCCTGTACGAAACGGGCCATTATGACCAGGTAACCGCCCAAGCAAATGCGTTTTTAAAACTGATTGGCAGTGATAAATTTTACAAAGATATTTATATTCCCCGTGCCTACACCGCCCTGGGCACCACCCAAATGGCCCAAGGTAATTTTGAGGCCGCCCGTGCCTTATTTGAAGAAGGCCAACGCAAAATACAAGAGCAAGACCCCAGCCGCTGGGGCGTGTGGAACGCCTTGCGTTTAGGGCAAGTATATGATGTATTAGGCCAGCGTGAACAAGCCAAAGCCCAGTACAAATATGTCCTATCGTTCAAAGATAAATGGGGGTTTGACGAACTGGCCAAAAGTTTACTTAAAAAGCCCTACACCGTTCCGGCGGAAGGGGTAGGCCCCCTCCCCCCACAATAAAGATAGCACTTTTTGTTACACCCCCAAATTATGGGGGTTGTTTTTTGGCAGGGCTTTTGATACAGTATAGGGGTCATAACTTATTATCAAGGAGACATACAAAACATGAAGAAACTGGTAATCGCAGTATTGGCTGTATTGTTTATCGCCCCGGCCGCCATGGCAGAAGGATGGGGTATTGGTATAAAATTGGGGGCTGGTCAAAATGATCCCAAAACCCTTAAAGACTCCTATGATGAAGCCTTTAATTGGGGGTATACCGGCAAAGAACTGGATAAAAGTGCCGGATACTTCAGTTTGGAAGTACTACACGAATGGGCGTTAAACGACGAAGCCAATAAAATTGGTTTCAAAGTAGGTTGGGACATGTATGGAGAAAACAAACTGAAATTAAAAGTTTTGGGAGCAAGCGAAAAAGCTACGGAAGAAACGTATGCTTTCCCCTTTTCCGTGTATTACAAACGCGATAACGGCATAAAGCAAGTCTCTTGGTTTGCCGGTGCAGGGGCCACTATCTTACATAGCAAAATGGAATTGAGTGGCTTAGCAGATGATGACACGAGCAAAACTAAAGTATTCCCCCATATTACCGCTGGTGCGGAATATCGCTTTACCAAAGTATTTGCACTGGGATTAGATGCCCGCTATAACTTTGCTGCTAAAGTGAAAAAACATGGAAATGTTTTGTCTGATCGTTCCGGCTTTGGTGCTGCCTTGACCGGACGTTTCTACTTCTAAGTTTTTACGTAAAACAAACCCCTGCTTAACGGCGGGGGTTTTATTTTTCTTGCATTTCCCCGTCGGGATTGGTATGATACCTATATGACTACAGAACTGCTTATTAAAATTTTTCTTGCGCTCGTGTTGGGCGGTGCGTTGGGTATGGAACGCCAATATCACGACAAACCCGCCGGGTTTGCCACCAACTGTTTGATTTGTTTGGGGGCGATGCTTTTTACCATATTGTCCGAAGTAATGGGTATGGCCGGAGGAGACCCGGGGCGCATTGCGGCGCAAATTGTAACCGGGGTGGGGTTTATTGGCGCAGGGTCTATCTTGCGTGACGGAAACAAAATTTCCGGCCTTACTACTGCCGCCAACGTATGGATTGTGGCCGCTATTGGTATGGCCGTTGGGTATGGCGAATACATTTGGGCTTCTGCTTGTGCGGTGGCTATTTTACTAGTACAACTGGGGTTGCGGCGCACCTTGATTTGGGTAGAAAAAATACGCCATTACGATACCATTTACATTACCTGTGAACCGCACTGGGAAGTAGTAAAAAACATCATTAAGCAAATAGAAAATAAACATATCCACTTGCTTAAAAGCGAGGTTACTAAACAAAACGGCTTATTTCATGTGGCACTGGTAGCCACGTTTACCGGGCATGAATTCCAAACGGTAACAAAGGAACTGTTGGAAATGAAAGAGGTACATAGTTTGTACCAATAACCCGTGTACCGATATTTTGCTGGATACATACGCTTAAAAACCCACCTTCCCGGTGGGTTTTCATTATTCACAATGTTGGCGGCGTGTACCGGGAAATAGATTATTTTTGAAGGGCTTTGGCTACCGGTGGGGGAACCAGCCCGGAAATATCGGCCCCATATGCGGCGGCCTCTTTGACGGCAGAAGAACTCAGAAATTGAAAATCTTCCTGTGCCGGCAGAAAGACGGTTTCTAGTGCCGGATAAAAACGCGTGTTAAAATAGGCGTTGGTGCGTTCATGGTTCCAATCCTGTGCATTGCGTAACCCGCGCACTACGGTGGTAAGTTGGTGTTGTTTCATATAGTCAGATAACAATCCGTCAAATTGGTCCACGGTAATACTTTCTTCCCCTTGTAATGCCTCTTTCAAAAACTGCACGCGCTCTTGTACGGTAAACCGGGTGCGTTTGGTGGCGTTAAAAAATACTACTACCCGCACAGCTCCAAAAATGCGGCGGGCGCGGCGGATTAAATTTAAATGGCCGTTGGTTACAGGGTCAAAACTGCCGGAAAAAACTACTGGTTTCATAAAATACCTCTATACGAAGGGTTTCTATTATGGTATCATAATTTTATGATAAAAAACCCGTTTTCTGATGAAATTTACCTAAAACGCACCCATCCGCACTCGCCGGATTTGCGCGACGAGTATTTTAGGGATCAAACTAAAATCATTCACTCTCTTCCTTTTCGCCGTCTAAAACATAAAGCACAAGTTTTTTTTGCACCCAATAATGACCACATCTGCACCCGCATTGAACACGTTTTGCACGTGGCTACCATTGCCGCTACCATTTGCCGCGGCTTAAATAAAAGCGGCAACTGGCAACTGAGTGAAGATTTAGCGTATGCCATTGGTTTGGGGCATGATATCGGCCACGCACCATTTGGGCACGAAGGCGAACGCGCCATTGATGCCTGCTTAAAGCCTAGCGGGAAACGGTTTTTGCATGAACTGAACAGTTACCGTGTGGTGGAACATGTGGCCAACTATGGTGAAGGGCTCAATTTAACCTTTGCCGTAAAAGACGGTATTATTTGCCACTGCGGGGAAGATTTCCACAACAATGCCTTGCGCCCGGCTGCTACGCCCAATGATTTAGAAAGTATTACCGGCCGCACACAAATGCCTTCTACCTACGAAGGGTGCATTGTGCGCTTGGCGGATAAAATTGCCTACTTTGGGCGCGATATTGAAGATGCTATCAAGGCTGATTTAATTACCAAAGAGGACATTCCCCAAACCGTGCGCAAAGAAATGGGTACGTCTAACGGGGAGATTATAAACACCCTTACGCTGGATTTGATTGACCATTCCAAAACCAAGGATTGTATTGGGTTTTCTGACGAGAAATTTGATTTAATTTCCCAATTGCGTGATTTTAATTACACACGTATTTATTGTAACGCCCAGATGTTACGCCGCAAAGAAGTGGTTTCTAAATGTTTGCGGGATTTGTTTGATTATTTCCGTCAATTGTTTGCCACCTATCAGTTTGATTATGCCGGGTATGCACACCATCCCCAACAAGCCGCTCGCAACTTTGGCAATTACTTAAAATCCATGCGCCATTTTTATCAGGAAAATCAGGCCGAAATTGATACCGCCATTGCAGACTATTTGGCGGGGATGACGGATTCATTTGCGTTATCTGTCATGCAAGAGGTACTGTTGCCCACAGCGGTGGATTTTTTTAACTAATCGTATTTTTCTGGCAAAAAAGGCTGGTTTTTACCAGCCTTTTTTATTATACTATAATTACAATTTTATCTGTTTTTGGAACTGTATGCAGAATACAGGGTGCTTGGTATAAACACCAAACAACATAACGAGCCAAAAATAGCCTATTTAGGCACTTAGTAATCGGAAGTCATGAGCCGGTTGCTGGGTGCTGAATGTTTGCCGTTATATAACGGCAAACTACGGCTGTTTAGAAAGGGTCCTCGTTATGTATCCTGAAGAATAGCCGTTTTTGCATACAATTCCTGGGCAGAAAGAATTGAAAAGAACTCATCAAGTCATGCTGAACACGTTTCGGCATCTGCACAGTTTGTAACCATGCAACACAAGGGGCAGATCCCGAAACAAGTTCGGGATGACAATAGAAAGGAGAAACGTATGACAAAAAGCAATACCCGGCGGGGTTTCACGCTTATTGAGTTGTTAGTAGTAGTACTTATCATTGGCGTATTAGCCGCGGTAGCATTGCCACAATACCAAAAAGCCGCAGCCAAGGCACGTGTAACAGAAACACTTCTTCATATCAAAGAACTTCAAAGGGGCATTGATCTGTACGTGTTAGAACATGGCTACGAGGATGTAATGTTTGTAGGTACCAATGCCGTTGACCTACCTATTGACGTTCCCTTACCGCGAAAAAGGATGGATTCTATTTCATATAGCAATGAAGATGTAATGTACGAAAATGTTTCTTGTAGTTCTGAAGACAATACCTGTTTTATGCACGTTTCACAGACCCTTTACTCAGGGGAGGTTTATTTAGACTCGTACTTAGAAAATGGAGTTTGGGAGAATCGTTGTTTCCCGATAGGAACGGAAATGGGGCAATTTATTTGTGATACATTAAAAACGCAAGGATGGAATTAATCAACGGGGGGGCCCACAAGGCCCCCCATTTTCCAATATTACACTATTTCTTTAAGCCAAGCGGTGGCATGGGCATCACTGGGCATGCGCCAATCCCCACGCGGGGATAACCCCACACTCCCCACCTTGGGGCCGTCAGGCAGGCAGGAACGTTTAAACTGTTGGCTAAAAAAACGTTTGATAAATACCGTTAGCCACTTTTTAATTTCCGCCTGCGTAAATTGCCCCGCAAATGCGTGCTGGGCTAAAAAGAGTACCTTGGCAGGCTTACACCCGCCCCGCAGGAAATGGTACAAAAAGAAATCGTGCAGTACATACGGGCCTACTAAATCTTCCGTTTTTTGAGAGATAGACCCCTTGGCAGTAGCCGGCAACAGTTCCGGGCTGATGGGGGTGGCCACAATATCTGCCAACACGGTTTGCGTTTTTTTGTCTGTGGTTTCGTGCGCGGCTACCCATTGCACCAAAGACTTTACCAACGTTTTGGGCACCCCGCTGTTTACACCGTACATGGCCATGTGGTCCCCGTTGTACGTACACCATCCCAACGCCAGTTCAGACAAATCCCCCGTACCAATTACCAAACCGCCTGTTTGGTTGGCTAGGTCCATTAAAATTTGGGTGCGTTCACGCGCTTGGGCATTTTCGTACGTAGCGTCGTGCTTTTGTCCGTCGTGTCCTATATCTTTAAAGTGTTGAAGGCACGCTTTTTTAATGGAAATTTCTTTCACGGTTATGCCCAGTTTTTTCATAAGCAACAGTGCATTTTGGTATGTGCGGTCCGTGGTACCAAAACCCGGCATGGTTACGCCTATAATTTGCTTGCGCGGCCAACCCAGTTTATCAAATGTACGTGCCGTTACCAGCAGGGCCAAGGTGGAATCCAGCCCGCCGGAAATGCCTAGCACCGCCGTTTTTGCATGTGCGGCTAACAAGCGTGTAGCCAACCCCGTAGTTTGAATGGAAAAAATTTCTTCACAGGCACTGCCCAGTTGCGCGCCCGACGGTACAAAGGGCATCGGATCCACCGGCCTCGTTAATTTTTTGGCCGGAACCACGGCTTGCCCGGTTTGTACCACACGGTAAGGCGTGGCAGTTTCCAGGGCACAATCCGTGCGGAAGGAGGTATTGATGCGGCGTTCATACTGCAAACGCTCCACATCTATTTCCGTGCAAACCAGTTGGGCCGCTTGGCTAAAACGCGCGCTATGGGCCAGTTCGCGGCCGTTCTCAAAAATAAGGGCATTGGAATCAAATACTACGTCGGTAGTAGATTCGCCAAACCCGCACGAAGCATACACATATCCGCAAATTCCGCGCGCGGATTGTTGGGCCACTAATTGGCGCACATACGCATGTTTCCCTACCAGGGCATTACTGGCCGACAAGTTAAAAATAATATCTGCCCCTTGCAAAACCGCCTGGCAGGAAGGTGGCACAACAGCCCACAAATCTTCACAAATTTCTACGCCGAATTTAAATCCGCCCGCTTGGAATAATAAATCTGTTCCTACCGGCACGGTTTGGCCGCAGAGAGTGAGTTCCTGGCCTGCAAATGCCAACGCACGCACAAACCAGCGGCCTTCGTAAAATTCGTTATAATTGGGCAAATACGTTTTAGGTACCACACCACAAATGTTCCCTTTGTAGCACACGACGGCGGCGTTTAATAATACCGCATCCGCACGCACCGGTAAGCCTACTATAAATACTACGTCCAACATTTTGGTTTGGTGCAAAATCAGGGTCAGCGCATCTTCAGCACTATCTAGCAAGGCGGGCTGTAAGAACAAATCCCCGCAGGTATATCCGGTAATGTTTAACTCCGGGAGGACCACCACACGCACGCCTTGCCGGGCAGCTTGCTTGAGTTGTAAAACAACCTGCGCGGCATTATACGCCGGGTCCGCCACTTTGACCGTGGGGATAGCAACCCCTGCTTTTATAAACCCAAAATGTTGCATAAAACCTCCTGTTAGCGAATGGCGGTTACTTCGTACCCGGCATCTACAACGGCTTTTACCAATACGGCATCAGCCACCGGGGAGGCACTTTCTACCGTGGCTGTTTTGGCAGACAAATCCACCTTGGCTTTTACGTTTGGGATAGCGTTCAAAGCGCGCTCTACATGCGCGGCGCAGTGGCCGCACATCATGCCTTTAATTTCCAAAATTTTGTGCATACCTAACCTCTCTTTGTCCGTAAACGGTGGTTTAAATCGGTTCAGCCGCAGGGCGTTGCCTACCACACATACGGAACTTATACTCATGGCCGCGGCGGCAAACATAGGGTGCAGTTTCCACCCAAATGCCGGATAGAACACCCCGGCCGCCAGCGGGATACATATTATATTATAGAAAAATGCCCAAAACAAATTCTCTTGTATGTTACGTAAAGTTGCGCGGCTAAGTAGCAACGCCGTAGCCACTTCGCGCAGATCGGGGCGCATCAATACCACACCGGCCGTTTGGGCGGCTACTTCAGTGCCGGAACCCATGGCAATCCCCACATCTGCCTGGGCCAAAGACGGCGCATCATTGACCCCATCCCCCACCATGGCAACCGTATTCCCGGCGGCTTGTAAATCGGCAATGACTTGTTGTTTTTGTGCGGGTAATACACCTGCCTGCACTTGGTGAATGCCCACTTGAGCGGCCACGTGTTTGGCCGTGGGTTCATTATCCCCACTGAGCAACAGGACCTTGATACCTTGTTGATGCAAGTGAGTTACCGCTTCCTGGGCAGTAGGGTTTATGGTATCGCTGAGCCCAACCGCCCCCAGGTATTGGGTACCGCTGGCAAAAAATAACACCGTTTGGCCCTGTTGGGCGGCCACAGTTACTAATTTTGCGCCACCGGGAACAGAAATGTTCCACGTTTTCATAGCGCGCAAGTTGCCACCGGATAATTGTTTTTCGGCGTGCCAAGCCCGCACCCCCAGGCCCGGAAATTCCTTAAAATCACACACGGGATGGATGCGGAGGTTTTGCTGTGAATCCCCGTACTTTACCAACGCTTTGGACAGGGGATGTGCCGAAAGTGATTCCAAGGAAAGCGCACACGACAGTAATTCTTCCTTCGTAACACCGGGCGCGGGTTGCACATTGGCTACATGCATTTGCCCGGTAGTAACGGTACCGGTTTTATCCAACACTACTACATTTACCCGGCGGGTTTGTTCCAAAACAGAGGCGGATTTAATTAAAATACCACGCCGCGCTCCTACCCCCATACCTACCATCAAAGCGGTAGGCGTGGCCAAACCCAACGCACACGGGCACGAAATGACCAGCACACAAATAGCGCATGAAAGTGCAAACGTAGTAGTGGCCCCACATAGCCACCAAATAAAAAATGTCAGTACCGCCAACCCCATCACAACGGGCACAAAAATACGGCTTACGCGGTCTGCCATGCGTTCTATAGGGGCTTTGCTGTTGGCGGCTTGTTCTACCAACGCTACCAGTTGCGAAAGAACCGTGTCCGCCCCGGTATGTTCCACCTTTATTTCTACATACCCGCTGGTAAGCACTGTTCCCGCCGTAGCAAATTGCCCGGGATGTTTTTCCTGCGGCAAACTTTCCCCCGTAAGCATGGACTCATCTGCCGTGGCGGAACCGGTTATAATTTTCCCGTCAGCACCCATGCGTTCCCCTGCCCGTACCAATAGGATATCCCCCGGTACAATCTGCGTTACGGGGAGGGTTTGTTCTTTCCCGTTGCGCCGCAAGGTGGCTTGCGCGGGTAACAAGTTGGCTAAAGAAGAAAGGGCCCTTGTAGTTTTACTTTTAGCACGGGCCTCCAGCCATTTACCCAATGTTACTAGCGTAACAATCATAGCGGCGGATTCAAAATACAGTCCGTTTTGTCCGGCAACTAATGCCCACACGCTTTGCACCACGGCGGCCCCAGCACCCAAAGCCACCAAACTATCCATGGTGGGCGTACGGCGCACCAGTTGCAGAAATCCGTTGGTAAAAAAACGGCGGTTGAGCCACAACACGGGCACAGTAAGTACGGCCTGAAACACAGCAGGAACCTGCCAGGTATGTACCATGGAAATCATCATTAGAGGCACCAAAAACAAGACGGATCCCCAAAACCGGCGTTTTAAAGAAGTGGCTTCGCTTAACACACTTGGCACGGTTTTCCCAACAGAAATAGCCTGTGCCTGATATCCGGCACGCGCAATAGCAGCGCAAATCTGGCCTGCCGAAAGCAAGGTTTCATCATATACTGCCGTTAGCATATTTTGTAATAGGTTTACGTCGGCCTGGTGCACGCCGGATAAAGCGCGCACTGCCGTTTCTACATGTTCTTTACAGCGGGCACAACTCATGCCCGAGACACTAAACTGTTGTTTCATATCTATTATTTAGAAGGGGTATTTTCCGCACGGGTAACTAAAGCCTCTACCAGTTTGTGTCGGCGGAATTTGCGGGTTTCTAACAAAAGCCCGTCTGATGAAAATTTTTCGTTTTTGGTGGGGGTGCGGCCCAATTTATTATCTACCCACTGGGTAAGTGTGCAAGCGGGTGGAAGCGGCGGCACAGGCAATCCCATAGCCGTAAACACATCCGTCATTTTGGCGTTTGCACTTACCACCCACGAATCCCCAAACGGGCGGATATATGCGGCAGAAAAATCATACTCGTCTTCAATTTCGCCCACCAATTCTTCAAAAATATCTTCTAAGGTTAAAATACCGGTAATGGTATCCCCGTCTGTTACCAAACAAATATGTTGCTTGGTTTTCATGAGTTGTTGCAAAGCGGTAGAAATAAGGGTGTCTTCTTCCAGTTTGATAATGGGGCGCACAATGGACCGTGCCGCCGTGTGGGCACTGCTGGTTTTGGTGGAGGAAAAAATATCTTTAAAATTTAAATATCCCATAATGCTTTGCGGATTTTGCGGGTCTTCTAATACCGGGAAACGGGTGTGCATATCCAAATGGGCTTTTAAAAACGTTTCAGCAATAGAATCGTCCGCATACAAAAAATAAACCTGGCTAAGTGGCACCTGGATTTCTTGAATGGTACGCACACAAAATTGGGCGGTAGCCAGTACCATTTTTTCCTCAGATTGGCTAAATAAACGCGAGGATGATGCAATGGCCGCGGCGGTACGCAAGTCTGTAAGGGCGGCTTTTTTGGCAGTTTTGGGGTCTTGTTTAGTGGCGGGTGTGTTACGCGTGCAAAAACGGACCAACTTCTCCATCAAAGCAACTACCGGCGTCAAGCAGATATATACCACGCGCATGAAAGGGGAACATCTAAGTATTACCCACTCCTTATTCTTAAGCGCATAAGTTTTTGGCACCAGTTCCGAAAATACAATGGTTGCAAAACTAAGCGGCAATACCACACACGCAATGGCCACGGCATGTGCCGCCCGGCCGGTAATGCCTGCCTTTGCCAGCCACGGGGTAAAAGAATCAGTGGCCCCGGCCCCACCTAAAGCAGCCGCTACGGCCCCTGCCAATGTAATACCAATTTGTACCACTGCCAGGCTACCTTCCAAATGGTCCTTCATAAACAAAGCAGCCTGTGCCCCGGCGTGGTTTTCTTGCAACAACACAGCCAGTTTGGTGCGCGAAATGGATGCCAACGCCATTTCATACGCGGCCAACACGGCATTGACAACCAACATAAGCGTAATGATGCAAATAGTCATTACTTATATGGTAGCAATTTTTGGTATGTATTTTTGCTATAATGTGTGTACAATTTAATCTGTTTTTGGAACCATATTAAAGAATATGGGTGGCTCTGATAAGAGTTACGTCCTATGCTAAAAACAGCCCATCCAGGCGCAATATATGTGGAATTGCAAACCATGTGTATTGTGCCGAATGTTTGTTATTTACGGATAGCAAACTACGGCTGTTATGGTTAGGACACATAGGACGTATCCATATTATACCAGCCGTTTTTGCGTGCAATACCAGGGCAGAGAAAATTGTGAAACTTAACTAGAAAGAGGAAAGCAAAATGAACTGTCAACACACCCGGCGGGGTTTCACGCTTATTGAGTTGTTAGTAGTTGTACTGATTATTGGTATTTTGGCGGCGGTAGCGTTGCCGCAGTACCAAAAAGCAGTGGCAAAAGCACGACTGATGGAATATGTACAATTTGTGGGAAACATGCAACGTGCCATTGATATTTATATACTTGAAAATGGAATCGTGGATGCGGACTTTCAAGAACATCCGGAACTCTTAACCGTAGATATGAGCAGTTCCATGGACAAGTTGTGTGGGGATAATGGTTCCGATAAACCGTATGGTTGTACATTCACTTGCTATGCCAGTGATAACCAATGCAATGTGCTGATGACTGCAATCAATCATTATGATATCACGCCGGATCTTATGACGGAACGGAAGGCGGACAGTGTCTGGACAAACTCATGTGTAGCAGATCCATCTGCACCATTACTTGCCCCATTATGTGAGTCATTAAAACCATTCGGTTGGGAGTAAATAACGGCCCGTACGGGCCGTTTCATTATTCTTCGTCAATTTTGAGCATAGCCACAAACGCTTCTTGCGGGATGTTCAAACTACCAATGGACTTCATGCGCTTTTTGCCTTCTTTTTGCTTTTCCAAGAGTTTGCGTTTGCGCGTGATGTCGCCCCCGTAACACTTGGCAATAACGTCTTTGCGGTAGGCGGGGATGGTCTCGCGCGCGATTACTTTGCCGTTAATGGCGGCTTGTACGGCTACTTCAAACTGTTGGCGGCCAATAAGTTCCTTTAACTTAGCACACAAGGCGCGGCCAATGGTTTGTGCTTTATCTTTATGCACCACGGTGGAAAGCGCATCCACCGGCGTGCCGTGCAGTAAAATTTCCATAAGGACCACATTGGAACTGCGGAAACCGGCCACCTCGTAATCAAAGGAAGCATACCCTTTGGAAACGGATTTTAACTTATTATAAAAATCAATTACCATTTCGCCCATGGGCATTTCGTACTTAATAATCACGCGCTGGTTGGACAGGTGGTCCATATTCATAAACGTACCGCGCTTTTCTTTCAGTAGCGTCATCACACCATCCATAAATTCCACCGGTGTTACAATGGTAATGTGAATAACGGGCTCTTTAATATCAATAATATCGCCATATGGCGGAAAGTTGGCCGGGTTATCAATAATTTTATAACCGGGGTCGTCGGGTGCCTCCGGCAAAGCCGCCAGTTCCTGCGAGTGGGTTTTGCGCGGGGTAAATTTTACGTGATAGACTACGTTTGGAGAGGTGGCAATTAAGGATAAATTAAACTCACGCTCCAACCGCTCTTTTACAATTTCAATATGCAAAATACCCATAAACCCTAAGCGGAACCCAAAGCCCAGTGCCTTAGACGTTTCACTTTG
Source organism: Elusimicrobiaceae bacterium (assembly GCA_045606825.1). Lineage (GTDB taxonomy): Bacteria > Elusimicrobiota > Elusimicrobia > Elusimicrobiales > Elusimicrobiaceae > Avelusimicrobium. Next base: position 45,878 of record JAZUSQ010000021.1, read on the forward strand.
GTATTGAAAGGAACTATCTGATAAATGGAGTTTTTCCAATGCTTTGCGTAGTAGCGGGAAATCAGTTGTTTCCACGGGGAAGATACTGGCAAACACCACCGGTTTGGCATCTTCATACCCGGGCAAAGGGGCTACTGCCGGGTTATCAGCCAGGGTAACGGTATCGCCTACTTTTACTTGGTGGATGTCTTTGATGCCGGCGGCTAAATAACCTACTTCTCCGGCGGATAACACCTCACACTTATGCAGTTGTTTGGGGGTCATAAAGCCAATTTCTTCAGCCTTATACGTAGCCCCGGAGGACATAAACTGAATGGTTTGCCCCGGTTTTAAGGTGCCGTCCACCAGGCGGATATACATAATTACCCCGCGAAACGCATCATAATACGAGTCAAAAATCAAGGCACGCAGGGGTTTGTCTGCCGAACCGGACGGGGCGGGAATATCGGTAATAATGCGGTCCAATAAATGCTCAATACCCATGCCGGTTTTGGCACTTACGCGCTCGGCTTCAATGGGTTCGTGCAAAATATCCCACAATTGCTCCTCGGAAGCATCAGCGTCCGACTGGGATAAATCCACTTTATTCATAACCGGGATAATGGTAAGCCCTAAACTTTGTGCCAAATGCGCGTGGGCCACCGTTTGCGCCTCTACCCCTTGCGAGGCATCCACCAAAAGCAGTACCCCTTCGCACGCGCGTAAGGAACGGGATACCTCGTACGAAAAATCCACATGGCCGGGGGTATCAATCAAATTTAAAATATAGTCTTTGTACGCAATTCGCACGGCTTTGGCTTTGATGGTAATGCCGCGCTCACGCTCCAGGTCCATGCCATCTAGCAACTGGGCTTGCATTTTGCGCTTAGGCACTGTGCCGGTATCTTCTAAAATGCGGTCTGAAAGAGTGGTTTTGCCATGGTCAATATGGGCTACAATGGAAAAGTTACGAATTTTCATAATTATCTTGTTCAACTAAACTGCGGATCTCGGCCGAACTGCCCATTAAAAGGGCCGCTTGGGCTAAATCCGAACATCGCTCAAAATTCAAATGACGGATATTATTTTTAACACGCAAATACATACGCGGTGTAACCGACAACCCGTCTATTTGCCAACCCAAAAGTAAGGGCAACATTTTACTATCGGAGGCAATTTCCCCACAGATAGACACATGTTTGCCGCGCTTGTGAGCCGTTTGAATAATGGCATGAATCGTACGCCCTACCGCCGGGTGGCAGGGGTCATACATGTGGGCCACCTCCGGGTTGACGCGGTCCACCGCTACTAAGTATTGGATTAAGTCATTGGTACCAATGGATAAAAAGTCCAACTCGTTAATCATACCGTCTAAAGCAATAGCGGCCGAAGGCACCTCTATCATGGCCCCCAGCGCAATTTTATTGACGGGTTTTTTACCCTCTTTGGCCAGTTCAGCCAAGGCATTCTGAAAAGCGGTACGCACATGGCGCACTTCTTCTACCGAGGAAACCATAGGAATTAAAATTTGCACCTGGGCAGGCACATCGCACGCGGTGCGGATAATGGCCCGCAACTGGGCGTGCAAAAGTTCCGGGTTTTTTAGCAGTAACCGTACCCCGCGGCACCCCATAAACGGGTTGTCGTCTTCATCCAGTTCATCTAGGGGGAAATCGGGCATTTTATCGGCCCCCAAATCTGCCAGGCGGATGGTTGCCGGGCGCATATCAAAGCGTTTGGCTACGGCCAAATAAATTTGGTATTGGGCTTCTTCCGTTGGCGGCACAGGCGTGTTCATAAATAAAAATTCCGTACGCAACAAACCCAGCCCGTCTGTAATAAGCGTTTTATTATACTTATTGTCCGTACGCGGGTCATAATTCACGTACAAGTGCACCCGGTGGCCGTCTTGCGTTACAACAGGCAGGTGGTTGATGGTTTTTAACAGAGAATCGGTTTTTTTGATTTCGCGCTTGATTTGGCGGTAATTGGCTAGTGTGTAGCGGTCCGGATTGATGACTAGAAGGCCGTTTTCCCCGTCAATAATCAGCATATCCCCATTGGCTACGTCTTTAGAGGCACTGGAAAGCCCTACCACAGCCGGGATGTTTAGGCTCTGCGCTAGCAAGGCTGTGTGGCTGGTTTTGCCGCCTAAATCCGTACAAAAACCTAAAATTTGGTTTTCGGGCAGGTTGATGGTGTCTGACGGGAACAAATCATGCGCCACAAGCAGAGAAGGTTTCTTGATAGAGGCCAAAAAATCTGTTTTGTTGCCTTCCAAATTACTAAGCAGGCGTTTGCCGGCATCATAAATATCGTTGCGCCGTTCTTTAAAGAAAGGATCTTCAATTTTATCAAAATTGGCAGCCAACTCTTGCAAGGTAAGGGAGATGGCAGACTCTACGGTTAAATAATCGGTACGGATTTTTTCAATCACCGCACCTTTTAAAGCAGGATCCTGCAAAATCAATTTATGGGTATCCATTAAACTGGCATATTCGGCCCCCAAGGTATTTTGTACTTTGTGGGCACACTCGTCTAATTCCTCCAACGTTTTAGCCAGTGCCTTTTGGAATTTACCCAGTTGGCCAGGAACCTCATCCAAGGTAATGTAATGTTTGGACGTGCTGATACTTTCCCCCGGCAACAAAATGGCCGGGCCGATTGCTACCCCGGGGCTGGCTGGAATTCCTTTTAATACGAGCATAGATTAAAATTCCTCATTGAACTTATCGGCAAATAATTTTTCAATACTGGCAAATGCCTGTTGTTCGTCCGGCCCGGTTACACTGAGGCGTAAACTGGAACCAAATTCAGCCGCTAACATCATAACCCCCATAATACTTTTGGCATTGATGGTAACATTATCTTTTGTCAGTTCTACAGAAGATTTGAACTTGGCAGCAGTTTGGGCAATCAAAGCGGCAGGCCGGGCATGTAAGCCCAAACGGTTTAAAATTTTTAAATTTTGTTCAATCATATCAAGCAAAAAAACTTACCCCGGTAAAAATTAGCACAGCAACCAAATACAAGTACATATTGGGTATTTTTAAATCCCGTGTCATTAAACTGATGCTTACAAAAAACAGCACCAAAACGGCCCGGGTTAACACCTGCACTTCCATTAGTTCGGAGCGCCCGTTTACAAAATAATACACGCCCCACACCAACAACACACTGGCTAATAAAATACCAAATTTCTTTGCATTGTAAATGGTGCGGTTCCAATCAAACTGCGTCAGCCCAAAGCAACCGTTATTTTCTGCATAATAACTTAGACTGATGCCTTTCCATTTTACATACAATGCCACCGCATTAAAGGCAAAAAAAGACACAACACACGCCCCAAACACTTCGGACGTTTGCAACATACGCCAGGTGTCTGTTTCAAAAAAATTAATGTCCAGTAGCAACCATATACATAAAGCCAATAGCAACGTAAACGGTTTTAAGGTGCCCCAAAACAAACGGTCCCCAATAGAGGCAGACGTAATAGATAAACTGCGTTTGATGCCGTTCCATTCGCTGATTCGTTCTTGGTAAGCAGTTAAGGTAGGCACTTGGGCCAGACGTTCTTCTTGCCGGGCCAGGGCCCCGAAACAAAAAGATGCCATATACGGCTGGGTATTAAAATTTTCCAAATACCGCTGCAGTACACTGGGCAACATTTCCGGGTCGTGCTTATACAAACGCCGTATCAAGGGAACCATTACAAAACAAAGCCCTAAATTTTGGTATTTGGCATAATTCCAGCCGGTTTGTAAAAAAAACGAACGGAAAAAAATTTGAAACTGTTGCCAACGTGTCATAACCTTACCTCGTTTTCAACCGAAAAGAAGAAACCAATGTAACCAGCCCAATCCACGGAACGGCCATAAACGAAAACCGGGCGGCTAAACTGATCTTTTCTGTAAGATGGGGAAGCAATTGTACCATAGCAAACCCCATTACCGTGCTAAATATAAATACAAAAAAGAAGGTGGCCAAAAATGATACACCCAAGTCCTGCACAATGGCGCGTGTAACATAGGCCGGGTTTTTTAAAATCTTTTGTTCTTGGCGCGCCAACCAAACGGAGCGGCGTTTACGCATATACACTTCACTCATAGAAAACAAAATAGCCCCTATTACCCCAAAGAAAAAGGCAAAATAAACAGGAACATGCAACATGGTTAACACCAACGTAATGGTACAACATATCGCGGCACTAGGCGGCAACAACCCGCCTAACGGGTGCACATCCGCAAATAACAGTTCCGTAAATATACCCACTTGCAACCCTGTCATCAAATCCCCGCTTAAAAGAGCCAATATCGGCCCTGCGATAATCCCGCGTGAAAACGTCAACTGAAATGCATACGTGGTATCCATTTCCAGTAGTGCCCCTAATAAACATATCAGCAAAATAGTACTCATCCGCGTAGTGCCTCTTTAACAGAAATGGATTTTGCATTGGGCACCGCACGGGTTTCAATGCGGATACCAAGCCCGTCTATAATTTTGAGCCAGTGTTTATCGTTACTGTCTAAAAACACATTATCATCCAGTTTTTGCGCGTTTTCCTTAAAGTGCATCCCGCCGATGTTGACGGATTTTAACGCCAAGCCGTCTTCAATTAAGTCTGCTAATTCTTGTAGCGTTCCCATCAGTAGAAAAATCCGTTTGTTGGACTTACGTGCATATTGCATGCAAGCATGAGAATCCAACACCGTAAGTGCATATTCATAAGGCAAACTAAGCCGTAACAAGGCTTTGTTAAGCAAGGCCGCCCGATGCTTAGTACAGGCAATAAGCACTTCATCTACATTGAGTTCGGGTAGCCACGCTTGCACCACTTGGCCATGGATAAGCCGGTCATCTACCCGCGCAAAAACAATCGGCATTAGAGCCCCTTAATCAGTAGTTCCGTTGCGTTAATAACGGCACGTTTACCGTCGGCCTCAATTTTTTCGGCCAATTCTTTAGCCGTTACCTTTTTGCGGCTGTTGATAGCCGTTAAGAGCATGCTTAAATTCAGCCCGGTAATTACATAGCAGTTAGCCAACTCTTTGCTGGCCGTAAGGGAAATGTTTGTGGCACTGCCACCGAAAATATCCGTTAAAATAACGGCACCGTCCGGGCAGGACACCAACATCTCTTTTAATTTGGCGGCTTCCTGTTCTACCGAAGCCACCGTAGTAACCGCAAACGTAGCAAACCCGTCATCCGCAGGTTTGCCGATAATTTGGGCGGCAGTATCCAACATTTGTTGGGCCAGGTGCCCGTGTGTAACTAAAATAATTTTTACCATAATCAGTTTCCTATATCTCTATGAAATTCCGAGGCATTTAACCCCTCTTCTTTTAAACGCTTGACCAGTTCATGCGCCATAAATACACTGCGGTGCTTGCCGCCGGTACAACCCATGGCAATAGTTAGGTAACTTTTCCCTTCTTTAATATATTTGGGGATTAAGTATTTCACTAAACTGGTAAATTTACTGGCAAATTCTTTAGTTTCTTTAAACGATAAAATATAATCTTGCACCGGCTTATCTAACCCGGTTTTATTTTTAAGTGCGGGGATGTAGTAGGGGTTGGGCAAAAAACGTACATCCATCACAATATCACAATCTTTCAAAATGCCGTTTTTAAATCCAAATGATGCCACCGAAATTTGCATATCCCCCGTACGGGTAGAGCCTAGCAACTCCGAAAGTTTTTCTTTCAATTCCCCCAGTTTCAAATCACTGGTGTCAATTACCTTGTCCGCCATGGACAAAATGCCACCCAATGCTTTGCGTTCATGCGTAATGGCCGTAGCCAGTTTTTGATGAATGGGGTGGCGGTGTTTTGTTTCTGAAAAACGACGGATTAAGCACTCGTCGGACGCTTCCAAAAAAATAACCTTAATATCATACGCCGCACTTTTGGTGGCTTTCACAACGGCCGGCAAATCTTTCAGGCGGTCTCCTTCGCGCATATCCACACCCAGGGCAATGTCTTTGTGCTCGGTTGTGTTCAAATAGTCAATAAAATTTTTAAACAGGGCCAAGGGCAAATTATCTACACAATAAAACCCAAAATCACCAAAAATTTTTAGTGCCTGGGATTTACCGGCCCCACTTAACCCGGTAATGATAAAAATACGCGGTTTATTTTTTTTCATTTTTGGTACCCTGTTTCATTTTATTGAGCACTTTTTGGCTAAATTCTTTAGCAGAAAAAATCCCTTGATATTTTAACTGCTGGTTTAAAGCGGCCACTTCTATCAAAACGGCCAAGTTACGCCCCGGTGTAACAGGCAAGAGCAAGGAAGGGATTTCAATACCTAGCAAATCCGACATTTTTTGCTCCACCCCCAGGCGGTCTAATGGGGCTTTGTTAGGGGCTGTAAGTACCACTTCCATATCAATCTTGGTTTCATCCAACGTGGCCCCAACGCCAAAGAGCAGCGGTACATCCAACACACCTAAGCCGCGTACTTCCATGTAGTGCTTGAGCATAGCCGGGCAACTGCCCATTAAGTAGCGGCCGCGTTTTTGCACTTCTACCACGTCATCCGCCACCAAAATGTGTCCGCGTTTAATCAGTTCCAGCGCACATTCGCTTTTACCGATACCGGCATCCCCACGGATAAGTACCCCCATGCCGCTTACATCCACCAGTACGCCATGTACATGGGTAACAGGGGAAAGTTTTTCATCTAAAAAACGGGAAAAAGCCGCCAAAAAAGCCGACGACTCCATCTCGGTCTTCAGTACAGCCACATCTGCGCTTAAACTGCCTTTGCGGATAGCCTGGTGTGGGTCCAACCCGGCTGTCATAATCAGGCACGGCACATCCCCTTCGCTAAGCATTTTAGTAATGTTAGCACGCAGGCGGGTTTTGTTTTCTTTTTGGCAAAAGGAAAATTCACTACGGCCAAACACTTGTACGGAATTGGCGCGGAAATTTTCCAGTTGCCCGGCCAAAGCCAGGCCCGGACGGTTCACGCGCGGTTGGGTAATTTCGCGCTGGATATAGCGTTTACCGCAAACCAACTCCAAGTGAAGGGCTTTCACTTGGAGTAGTTCGGCTACGGTAATGGATTTTCTAAATTCCAACGCTCCCTCCGGCGGACTTATTTCTTTTTAATGGGTTTAATCAGGCCGTAGGTACCGTCTAAGCGTTTGAAAATTAGGTTAATCTGCTTAGAACCTTCATCTAGGAACATCCAGAAAGAATAGCCCAACCGTTCCATTTCATAGGCGGCATCTTCCGGGTTCATGGGGGCTACTTCTACTTGTTTAATGACGGAAAATTTTACGTCATTTTGCGGCAACATCACTTCGGCAAAGGGGTCAATGTCAATCGTTTTGACCGATTTTTTAGACACTTTACGTGCTTTGGCTTTGTTTTTAATTTTTTTGGCCTGTGCTTCCGCTTTCACGGCTGCGGCATCAATGGCTTTGTACAAGTTATCTTCCACCGCGCTGGCGTTAATGGTGGTTTTGGCCCCGGTATGCAAGATAATTTCAGCGCGTTGGTTGATTTTCTTTTCCACGGAAATAAGCACTTGGGCGGAAACAATGTTATCAAAAAAGTTTTCCACTTTGCTTACGCGTGTATTGATAAATTCTTTAATGGCCGGCGTGAGTTTAATGTTTTTGGCCGTAATTTTAATATCCATAAGTACCTCCCAAAATAGTACGAGAAAACCCCGTGTAAATATTTAATCATTATCCGGGGGCGAATGTCAATATAATGCATACGCGCGTACGGACAGGCGCAAAGAACGCCCCCCGCACCCAACCCCAGCAAACGGCTATACGGTGTGCAAGAAGCAAAAAATAATCAGAATTCTTTGGTAACCCCTCCCAACTTTGTTTGGATACTGGTAGTATAAGTTATTTAGAAAAAAATTCAAGGGGATAAACTGGTAAATTTATCGGTTTTTTATTATACTATAGATACAATTTAATCTGTTTTTGGATGCCTACCATACCATGTAGGCCATGTTACAAAGTAACACGCATCACCCCAAAAATAACCGTATCAGGTGCTAATGAATTGGACTAATTACCCATTTTGTTAGCACTGAATGTTTATCTCTTTTTGAGAGAAAGACTACGGCTGTTTGTTAGTAAGGTGGTGATGCGTCTTACCGGCAAATAGCCGTTTTTACATGCACCGCCAGGACAGATAAATTGAAAACTAAAAGCAATAAGGAGAAACGTATGATAGAGAAAATGGCCCGGCGGGGTTTTACGCTTATAGAATTGTTGGTAGTTATTTTAATTATCGGTATATTGGCGGCAGTGGCGGTGCCACAATACCAAAAGGCAGTATATAGGAGCCGATATGCTACACTTAAAAATTTAGTGGAAAGTATCTGGCAAGCCCAGCAAGTCTATTATTTAGCAAACGGTCACTATGCTACCGCATTTGCTGATTTAGATATTGATTTACCAGGAGGAGTTCTCTCTAAGGATAGCAATGATGAACGTGCCACGGACCAATATAATTATCCTTGGGGATATTGCAGAATTCATTCCAATCGAAATGGTTCTATAAACACATACTGCAGTAATGAGCAAATAGGAATGGGGTATTCAAACAGACAAGATGGATTCCGAGACTGCATGGTTTGGGGATCCGCAAACCCGAACGACTATCCGTTGCAAGCTTCAATATGTCAGCTTGAAACGGGATTAAAGGAACGAACAAGTAACGGTACCCATGATGTGGATTATGTAAGATGGCAATATCCAAATTAGCAACATGCTTTGTAGATAAGAAACAAACAACCATGCAAAAACCCCCGGCATGAACCGGGGGTTTTTAGTAAACCACAAAACCTATTTGGCGTTTACCATTTTGGCGCGGGAAATATCGCCTTTTTTGTCTAAGAAATAGAGATAACCTTTTTCTTTTTTGATACCGGTTTTTTCTACTTTTTTCGGTTTACCGCCTTTTTTGCCACCGCGGGCCATTTGCACACGGGCGATATCACCGTCTTTGTCAATGTAGTACAAGAAACCGTCTTCGCGGTCCATGCCTACTTTTAATACTTTTTCAGCCATTTTAAATTTCCTCCTTTAAAGGATCGTCGTTAATATTAACGTACATTTTTAACGTACCCCTTCAATATAATAAAAATAAATTTTTTTTGCAAGTGTTTTTTTAGTCGGCTCCCCCTCGTACTCCCTTTATATTAGTACGCGTAGTACCTATATTTGGGGAAGGATTCCCCATTGTAAGGTAGAGAAATGCTATAATACCAAGGTATATTTCTAAGGGGAACTTATGTATTTAAAAGCAATAGAAATTATCGGTTTTAAATCCTTTGCCGACAAATCCCGCCTGGACTTTGAGCCCGGCATTACCTGTGTGGTAGGGCCAAACGGGTGCGGCAAATCTAACGTGATTGATTCCGTACGTTGGACGATTGGCGAGATGAGTTGGAAAGCCTTGCGTTCCGGCTCTATGGTAGATATTATCTTTAATGGTACTGCCAAACGCGCCCCCTTAAATATGGCACAAGTGAGTATGATTTTTGACAACGCTTCGCGCCAACTTCCCTTAGATTTTAATGAAATTACAGTTACCCGTAAAATTTTCCGCTCCGGCGAGAGTGAGTACTATTTAAATAAAGTACAGTGCCGTTTGCGCGATATCCGCGATCTGTTTTTAGATACCGGTATTGGCGGGGGCGGGTATGCCATCATTGACCAGGGCGGAGTGGAAAGTGTGTTGTCTGCCTCGGCCGAAGAACGCCGCGAAATGTTTGAAGAAGTAGCCGGTGTATCTAAATACAAAGCCAAACGCGAGGAATGTATCCGCCGCTTAGAGCGCGTAGATATGGATCTGGCACGCCTGTCCGACACCGTTGCCCTCATCACCGAGCAAATCAAAAAATTAGACAGTGAAGCCAAAAAAGCGCGTCTCTATCAAAAATACCGCGACGAACTGAAAGAAAGTGAAATTGCTATTTCCCTACACTCTTTAAAAGAATCCGCCGCGCTTATTGCTAAACACACGGGCGAGTTACAACCCATTGTTGGGCAACTGGCCGATTTGGAAAACCGCATCTCTGCACAGGAAGGGGCCGCCGCCGCATTAGATTTAAATTTAACCCATAAACAAAAAGAAGCCGCCGCTTTTAATGAAAAAATTTCCGCCAGTAAATACCAAGTTGGTTTGTTGGAAGGGGCCATTAAAAATTGCGACAATTTGACGGCCGAATTAACAGCCCAGGTGGCCGCTTCGGGAGCGGAGGCTCAACGCGGGCAAAACCGCCTGGCCGAATTGGCCCCTGCATTAGAAAAATTACGTAAACAATTGGCAGAAGTTACCGCCAAATTGACACCGTTGCAAGAGACTTATAACGTAAAAACCGCCCAAGCCCAACAGTTGGAAAACGACTTACGCACCACCGACAGTGAATTGCAAAAAACCTCTAATGAACGGATGTCCTTAGTGCAAAAACAAATGGAGATTTCCAACCGCATTTCATTGGAAGAATCTACCGCCAAACGAGAGGAAGAAGATTTAATCGCGGCCGAAAAGACAAGCCAAACCCAACAAGCGGGATTAGCCGCCTTGCAAGAAAGTTTGCAAGAAGTAACCTTGCGCGTGCAAGGCAAACAGACAGATGCGGACACTTCCCGCCTGGCTATTACCACGGCCGAAAACAATTTGCGCCATTTACAACAAGAACGTAGTGCGTTAAATGATAAATTATCTGCCGTTAGATCTGCCCGCGCCGGGTTAGCCGCCAAGTTGGAACTCATCCAAACGCAAGGCCAAAACGACCCCTACTGGGTGGGTGTCAAAACTATTACCCAAGCCCATTTACCCGGCGTAACCGGCACGTTACGCAGCACCTTAAAATATCCCCAAAATTTACAGGTAGCAGTAGAAGAATCCTTTGGTAAATACTTAGATGCTATTGTGTGCAACACACATGATACGGTCAAACAAGCCTTAGCCTTACTACGACAAAAGGGAACTGCGCGTGCTAAATTTATTGTTCTGGAAAGCGTACCGCAAGCCACGGTGGAAAAAACCGGCACTCTAAAAAAGCAACTTACCTATCCACCACAATTAGAAGACTTGATTGACCTGTTGGTAGGGGGCTATTCCTACCAAGCCGGGCAAGTGGAAGCCGGATTTTTTGTAAGCGGCGGGGACGAACAGGTACACGCACCGGAAGCCTACTGGGGTGAAGAAGGCAGTGTAAAAGAACAGATTGCTACCCAATCTACCGAAGAAGAAAAACTGACTGCCGCCCTAACTGCCAATACCCAAACCTTTGCCCAAGCGGAAGAAGATTTAAAAACCTTGCGCGCCAAAGCGCAGGAAGCCGTACTGGCGTTAAACTCTGTGCAGAATGAACGCGCAAACAAAGAGCGCGAACTTAAAACTGTGCAAGACACATTACAAAAATCCGCCGCGCGCAAACAAGAATTAGTTTTACGGGTAGATAACCGCAAAACACAAATCAAAAACTTGCAAGCACAACTAACAGATATCCAAACCCGCCACCAGGCCTGCGAAAAACGTGTGCAGGAAATAAAGCAACACCAGCAAAATTTGCGTACCCAGGCTGAAGGGCTTAAAAACGAAATCAATACGGTAAGTGCCTCTTTGTATGAGGTGCGTTTGCAAAAAAACAATATAGAAGTAGATTTAAAATCTACCGAATTTGAATTTAACAGTTTAACGGAAAATGAAGGCAAACGCAACGAAAAAATAAATTCCTCCAACCTGCGTTTGAAAAGTTTGGCAGATGAGAAATTATCCACCCAGGCCAAACTGTCAACCGAGCGCGACAACCTGGCCAAACTTGAAATTGACGAGCATCAAATGCGCGCCGATTTAGAGGCCCTCAAAAAAGATTATGACGAAAAACTTGCCGCGCTCAATGCATGCAAAAAGCAATCGTCTGATTTGACTTTACAAAAAAACAATTTAGAAAATGCGTTGGCCAACGCACGCCGCCAACATACTACCGTGGCCAACAGTTTGTTTGAAAGTTGGAACATTACCCCCGAAGAAGCAGAAATGAATTACGGTAATAAAGAAGTGGATTATGAACGCGTAAAAATGATGCGAAAACGGCTGGAAAATATGGGGGCTGTCAACATGACTGCGCCGGAGGAATATGACGCGCTCAATGAACGTAACGAGTTTTTAAAAACACAGATGGCGGATTTAGACAGTGCCAAAAAGGACCTCAAATCTGCGATTAACAAAATCAACCAAACCACGCGCGAAAATTTCAAATATACTTTTGAACAGGTGCGCGGGCATTTTAAAAATATTTTCCAATCTTTATTCCGCGGCGGGGAATGTGATTTAGTCCTTACCCAGCCAGATAACCTATTGGAAACCGGTATTGAAATTTATGCCCAGCCCTCCGGCAAAAAACTATTAAACATCAGTTCCATGTCCGGCGGAGAAAAAACACTGACGGCCATGTCTTTGTTATTTGCATTCTTTACACATCACCCATCCCCTTTCTGTATTATGGACGAGGCGGATGCCGCCTTAGACGAAGCCAACGTAGAGCGTTACGTCAACCTAATTAAAGAATTCTCCAAATCTACTCAGTTTATTGTGGTAACCCACAACAAACGCACCATGGAAGCCGCACGCATGCTCTACGGTATTACCATGGAAGAAAGCGGCGTATCCAAAGTAATGTCCGTCAACTTGGCTGACCGCAATAATGCCGAAGAAAATAAGAAAAAAGAAGCGTTAGAAGCCTTGGTGGAGGCCTAATGCGCGTTGGCGTTCTGTCTGACATTCATGGCAATTTGGAAGCCCTGCAAGCCGTACTCAAACGGCTCAAACAAGAGGGTGCAGAAAAGTACATTCAATGCGGAGATATTATTGGCTACGGCCCAGATGCTGAGGCCTGTGTGCGCCGCGTGGCCCGCTTGCCCTTACTGGCCAGTGTAATGGGCAACCATGATGCGGTACTGGCATTCCCCTCCATAGGGAACCTATTTAATTTTGATGCTAAAATAGCCTTGGAAGAAAGCGTGCCGGGATTATCAAACACTTCTGCCGATTATTTACGCACACTACCCGCTACTGTAAAGGGGGATAATTTTACGGTATTGCACGGCACCCCAATGGACCCGCTAAAAGAGTATTTTCATAGCCTGGAACAATTCAACGTGTATTATAAAATGTGGCAAGGGCAAGTTCTTTTTGTGGGCCATACCCACCTGCCGTTTTACATGAAAGGCTCGGCAACCACATGCCACCTGTATGTAAACCAAAAAGAAGAACATACCATCCGTTTAAATAATAAATGCCGCTATGTCATTAACCCGGGGGCCGTGGGTAAGCCGCGCGACAGAAACCCGCATGCCGCCTGCGGTATATGGGATACTACGGGCAAAACCTTTACTTTCTTGCGCGTGGAATATGATGTGCGTACCACACAAGAAAAAATGCTTGCACAGGGTTTCCCCGCTTTTTTAATAGAAAGTTTGGCATACGGATTATAAGGTTGTTTCTGCCCGTTGTGTTGCGATATTTGCTAGAATATACCTATGATTTTAGAAGGTAAAACACTTGCCCGTCATATCCGCGAACCCTTGGCCCAAAGGGCGCAGGCTGTTTGCCGGAAAATTGGCCGTCCCATTGCGCTGGCAGCCATTGGGCCCACGGACGATTATGGGGCGTATGTGTACCTAAAAAAAGAAGTAGAAACGGCTACCACATTGGGTCTTCATACCCAAATTTTTGAAGTAAACAACCAAACCCCTCCGCAAGACTTTATAGCGTTGGTAAAAAAACTTTCCCATGCCCCGGAGATAGATGCTATTTTAATCCCGCGTCCGTTGCCGGCACATTTGGCTGCCACGGATTATGCCGCACACCTGGCCCCGCAAAAAGATGTGGACGGTATGTCAAACATCAATATGGGAAATTTGTTCTTATGCAGAACCTGGGCAGAAATAGAAGCACTGCCCGGCTTTGTGCCCTGCACCGCCATGGCTGTAATCCGGTTACTACAATTTTATAACATAGATGTAGCAGGTAAAGAGGTAGCCGTAGTGGGGCGTTCCTCCACCGTGGGCCGACCGTTGGCCCATTTGCTAACATGCAAAAACGCTACCGTTAAAATTTGCCACCGCCAGACAGATTTACCCCGTGCCTTACAGGATGCCGATATTATTTGCTCGGCCGCCGGTGCGCCGGGGTTATTGCAAGCGCAGTGGTTCAAACCCGGTGCAACGGTAATAGACATTTCTACCACCTGGCATAACAACCGTTTAAGTGGGGATGCAAACCCGGCCGCCTTGCAGGCACGCGGGGTTTCTTATTCTCCTGTTCCCGGCGGGGTAGGGCCGGTAACACTTGCAGTACTATTGGAAAATATGATACGTTCAAAAGAGAGGTTTTTATGAAAAAATACACGTGTGTACTATCTGTTTTATTACTTGCGGCTTTTATGGGGGCCTGCAAATCCGGCGATGCCCAAACGGAAAACGGGCAACGCTATGCCAAAAAAATCTATTTAACCAAAGAAGATTATATGGAAGATTTAAAAAATTCTGCCCAAACTGACCGGCGCGAAGCACAACCTAACGTGGAATCCAACTATATCTTCAATCTTACCCCCAAAGCAACCGAGGACCCCAACGTCTATTTCTTTGATAGACACCAACGCCCCAAAGTACCGGGGCAATATTCCGCCCAAGATTATAAAAACGAAAAACGGTTATGGACAAAACCCAAACGCTATTCGCCAGAAGAATACTATGGCATGCAGGGCGATGCCGGCTCTAATTCATCCGGCAGTTACGAAGAGACCTACAATTATTAAAAATTTCCCCCGCCTGCGCGGGGGTTTTAATGGATAAATAAAGTTACATCATCTGTAAAGATACCGTCGGCCCCTTGCGCGGACAAGCGGGCCGCCAAGGCCGTATCATTGACGGTATAACAATACACTTTTAGGTTATGTTGGTGGCATATCTGGGCCACTTGCGGCGTAAAACGCGTGTGGTTTAGGTGTACACTTTCTGCCCGCAACGCCAGGGGTTCTTGCACGTTAAAATGACGCGTTAGTTGCCCAATACGGGCGGTGGGGCATAATGCGCGCAAGCGTTGCAAGGTGGGGTAATCAAAACTGGAAAACAAAATGCGGGGAAGTAACGGCGCGGGGATTGCTTTTAACACCGTTTCCACCAACCCCGGGTAACGTTGGCCATCATTTTTCAGTTCTATGTTAAGCAGTTCTAACCCCGGCGTAAGTACGGGCAACACTTCCGCCAACAAGGGTACATATTCCGTGTGTTGCGTAAATGGATTTAATAGGGGATATTGCTTCAAATCAGCCGCCGTTACCTCCTGCAAATTTACATCTATCCCGGCAGTAGATAACAACGAATAATCGTGATGAACAGCCAAAGAGCCGTCTTTTAACAGGTGCACGTCCAGTTCAAAGTAGCGCGCACCTTGCCGGTGTGCCAAGGCAAACGCCGCAACTGTATTTTGAACGCGCTGGGTGTTGGCCCCGCGATGTGCAAAGTAAATCATAGTTATAGTGTAGGAAATAAGGGGAACGTTGGCAAATTACCAAAAGTGTATTATAATATAAGTACAATTTTATCTGTTTTTGGAAGCGTTTAAGAAACGCAGAGCCGCAAAGGGCACTTTGGATCTCCGAAAACAGCCATTTCAGGCGCAATGTGAGCGGACTAATTACCCGTTTAAGTTGCGCCGAGTGTTTGCCGTTATCAAAACGGCAGACCACGGCTGTTATTGTCGGGGTTAGATCCAAAGGCTCAGATGTAATAGCCGTTTTTGCGTACGCTTGCCGGGCGGGTAGAATTGAATTTAAAGTAGGTCAGGTGTAAGCCTGACAAGGAGCAATAATATGCAACACACCCATACCCGGCGGGGTTTTACGCAAAATTATTTTCCCAAAGGTTTTACGTTAATAGAACTTTTGGTAGTAGTGTTGATTATCGGTATCTTGGCCGCGGTAGCATTGCCGCAGTACCAAAAAGCGGTTGCCAAGGCACGCGCTACGGAGATTATCGCTTTTTCAGATGCGCTTGAAAAAAGTATCCAATCTTTTCAGTTGGCTAACGGGGATTCAGATGCTTCGTTGTTTTATGCCCCCTCCTGTCAAAATATAACATATGAAGAAACCACGGATATTGACTTAAGGCCTTTTGTGAATAAATTTTGCGAAGGGGCCACATTGTGGGCAGAGTGTATATCTGGTCAAGGATGCGATGTTATATATGCTAAACCAGATTCCGGTAGTTCAAAATTGGAATGGATGATATCAAAAACGCTAACCGGGCCGTTCACCAGAGGATGCGCTTATGACAAAAAGGATACACAATCAAAACTCATTTGTGAAGCCTTAGAAAGCACTGGGCGTTGGTCAGCAGATACTTTGTAACACAAAGCCCCCAAACATATCTGGGGGCTTTAAAAATAAGTCTTTCTATCTTATTTAATTTCACTCGTGCAGTGCGGGCAGCGGGTGGCTTCTAAAGCAATTTCACTGCAGCAGAACGGGCATTTTTTGGTGGTCGGCGCGGCGGCGGGAGCCGGGGCCGGTTTGTTTAGTTTGTTGATGGCTTTAATCAAAATGAAAATACAGAAAGCCACAATCAAGAAACTGATAACCGCATTTAAAAATAACCCCAGGTTGAGCGTAGTGGCACCGGCATCTTGCGCGGCGGCCATGGTAGCAAAATTGCGGGCCCCGTCTTTACCGGCTTTAATGACCACAAACCAATTGGAAAAATCCACTTTCCCCAACAAAAGCCCCAACGGTGGCATTAGCACATCCGCCACCATAGAGTTGACAATTTTGGTAAATGCGCCGCCAATGATGATACCAACTGCCATATCAATCACGTTGCCGCGCATGATGAACTGCTTGAATTCACTCATTACGTTTTTCATTTATTTCTCCTGTTTTATTAAATTTCCCGCTTGCAAAAGCGGTGAATACAAATCGTCCTCTACGGGATATTGAATTTCATTTCTATCCGTATTTTCTGTAAAAACTACGGGCGCATCTTCAATCACGCAAAGCGGGCATTGCTCGTCAGCCTCCCCCATCATAAGCGCGGCCGCCGTAGCCAAACTGTCGGCCACATCCACCAGGGTGGTTTTTAGCGGTTTGCCTACTAAATCTTTATGCCCGCGCAAATCGTTTACGCCTTTAAACCCGGCATAGCCCACGGCTGCGGCAATCACACCGGCGCGCAGGGGTAAAATCATACTATCGGTAACTACAATACCCAACTGGCGCACGTTCCACGTTTGTCGCAAAGCGGTACGTAACTGCTCGGCGCAAGCATAACAATCGGGCAGTAAAACCAGTTTACCTGTTATGTTGGACTCATCAATCCCCGCGTTAGTCATAATCATGCCGTCTTTAATGGTAAGCCATGCCAGCGGTGTTTTTAAAGCCGCCTGACTATGGGCATAGATGAGCCTTTCTTTTTGGGCAGGGCTTTCGTACGCAACCGTATTTTTTTGCCAAAGAGCCACTACTTTTGAAGAAACAGCCACCACCGTTTTTTCTTGCACCGCCGGGATAAACCGTGCTATAAAAGCCGGCAAATCGGTCCCTTCGGTAAACAAATCCGTATGAATAGCGGTTACTTGCATGTGTTCTCAAACGGGGCCACAAAACTGCGAAACACTTCATTGGCCATAAAAAGCCCCTCTCTAGTTAATTTTACCTTTTTATGGGCTTGGCATAAAAGCCCGTTTTGAATATGTTTTTCAATTTCTGCCCCAAAATAAGTTTGCTGTTCCGGGGTCAGTTCCACGCCATCTAACTGGCGCAGGGCCAAGAGGAGATTTTCCCCTTCTTTGGCCTGGCCGGTAAGTTGCTCGGCAAAGATGCACGGCGTTTTGCCCCCCTGCATACACGTAATATAGGTTTGTAAATCCGGTGTGTTCTGCTTCCGTCGGCCACGCAAATACGAAGCCGCCGCACTGCCCAGCCCGATATATTCCCCGTTTTGCCAATAATTGGTATTGTGCAACGCCTCTTTACCGGGCAAAGCGAAATTAGAAATTTCATAATGATGATACCCGGCCTGGGTAAGCCAATCATGGGCACGCTCTAACATAGTACGCGCCAGGTCTTGGTTGCACACAACCCCTTGTGTAAAAAAGGGTGTACCCGGTTCTACTTGCAAACCATAGACGGAAATATGTTCCGGCCGCAAGGCTATTAAACGGCCTAAACTATCCTCAAAACTAGCCGGCGTTTGGCCTGGCAGCCCGGCCATTAAATCCACATTGACATTGGTAAACCCACCCGCCCGGGCGGTATGATAGGCCGTTAAAAATTGTGCTACACTATGGACACGGCCTATGGTTTTTAACTCGTCCTCTTGGAAACTTTGCAACCCGATACTCAAGCGGTTAAACCCAATTTCACGCAAAGCGGCAATTTTGGGTTCGGTTAAACTTTCCGGGTTGGCTTCAAATGTACTTTCCAAAAATTGGGCTACCGGAACAAAATTTTTGCGTACAATTTTAGCAATGCGGTGCAATTGCCCAACCCCCAACAAACTGGGGGTTCCGCCCCCTATATACAGGGTACGGCAACCAATTTCTTTATATAAAACAGCCTCATAGGATAAGGCTTCCAAGTACGGGTCAATCCACCTTTCTTGCCCCGCAAATGAGGCAAAATCGCAATAATTGCATTTACGTTTGCAAAAGGGAATATGAAGGTATAAGCCGCGGTTCATGCGTGTTTACGTTCAGCCTCGTAATTAAGATATGCCAAAATAAAGGGGTGCAAATCGCCGTCCATCACGGCAGTAATTTGACTGGTTTCGTATCCACTTCGTAAATCTTTTACCAACTGGTAGGGCATAAACACATATGAGCGAATCTGATGGCCCCAGGCAATTTCCCCTTTTTGGCCATAGCGTTTTTCGGCCTCCCCGCGTTTTTTGTCCATTTCCAGTTCATACAATTTGGCTTTAAGCATTTTTAAAGCAGTTTGGCGGTTTTGCAGTTGGCTGCGCTCAATGCGGCAAGACACTACAATGCCGGTGGGTTTATGCAACAAACGCACGGCACTTTCTACCTTGTTCACGTTTTGTCCGCCATGCCCCCCGGCGCGGGAAGTTTCCAGTTCCAAATCACTCTCCGGAATTTCTATGTTGATATCTTCGTCAATATCCGGCAACACATCACAAGAAGCAAACGACGTATGCCGCCGCGCGTTAGCATCAAACGGAGACACCCGCACTAAGCGGTGCACGCCGTTTTCCCCTTTTAAATACCCATAGGCAAAGGGGCCTTCTATCATGGCAGAAAGCGTTTTGATACCGGCTTCGTCGCCGGGTTGGGAATCTAAAATAGAAAACTTAAACCCGTGTTGTTCGGCCCAGCGCGTGTACATACGCACCAACATTTGGGCCCAATCGCACGATTCGGTACCCCCTGCCCCGGCATGAATGGTTAAAATAGCGTTTAGTTTGTCATTCGGCTCGGATAAACGAATTTCCCCTTCTTTTTGGGCAATTTGTTTTTCAGTTTGGCGGAGCGTTTCAAACAAATTTGTTAATTCCTGCTGGTCTTGCATTTCTTTGCATAAGTCAAACAAGGCCTGGGCATCTTCCATATTACGTTTTAACGCAAAAAAAGTATCAATGGACGTTTTCAAAAAGTCAATTTGGCGGCTAATTTCTCTGGCTTTTTGGGCATCATTCCAAAATTCCGGGTCTGCGGAAACAGCCTGTAAATGCGCCAGTTCTTCTTGCTTTTGCGGCACCTTATCAATGGCTTGGATTTTGGCCACCCGTTGGGCTAATTCTTCAATTTTTTGTGCCACATCTTTAAACTCAATATTATTCATAAAAAAATACCACCGTAGAAATTCCGATTGTAAAAAATAACACAGCGCATACCCACGCAAACCAATCACCCCACCGGGCATAGAAGGTGCTTCCTTCGCGCACGGAAAGCGGAACAGAAACGTGTAGAATTTCTTGCGTAAATAAACCAGATTTAGCCCGGATATTGCCAAACCCGTCTATAAAGGCAGAGAACCCTGTGTTAGCCGCACGCAAAACCGGACGCCCGTTTTCTACCGCACGCAGGACATTGGCGGCTAAATGCTGGTAGGGAGCCGCCGTGTCAAAAAACCAGGCATCATTGGTAATATTGACAAATAATTGGGCTCCGTTATTATTTTGTGCACGCCATAATTGCGGGAAAATAGATTCATAGCAAATAGTTGTGCCTAACTTAACGCCACCAGCATCCAACAAGGGTTGTTCAAACGGCCCCGGCACAAAACTGCCTAGTGCCCCCATTACTTCCACATGCCGGGTAAATATTTTCAGTAAACCTTCTAAGGGGATAAACTCCCCAAACGGAACCAATTTAATTTTCCGGTAAGCCGATAGCCCGTCTGCCTGCGGATTTAACAAATAGGCCCCTACATACTGTTCCTGCGGAGTTATAAACAAATTGGAACCAATTACCTGGTAAGCATTGGATTGTTGGGCAATCTGTGAAAACAAATCATAGTACCGCTCTTGCGTTAGTGAACCGGGCACCGCACTTTCCGGCCACACGGCCAAATATACATTTTTATCGGCCAAAGTTTGACCCATAGTAGCCAGCGTATGGGCAATTTCTTCTTCATACGTGTCTGTCCATTTTTTATATTGGTCTATATTCGGTTGTAACAAGGCGGCCTGTACACTAAGCAACGTATGGGGATGTTCCAGCCAATGCTGCTGACGTTTTTTTAAATGAGTTCCCCAGCCAAATACGACTGCAAATAATCCCACCGCTAATACCAATTGCCACAACCCTTGGCGCAATTTGGGCAACTGCAAAAACCAACCTACCGAAATGCCTACAAACGCAAGTACAAAACTAATTCCGTAAACACCTGTATAAGCAGCCAAATATACTACCTGCGGCACATTCCATTGGGTGTATCCTAACATAACCCACGGGAAACCTATCCCGTAAAAAGCAACTGTCTGGTGCAACCATTCCAGGGCTACCCATCCGCAAGCGGCCAGTAAAGGAAATAATGCCCCTGTTTTTTTAAGAAAATAGCATCCCCCTCCAAAAACCGCAAAAGCAGTTCCCAGTAAGGCCGCAAGCCCGAGCCACGCCCCCAGTGCCAACGGCACAGAAAGACCTCCGCCGTGTACGCAGGTATAATATACCCAATACAAAAGAAGGGCATTACTAACAAACCCCGCCAGCCAACCATACATTAGCGCGCCCCAAAAACGCCGCACATGGCAAAGCCCCCATACAAACGGGGCCAGTACCAACCAAGCCGCGTACGAAAAAGAGATCCGCGGGTAACTTACATAAAACAGAAATGCCGTTGCCCCCAAACAACCGGCCAAAAAGGTAAAACGGCTAATGTACATCAAAGCAAATTTAACCCGCTCCCGCACCGGCGGGAGAACCGGCTGTGGAGAAGAATGAGAGGAACTTCTAAAACGGCTCATACATTAAAACACAATTTTACACGTTTTGGCTTTACAAACGGCTTGTGCCGTTTCACTGCATTCCCGTTGCGTAGATATTACATCCGGGCAAGCCTTGGCATTGGGTTGGCGGTTGAGTTCATCAAAATCCGTAATATAGTTGGAATTGATAGCCGTTACCCCGCTTGGACCAATGGCACAACCGCACGGGTCTTTATCTACAATAATGCAATCCTCGTCTGTCTGGCAAGAATAAATACGGTTTAGTTTAGCCTGCCGCCGGGCGGCACGTTGGGCTTGGGCGGTTTGCTCTTTTTGAGCCTCCAACTGTGCCACCGTAATTTGGGGAACATCCACTTCAATAACTGTGGCTTGTTTCAAGAAAAACGGAATTAGTAACAATACCCCAGCCGCACACACAAGTAAACAAGTATTATGAATGATTTTTTTCATTGGTTCGCTCCACAACATTTTTTGTATTTTTTTCCGCTTCCACACGGGCAGGGGTCATTGCGCCCAATGTGTTTCTGCACCGGGGCCGCATCCTGCTGCGGATTTTTAGCGGCGGCCGCCTGCGCACGTTCGGCCGCGGTACGCCGCGGCGGCAGTTGCAGACGGAAAATATAACTGACCATCAAATCACGAATACGGTTCATCATGGATTCGTACAATTTGTATGATTCCTTTTGATATTCAATCAATGGATCTTTCTGTGCATACCCGCGCAAACTGACACTATTTTGCAACTGGTCCAACTCATACAAGTTTTGCTTCCAGGCAGTGTCAATAATTTGCAGTAAAAGCATGCGTTCAATTTCGCCAAAGTCAATGCCTTGTTCGGCAAAATACAACGTACGTTGGGCGTACAAATCTTTTACTACTTGCATAATATCCGTCACCAATTGTTCCGGTGTCTTTTTGCCTACACTTGTATCACTTAGTTCAAATGCAAACGGGAAGAACTGCCGCAGGCCTATGTTCAGGGCCCCCCAATCCGTACGCTGGGGATGTTGGGGATTATAATACTGCTGCACCAAATCTTCTACAATTTCTTCCATCATCTGGTGTGATTTCTCTGCCATATTTTCGCCATCCAAAATGGCGTTACGGATGCCGTAAATGGCAGTGCGCTGTTGGTTCATTACTTTATCATAATCCAACAGTTGTTTGCGGATGTCAAAGTTACGCCCTTCCACCATACGTTGGGCCCCTTCAATACGGCTGGTAAGCAGGCCCGATTCTATGGCCTCCCCTTCTTTCATGCCCATGCGGCTAAGCAGGGCGGCCATTTTGTCCGTATTGGCAAACAGGCGGATGAGTTCGTCTTCCAACGAAATGTAAAAACGCGAAGAGCCCGGGTCTCCCTGGCGTGCACAACGGCCGCGCAACTGGTTGTCAATGCGGCGTGATTCGTGTCTTTCACTGCCAATCACGTGCAAACCGCCCAACGCCACTACGGCATCTTGGTCGGCCTGGTCCGCCGGGTTGCCGCCTAGCACAATATCAGTTCCGCGGCCAGCCATATTCGTGGCAATGGTTACGGCCCCCTTGCGCCCGGCTTGGCTAATGATTTGGGCTTCCATCTCGTGGTATTTGGCGTTTAAGACTTTGTGGGGGATTCCTTTTTGGCGTAGCATCTGGCTGAGTTTTTCAGACTTTTCAATACTGCGCGTACCCACCAGTACCGGGGCTCCTTTTTTCCACAATTCTTCCACTTCTTCCACAATGGCGTTAAATTTTTCGCGCTCGGAAAGATACACCAAATCCGGGTAATCCACCCGTTTAGACGGTTTGTTCGGGCGGATTTCCACCACATCTAATTTGTAAATTTGCCAAAACTCATTGGCCTCCGTCATGGCGGTACCCGTCATGCCGGAAAGTTTATTGTACAGTTTAAAGAAGTTCTGGAACGTAATCGTGGCCAAGGTCTGGTTTTCTTCTTTAATGGGTAAATTTTCCTTGGCTTCTACGGCTTGGTGCAAGCCGTCGCTCCAGCGGCGCCCCGGCATCAAACGACCGGTGAATTCGTCCACAATAATCACTTCGCCGTCTTTTACCACATAGTCCACATCGCGTTCGTACAAGTGGTGCGCGCGCAAGGCTTGGTTAATGTGATGAACCCATTCCGATTGGACATCATCATACAAATTGGGCACGTTCAAAAATTTTTCCGCCTTGGCAATGCCGGTATCTGTCAGCGTAGCAGTGTGGGCCTTTTCGTCAATAATTGCATCCACGCCTTCGTCCAAATTAAGTCCCTCGTATTTGGCTTTTACCTCGTCTTTTTCGGTAATCAGACGTACCTTTAACGAAGGGATTAAACGGTTGACGATATAGTATTTATCGGTGCTTTGGTCTGACGGGCCGGAAATAATCAGCGGGGTGCGGGCTTCGTCAATTAAAATGGAGTCTACCTCATCCACAATACAATAATTCAGCGGACGCAATACGCGATCAGCCCGGTTAATGACCATATTATCACGCAGGTAATCAAACCCCAGTTCGTTGTTGGTTACATACGTAATATCTTTTTGGTACATCTCGCGCCGTTCTGCGTTGGGCATATCGTGCCCGATAAATCCCACCGTTAACCCTAAAAATTCATGAATGGGCCCCATCCATTGACGGTCGCGCCGAGCCAGGTAATCGTTTACGGTTACAACGTGTACCCCTTTGCCGGTTAGGGCATTTAAGTAAGACGGCAACACGGCTACCAGGGTTTTCCCTTCGCCGGTGCGCATCTCAGCAATTTTTCCTTGATGCAGGACAATACCGCCTAAGAGTTGTACATCATATGGCCGAAGGCCAATAACGCGCTTGGCGGCCTCGCGCACAACGGCAAATGCCTCAGACAAAATATCATCTAAGGTTTCGCCTTTAGCCAGGCGGTCTTTAAATTCCTGCGTTTTGGCTTTGAGTTGTTCATCCGTCAATTTTTCCATTTGACCGGACAACGCATTGGCCGCATCCACATAATGTTGAATTTTCTTTAAATCACGTTCGCTTTTAGTTCCAAAAATTTTGTTAATTACAGTTTGAATCATATAAGAGTCCTTAAAAATTAAAATCAGTGAGGTACCACATCCACCTACTACTCTGCCACCGGCTTTTTGTGTTTAGTTTTAAGTTGTAAATTGGTAGTTTGCAAAGCGGCTTGGGCCTGTTCTTCTGCGGACAAGAGAGCGTTTTGTACCAAGGCCACCAGTTGCGGACCGACCTGGGTGTGCAACTGTTTTAAATCGGCCCGCACGGCCTGCACAGATTGTGCATATTGCTGTGCCGCTTTTTTGTCCCCGCGTTGCAAGGCTTGTTGGCGGGCTTGTTGGTAGGCGCGGGCCAAGGCTTCTTTAACCTGCACACTAACAGCCCAAATACGGCTATAAATAGTTTGCAAATCGGCCCGGGCGGCGGCGCGTGCACCGTCCTGTACGTTGCCCCCTAGGTGCGAATATAACACGGCATTTTGATAAGCGTTTGTAACCCAATGCAAAGCCGCAGAATTTTCAAAATTGCGCGCCAGGGCAATAAGCGTATAGCGGTTTTCCAACGTGTCGGGCAGTTGCTGAGCGGCATAAGTGGTAAGCACCTGCTGTAAGAGTTGGTTAACGTCGGCATTTTCACGCGCGGTAACTAGCAGAGAAGGATTATATTGGGCAAAAACGGACTCCACCTTCTCGCGCGAAAGTACCCCCTGCGCGTACAAGGCCGAACCCAACGTAACACTTACCAGTAAACACAAACTGCGTTTCATAAAAACTCTATTATCATTTTACTATATTCTTAGAACGCGCGCGCGAAAAATTTAGAATTTGCGTTTATACACAACAAAACCAACAAGAAATTATGTAGAATGAAGAAGTAGTACAAATACAATTTAAATTGGTTTTTAGGGAATCCGCAAGGATACGGTTTGCTATATAAACCACACTCAAGCCTAAAAACAGCCAAATTAAAAGGCATAACCTATTGGGAAGTCATGAGCCCAACGGGTTGTGCCGAATGTTTGCCCTCATACGAGGGCAAACTACGGCTGTTTGTTTTATGCGTTTGAGTGTGCATAAAGCGAGTTAGCCGTTTTGTTTTCCTAAAAATCATACAGGAGAAAACAAAATGAACCAAAGAAACGCCTGGCGAGGTTTCACGCAACAAAATGTATATAAAAACAGTCATTCCCGAATGACTTTATCGGGAATCTTCAACGCGTGTTGTTGTAAAATAAGGCAAAAAACCTTATTAAATGGGTACGTGGAAGATCCCCGATTACAATCCTCGGGGATGACACCTAATTTAACAACGACCAGTGGGTTTACTCTAATAGAGTTGTTGGTAGTAGTGCTGATTATTGGTATTTTGGCGGCGGTGGCCGTGCCGCAGTATCAAAAAGCCGTGGAAAAAAGCCGAATTGCAGAAGTTAAAGTAAATTTGGCAAACATAGCAAAAATATACCAACTCTGTGTATTACAAAACGGAACGGATTCGGCAGATTGCAATGAACATTTATTTTCAACAGCGGATATTCAAATCCCGGGGGAATTAACAGAATCCTGTCTTCCCACAGCAACTGAATGTTTAATCACAAAAGATTGGACTTACTTCCAAGATATAGATGCTCCCTCCCTACCGAATGCCGTCCGCAATTATCAAGGTAAACCGTATCCTCCCCTAGCCTATGTCAGTTGGATCGAAGAAAATAAGTATACATGTGTTGATGGGGAAGCAACGCAAAACTATTGCACCAAACTGTGCGGTAGTAATTCTTGCGAATTTCAGTAACACCAACCAGTAGCGTGAACAGAAAGGCCGCCCTTTTGGGCGGCCTTGATTGTTGCTAAGAAAATAATTGCTATCTTGCGGCGGTGCGGAAGAAATTGCCTTTTACGTTTTTGGCCAGTTGCACTTTGCCAAGCGTTTTATCGGCCTCTATCACTACATTTTTGGCATGGGCATCTACAAAGCCTTTCACACTGCCAAACACGTCCCCTTCTTTAATAATACCCAGTTGACCGTGGCGGTTAATTTGCACTTCCAGTTTCAACTCTCCGTCCACGCTCTCAGCCAACAAATCTTCTTCCCCTAATGTAAATTCCAACGGGAACTTGGGGTTTACAACCCGTTTAATGGCTACGGGGATATCGGCCTCGTTTTTCACGATAATGGCGCAGGAATTGTTGTCGGCCTGGGCCAAATCCAACAAACGTTGCGGCACTTGTACAGTGCCGGCCAGTTCAAAGCGGCCTTCTTGTGCAGGCAAATGGGTATAGTAATAATACATGCCCCCACAACCCAAGGCCACTAATAGTGCGATAAACTTTTTCATATTTATATTGTACCTAAACCCCGCCTATATTGCAAGGGCCTTTAGACCTATGTGCGTGTAAACTCTTGCCGTCCGTTATTTCACCGGGCAAAATGAAAGGCAAGATGATTTTTCAGATTTGAACCGCCTTTGCGGGGCAAGTTGCCGTCCGCCACTTCATAGCGTAAAATGTTCAGTACCCTGATTTGTCAAAATCAAACCAGTTTGCACCGCAAGTTGAACGACGCGTACGTCTGCCGGACCGCGCGTAGCGCGGCAAGTACGCAAGTGAAAGTCGGTGCAAAATGGAAAGATTTTGGCAAATTGTTGGTCCACGTAAAACGCAACTTTGCAGCGTTAAAAAGCCCGCTCTTATGAGCGGGCTAAAAAGTACATTACAAGGGTCGTTTATTGCTTAAAGAAACCCCACAGGTTGGCATTATATACCCACCCTTTACATACGCCGTCTTTGGCATTTACGGGTTCATCTTGTACTTGAATCCATTTGCCCTGGCGGGAAATGTATTTAAACGGATACCCTTTTTGCACGGTGCATACAATATCTGCATTGGCAGAAGGGGTAGCACGCACGTTCAAATCCTGCTTGGCAGACATACCACCATTAGGGCTTAGTAAACTGGCCGAGATCCATCCCTGGTAGCCTTCAAAATCTTTCACGAGCACCCAATCTTTGGCTTCGTTGGTTTTAAGCATAATAACCGGGGTATAGCGCCACATATAAAACTTCAAAGCACACTTGGTGCCGGCACATGTGCGGATGTTAGCACGTTTAGCATTTACGCTGGCATATTTTTGGGCAAACAACGGGGCCCCAAGTAACAAAAACACCGATAACAAAGCGGCTATTTTTTTCATTTTCTCTCCTTAGTTACAACTTATACGAAATCTTCTACCCTAAGTATAGCAATACTGCCCCGCACTTTGCAAGTGTTTTTTCTCTGTAATAAGCCCGCAAAAAAGATATAATATAGAAAAATACCAGAGGAACTAACTATGAAAGAAGCCGTAGAAAAAGTAATTAACGAAATCCGCCCTATCTTACAAGCCGACGGGGGGGATATCCAACTCATCAGCGTAGATGAAAAAACAGGGATTGTAACTGTTGGCCTGCGCGGCCATTGCGGCAGTTGCCCGCACGCCCAAATGACGTTACAAGCCGTGGTAGAACGCCGTATCAAAGCCGTAGTACCCGGCGTAACCGCGGTAGAACGCGTCTAACCTATGCCCCAGGCAGACTTGCATACCCATTCCGTTTTTTCCGACGGCACATGTACGCCGGAAGAAGTCGTTCATTTAGCCTTACGGCGCGGGGTGCAAGTGTTTTCCCTTTCTGATCACGATACCACAGACGGTACCGAACGTGCCCGCATTTTGGCGCAAGAACGCGGCCTAAAATTTGTATGTGGGGTAGAAATTTCCACGTGTGAGCACGATCACTTGCATTTTACTGGGTATAATATGGACATTACCAACCCCCAATTTCAAACTTTTCTGGCCCAAAACCGCCAGGCACGCAAGGGGCGTATCCAAAAAATTATCCGTCAGTTACAGGCCGCCGGGGTAAACATTACCGATGAAGACGTATTTGCCCGTGCCCCTAACACCGTTTCCCGTGCCCACGTGGCCGATACGTTATGTACCAAAGGGTATGCCCATTCCCGCCAAGCCGCTTTTAGGCAATTTTTAGTAGAAGGGCAGGCGGGTTATGTGCCATCTATCGGGGTAACGGCTAAAGAGGCCATTGGGCACATCAAGCAAGCCGGCGGGTTGGCTGTAATTGCCCACCCGGGCATGGTAACAGAGGTGTGGGATTTCCCCGCGTGGGTAGAGGCGGGGCTGGACGGCATAGAAGTATATTACCCGGCCCATAGTTTTGCCATGCGCCAAGAATTGTTACGGTTAGCGGACAAATACGGTTTGTTTGCCTCAGCCGGGTCGGATTTTCATGGCCCGCACGGTAGCAAAACCACGGCCCCCGGCATGCCCATGGCGCAAAATCATTTTGACAGATTACTTAGCAAATTAGGGTTTTAAAACTTATAATAAGGAGAGTAACATGAAAGACGTAACACCTAACAAAATTCCCGCAGCAGTTATTTTACTGCCTGTGGTATTATGTGTACTGGCACTGGCGGCGTTTAGTTCTTACTTTACGGTTTCCGCCGGTACCGTGGCCGTAAAACTGCGCTTTGGTAAACTGGTAGGCGCATACGGGGAAGGCATCCACTTTAAAGTGCCGTTTATTGACACGGTGGAAAAATTTTCCGTACGTATCAAAAAAGACTCGTTTGATACCGAGGCGTTTTCTAAAGATTTGCAGACCGTGGGGCTTACATTAGCCGTCAACCACCGTATTTTGCCCAACACCGTGGAATCTATTTACCGCAACTTAGGGCCTGAATATACCAACACTATCCTAAAACCCATGGTAGAAGAGTGGACCAAGGCCGTTATTGCCAAATACTCGGCCGACAGTTTAATTGCCAACCGTGTGGAAGTGGCCAAGGAACTTAACGAAATTTTGAAAGAAAAAATGGCGGAAAAAGAGGTAATTGTATCTGATATCGCCATTACTAATTTTGAATTTTCCAAACAATTTTTAAAGGCGGTAGAAGAAAAACAAATTGCCGAGCAGGAGGCTAAACGCGCCACTAACTTAGTAGAAAAAGTGAAGAAAGAGGCGGAGCAGAAAATCTTACAAGCCGAAGCAGAAGCCAAATCGCTACGTTTACAGCGTGAGGTAGTTTCGGACAATTTGATTAAACTGCGCCAAGTAGAGGCCCAACTTAAAGCCATTGATAAATGGGACGGCCGCATGCCCACCTATATGGCAGGAGACCAAATGCCCTTTGTCATGGCAAAGTAAATCTATTTATCAATACAAAAATCGCTTGCAAAAACTGCAAATCCCCCGCCGGGTTTAACCGCGGGGGATTTGTTATTATTTAACGCCAATCTTGTAATTCCCAACCTTGTCCTTGGTATCCTTCACAAATAGAACATGCCAAATCCGTCATACAATCACAATATCGTTTCCACCCAGAAGATCCTGTATATTTGACTGCCCCAAACGCTAAATATATTTCACTGTTACCTGCTGATACCCCAAAACCAGAACTATCTTCGTCATCTTTTAAAGAAACATTCTCATCCCACGTAGCACTTATAGCAAAATGATGCGATGGCGGCAATGTAACGTCCAATAAATTTGTTAAGTCGGTAACTGTATTAGGTTCCCCTTGGGCTAACGCGTATGCTTCCACTGCTTGTTGCAATGTGCTCACTACCGTAACTGCTTCGGCTGCGCGGGCTTTCCACACCGTTTTTTGGTATTGTGGTAATGCCACCGCCGCCAATATGCCAATAATCAGTACAACAACCAACAACTCAATAAGCGTGAAACCCCGCCGGGTGTTTGTAAATATGTGCATACGATGCACCTCCGTTCTACTCGGGCCCCGGCAATAAAAACGGCGATTGCCTGAGCCATTCAAGTAACCCGTGCAAATCGCCGTTTACCTGCCCTTACGGGCAGGCAAAACCAAGCGATATTTGTGGCCTTGAATGTGCCTTGCGGAAAATTCCCGTCCGGCGCAGCAAGGGCTTACCCCTTGCCTCCAACAAATATGTTTTAAATTATAAAATGAAATGTTTTGTTCTGGTTATCTCACTCCTTTCCTTAAATGTATCTTTATTATAGCATAATCTCTTTTTACAAAATTACAACCCGTGTGCAGTGTGTTATTTTTGCTATACTATTTTTATGACTAAAGAAACCCTTGCTAAATTTGCACCTATTAACACCATTTGTTTGCTGATTTTAGCCGCCAGTGCCGCCATGTGGGTACTGGTTTACACCAAAACGGTCCTGATGCCGTTTGTAATTGCCCTGTTTATTTATATGTTGGCCAACTCACTGGCCACGTGGCTTAAACAGAAATGGAACGTAAATTACCACGTGGGGCTGGTGTGCAGTTTTTTAGCATTTATGACGGTAATTACCCTGGCAGTATCCTTTATTTCCGGTTCGATTGAAAGTTTTGTGGCCGGGGCCGATATTTATACCGAACGCCTTAACGACAGTTTAGACTGGATCTCTACCAAAGCCGCTAATTACCATATTAACATCAATGCGGACTTTGTTACCCAAACTATTTCCCGCATTCCGGTATTTAATATGGTTAAGAGTGTAGGGTCGCTTATCGTTTCGTTATTTACCAATATTTTACTGATTACGCTTTTTGTTATCTTTATGTTTTTGGGAAACGCTTCGTCGGAAAAGCCGGCTTTTGTGGGTACAGTACAAAAACAAATTTCATTTTACCTGCTTGTAAAAATTGGGGTTTCCCTCTTGGCTGCCGGGCTTACGTGGTTGGTGCTTACTTCCGTTAAAACAGAACTGGCCATGATGTTGGCGGTGCTTACTTTTATTTTAAATTTTATTCCTAACATTGGTCCTGTGATTGCCACTTTATCCCCTATTCCAGTTTTATTTTTACAATATGGGTTTGATTGGCACATGCTATTGGTGTTGACCTTGCTTACTGCTGTACATTTTGTGGTAGGAAACATTTTAGAAACACGCTGGCTGGGTAAGGGAATGAACTTGCACCCCATTGTTGTCATTGCCAGTTTAATCTTTTGGGCTTTGGTATGGGGCGTAATGGGAGCCCTGCTGGCCGTACCGCTAACTGCTATTATCAAAATGATTTTTGAACGGCATGAAACGACCCGCCCGGTAGCACGTCTGTTGGGGGGCTTTAAATGAGCACGCCCAAAAGTCCGTGGTTCTATATTCCCACACTTTATTTGGCCGAAGGTTTTCCGTATATTATCATCAATGCCGTATCGGTTATCTTATACGGTGCATTGGGGTATTCTAACGAACAGATTACCTGGTGGACAGGGTGGTTGTACCTGCCCTGGGTACTTAAAATGTTTTGGAGCCCTTTAGTAGATGCACACTCCACCAAACGCCGCTGGCTGGTTGGAGCACAACTGGCTATGAGCGCGGTATTGCTTATATTAGCCGGGCTAATTTTTGGATACGCTCTATACAATGCCCCACAAGGCAGTTGGGGGTTTTTTATATGTTCACTGGTAGGTTTTTTTGTGGGAGCCTTTGTATCTGCCACGTTAGATATTGCTACCGACGGTTATTATTTGCTGGCCCTTACCCCGCAGGAGCAAGGCTATTTTGTAGGCGTACGTACTATTTTTTACCGCATTGCTATGATTTTAGGCAGTGGCATTTTAGTTTCCGCCGTGGGTTTTTTGGCCCAACACGCAATTCCGCTTCCGTATAACTGGGGGTTGTTCTTTGCCGGACTGGCTTTCTTTTTTGGTATGTGTGCTATCTATCACCGGGCCATATTACCGGTACCCGCGCAGGATAAACCCGCCCAGGCCCGCCAAACTACCGCTTGGAAAGAAGCCTTTGGCAGTTATTTTACGCAACAAAATATTCTGTACATTTTATTGTTTATTTTGCTCTACCGCTTTGGAGAGGCTTTGCTGGATAAAATAGTACCGTTATTCTTATTAAAACCCAGTACCGAAGGCGCGCTGGGGCTTTCCGTGCAAGCCTATGGGCTTATCAAAGGCACACTGGGCCTGGGTGCCATTATTGCAGGCAACTTGTTGGGGGGGTGGCTACTGGGAAAATTTGGATTTAAAAAATGTATTTGGCCCTTTGCCGTGGCCTTAGTATTGCCCAATATTTTTTATGTATATTTGGCCGCCGCCAAACCGGGTCTTGTCATGGTGGCTACGTTACTTACGTTAGAAAATTTGGGCTATGGATTGGCCGCTATGGCACTGACTGTTTTTATTATGTATGTATCGCGCGGGACTTATAAAACGTCCCACTATGCTATTTCCACCGGTATTATGGCCCTGGGAATGATGGTGCCGTCTATGATTTCCGGCAAGTTACAAACGTGGCTAGGCTATGAACACTTTTTCTGGCTGGCTTTTCTGGTTAGTTTAAGTACATTTGCTATTGTTCCGCTTTGTTTTAAGATTACGGCCATAGACCAAGCCGAAAAGGCCCGCAAGAACTAATATGAGTATACCCACTACGGAACAATCCAATCCGCGTACACAAGGCTTAGACAGTAAAACTCCCCTGCAGTTAGCACGTTTATTTAATGCAGAAGATTTCAATGCCGCCCGCGCTGTAAAATCGGCCGCTAAAGAAATTGCCGCCGTCATTGTGCTGGCGGCCCAGGCCTACAAAAACGGCCACAAAATTATTTTCATAGGGGCAGGCACCAGTGGCCGCCTGGGTATTTTAGAGGCCGTAGAATGTGTGCCTACATTTGGCACCAAACCTTCCCAAATTATCGGGCTGATTGCCGGCGGAAAGAAGGCGGTGTTCCGCTCTCAGGAAGGGGCGGAAGATAACGCCGTCCAAGGGGCCCGGGAAATTGCCCGCCAGGCGCGTGCGGAAGACTTGGTGATTGGTTTAGCCGCCAGTGGCAACACCCCGTATGTACAAGGGGCCCTTCAACAAGCATGTAACCTGGGGGCGCATACGGTGCTTATTTCCTGCAATGCACAGGCGGATACTTCACATGCGCAAGTACATATTTATTTACCTACCGGGCCCGAGGCCCTTACGGGTTCCACCCGCATGAAAGCCGGCACTGCTACCAAAATGGCGTTAAATGCTATTACCACCGGGGCTATGGCCTTATGCGGTAAAACCTTTGGCAATTTAATGGTGGATGTAAAACCTACCAATCAAAAACTGGTTGCACGTGCCATACGCCTGATTTGCCACATTGCCCATACGGACGAAAAAACCGCCCGCCGGTTACTAGAAATGTCCGGCAAAAACGTCAAAACGGCTATTGTGATGCATCATAAAAAATGTTCGCGTACACAAGCCCAAAAACGGCTTAAACGTACCGGCGGTTTTTTAGCGGAGGCCCTGGATGACTAAACTGGTCTTAGGCCTAATGAGTGGCACCAGTGCAGACGGGCTTACCGTGTGCGCCATTACGCCGCAGCCGTTTCAAATTATCCATTTTAAAAATTATCCGTATCCCTTTGCGTTTCAGCAACGTTTATTGCAGGCATACCGTTTCGCGGCCCCACAACTTAGCCAACTGCACTATGAAATTGGCCGGCAATATGCCCAACTGGTAAAACGTTTTTTAACAGATTTCCATTTGTCTGCCGCCCAAATCGCCGCGGTGGGGATGCACGGCCAAACCATTTATCATGGGCCGCAGGATAGAACCCCCAATACGTTACAATTGGGAGAGCCCTCCTTTTTGGCGGCCGCACTACAGTGCCCGGTAGTGAGTGATTTTAGGGCTATGGATATAGCGTTGGGCGGCCAGGGGGCCCCGCTTATGCCGTTTTTTGACCAGTTTATGTTTGGACGGAAAGCCCCTAAAATTTTGCTCAATGTGGGGGGAATTTCCAATTTTTCCGTTGTGGGGAAAAATTGCCAGCCCTTTGGTTTTGACTGCGGCCCCGGCAACACACTAATGGATTTAGCCTGCCAAACCTATTTTCATAAACCGTTTGATAAAGACGGCAAACTGGCCGCACGCGGCACACCGGACAAAAAACGGGTTGCCACCTTGTTAAAACAAAAATTTTTCCGCCAACGCCCCCCTAAAAGTTTGGATAAAAACCATTTTGGTACGGCTTATTTAACGCGTTATTTTGCGCTTCACAATCCGTATGATTTATTAGCCACTCTTACGTATTTTACGGCGGCGGCTATTGCTCAAAGCGTACACCGATTTGTGCCCATGCACGCGCAGAAGGAGATAGTTGTGTCCGGCGGAGGCAGTTACAACAAAACACTCATGCGGTTTTTACAGGAACTTTTGCCGCACATTGACGTAACTACTTCGCTCACATACGGGATTAACCCCCAGGCCAAAGAAGCGGCCGCTTTTGCCTTGTTTGCATGGTTGAATCTAGAAGGAAAAATCAATCATTGTGCCCGCGCCACAGGGGCCCGTAAAAATGCTATTTTAGGGAAGGTAACTGTATGGATATAGCCCGTCTTGTATTCCCCGGTTTTTGGTTTGGTAAAACTCCTGAAGAAGATGCCCTTGCATTGGCACGTGCCGGGGTAGGGGGATTTTGTTTGTATGGCGGCACCAAAACGGCCGTAGCCACCTTAACGCGCAAGTTACGTGCGGCCTCGCCTTTGCCGCGTATTTTGATTGCAGCTGATTATGAAGACGGCCTGGGCCGTTGGTTGCCGGATGCGCAACTGCTTCCTTCTAACTTGGCCTTGGGAGCGGCAGACAACGAGGCCCTGGCGTATGAAAAAGGGTTTATTACTGCGCGCGAGGCCGTACGCCTTGGAGTGGATTGGGTATTTGCCCCGGTGGTGGATTTGGCCAACAACCCGGATAACCCGATTGTAAACACCCGCGCATTTGGGGCAGACCCGGCCTTAGTAGTGCGTCTGGCAGGTGCTTTTATGAAGGGGCTTTCGGCAGGGGGGGTACTAAACTGCCTCAAACATTTCCCCGGTCATGGCAATACAACCACGGATTCCCACTTAGCCATGCCGGTGGTAACGGAAACACGGACCCAATTAGAAAAATCCTCTTTGGTGCCTTTTGCCCAATTATTGCCGCTGGCAGATAGTGTCATGGCGGGGCACTTGTTGGTTCCGGCATTAGATGAACAAAATCCGGCTTCCCTCTCGCGCGCGGTCATTCACGATTTACTACAAGAGCAAATGGGGTTTTCCCGTTGTGTGTGTACAGATGCACTACTTATGAAGGCACTGGGGGATGAAAAACAAGCCGCCCTGCAAGCCCTAGATGCTGGGGCACACATTTTATTAGTGCCCGAAAAACCTGCCGAACTGATTTCTTTTTTACAAACCCAGGTCTTCCCGGACCAGGTATTATCTACGGCTAACCATGTGCTAAACGAATTATGCGCCCAGGCAGATGAATTAGCCGCTGGTGCCAAACACACGCCTTTTAATCCTACACAGTTTACATTACAGACGGCGCGCAAGGCACTGGTCCCCCTAGGGCATTTCCCGCCGGTAGAGCCGGGGGACAGTGTGCATTTATTAAATGTAGGGAATGATGAAAATATCTCCTGCGTACCGTTTATTGATACCTTACGTGCCTATGGTATTTTGACGGAAGATTTTAAAGATCCCGCACAAACCGATACACTGATTATTTTGTTTTGGCGGCGGTACAAACCGTTTTCAGGCAAAATTGGGCTCACTAATGGAGAAACAACCTTTGTAAACCAGGCCGTACAAAACGTGCGCCGCACACTGCTGATTTGTTTTGCCAATCCCTTTGCGGCCTCTAAAGTACAGACAGAGGGACAGTTGTTGGCCTTCAGCCCGGCGGCCGAGTTTCAGCAAGCGGCGGCGGAATGTGTGGTGGGGATGTTTGAACCTGTAGGCAAACTGCCTATGAATTTGTAAAAAACACACCGCGAAATTTCTTTGAGCACACAAAATTTAAACACGAAAGATGTTTAAATTTTGTTGCTTGCCAGCGATACAATTTTCCACATTTGGCCGTCTTTGCGGTCCCTTGCCCTTGACGTGTCATTCAGACACGCCTATGCGGGCAACTAGCCCCACAAATACGGCTCAAATCTGAAAAATCATCTTATCCTCTATAAACCTGGTGCTTGGGGAAGCGTGGTGTTTTAGTACAGGTTGTGCGAAAATCAGCTCACTGTAAATTGTACCCGGTAATGTTTTTAGTTGATGATATAATATTTCCCTGCCTGTACGCCGGTCCGGCTCGTATCAAGTGTTCCTATACTTTGACAAATAGATTTAGCCATATCGTTAGTTTTTGTTTCTGCAGTTCTATTCGCCAAAATACAGTATCTTCTTCCGCCAATGTATGATGAATTTACTTGAAAAGCGGGTAAATTTGCATTACCGATATCTGCCAAACATAACTTATATGTTTCTGAGCATCCATAAGAATATTTATGTTCAAATTCTCCGTCTGCCGTCCATTCATGCACTAATTCTTCTGGAATCTCTATGTCTAACTCACTCAAATCTTCGGTATATTTTCCGTGCATTAAATAATAGACATCTTGTGCTTGAACTAGAGAAGACAACAGGGTTAATGCCTCCACAGCCCGGCTTTTATACACTGCTTTTTGATACTGTGGCAACGCCACCGCCGCCAAAATACCCATAATCAGCACCACTACCAACAACTCTATGAGCGTAAACGCCCGTTTATTTTTTGTCATTTTTTTCTCCTGTTTTAGATCTATTTCACGGGTATGTAAAAACGGCTATCTCACCTGGTGTCAAACGCGAAACCAAATGCAATAGCCGTAGTACCCACATAGCAGTAGCCAAAATGGGAAACATTCGGTACAACAGGATGTACGGTCCCGTTGTACCTGGTGTGCGGCTATTTTTGACGCGTTTGACACTTCTTACGAAGTTTCCCGTATTCCACATACGGTTCAAAAATAGATCAAATTGTTTTTACTACTCTTTTATTGTAACAAATTTTAGGTGGCTAATTTTTAAAGCATTTCCCCGTAGCACAAGTTGTTTTCAGCGCGCACAATTTTTACGCGCACAAGTCCGTGCAAAGAGGTATTTTGAGGGAGAATGACTTGCTGAAAATTAGACGTTATGCCATGCGCCGCACAGTTCTTTTTTTCTTCTATGAACACTTCCGCCGTGGTGCCTACCTGGCTGACGGCAAAAGCGGTACGCAGTTCCTTGTCCAGCGCGCGCAAGGTGTCCGCCCGGCGTTTGATTTCTTCGCGCGGCAGTTGGGGCAGTTGGGCGGCGGGGGTGCCCGGACGCGGGGAATAACTAAACACGTGTAAGCCGGCTAACTGCTGGGTTTTAATAAATTGATAGGTTTTTTCAAAATCTGATTCAGTCTCGGTAGGGTAGCCGGCAATCACGTCGGCAAAAATACCAATATGCGGTACGGCGCGGCGTAAATCAGCCACGCGTTTGGCGTAATCTGCCGTGGTATAATGGCGGTTCATATCGTGTAAAATCTGATCGCACCCGGCTTGCAAGGGTAGGTGGAAATAATTGCAAAAACGGGCAGGAAATTGGTGCATGTGCGCGATTATACCGTCCGTTACTGTGGGCAGTTCAATAGACGAAAAACGCACCCTAAAATGCCCCGGCAGGGTGGCAATTTGCGCGCACAAAGCGGCCAAATCCGCCCCGGTTTGCAGGCAACGGTAATTGCCAATGTTAATGCCGGTTAGCACAATTTCCAAAAATCCGTTTTGCACCAACTGGTTAACTTCCGCTAACACATCCGCCACAGGTTTACTGCGCTTTACACTGCGGGCATAGGGCACAATGCAGTACGAGCAAAAATTATCACACCCGTCCTGTATTTTGATAAACGCACGGCTATGGCCTTCGTGGCCGGAAACAGTCCAGCACACATCTTCTTGGTTAAAAAGCACACGGCCCAGGTCATATTTGCCCACAATTTCTGCCGTTGGAAAAAGTTCTTTGATATGCGCTTGGTGTGCGGCGGCATAACACCCGGTAAGTACCAGGCGGGCAGAAGCGTTGCGGCGTAAAATTTGGCGGATAAGTTTTTCTACGTCTTTGTCGGCCTGGTGGGTAACGGTGCACGTATTTAGCACACAAATATCGGCCGTTTCAAAACTGTCCGCCGGGGTAAACCCATGGCGGGCAAATTCTTCTAAAATGGCTTGGCTTTCTACCTGGTTTACACGGCACCCAAAAGTTTTAATAAAAAAAGTACTCATAACAGTTTGGCCGCCACAGCCATGCAGGCGGTTTCCGCACGCAAGATGTTTACACCCAGCGTAACAGGCAGAATATGGTGTGCGTTGGCTAGTTGCACTTCTTCCTCCGTCCAGCCGCCTGCCGGACCCACATATACGCGCACCGCTTTAGGGTATTTTAGTTGTTCCATGCCCCACGCTAACGTATGGGTGTGTTCGGCCTCATAGGCCAAAAGTGCGGGCACCTTTTCGGCAATGGCTTCTGTAAATTTTACAGGTGGCAAAATGTGCGGAATAAACGGCGTATCGCATTGCTTACAGGCAGAAACCATAATTTGGTGCCAGCGGTCGTTTTTGCCGTCGTATTTTTTTAGTACGTCGTACTCACTGCGCGCCGACAGTAACGGCAAAAACGCATGCACACCCAACTGGGTGCCTTTGTCTAATACTTCTTCTAACCCGGTACGGGAATTGGGCACAAAGGCCAAGGTAAGATCAAGTGGCACGCGGCGCACCGGGCAAGGTTCTAATAAGGTGCCGCGCACAAATTTTTTTTGCACTTTCGTAATGCGCCCCATAAACTGCTTACCCGTGCCGTCAAACACGCGGATAATATCTCCCTCTTTATGGCGCGCCACGGCGCACGCGTGGTGCGCTTCGGCGTCGTTTAAAAAGAATTCGGTTTGTTTAATATCCGCAAAATATTGGGGCATAATTATATTATAGATTTTTTGCCCATTATACGCAGATTATTGTAATAACTTACAGACCATTTCTCCCTCGGGTTCCCAACCATAGCAACTCGTACGCCAATACTGGCTATCAGGCGTTTTATTGACGGATAATTCAATCATCTCCCCTGTTATCCCTATATCACACCCCGTATATTCTGGGCTTTGTTCACAAGAAACTAAATACAGTGTTCCTTCTTTTCCCTTATAATAATTCAAAATCTTGGTTGCCTCTTCCGTTGAAAAATCAATGGGCAATTCCCCTTGCGGGAAAGAATCGGATCCAGAACCGGAAGCATAAAATTTAACCGTTTGGAACCCGTTTTCCAAGATATATACATCCAGGGCCTTCTTATAAGCGTTGACCAATGCAACTAACTGAACTGCCCGTGCTTTATATACTGCTTTGTTGTACTGCGGCAATGCCACCGCCGCCAAAATACCAATAATTAAAACTACTACTAATAACTCTATTAACGTGAATCCTTTTTGCATATAATTCTACTCCTTTTATTTGTGGCCTATAGGGCCATTTTTCCGGCCTTGGCAACGAAAACGGCGTTACCAAAGCGTTGACAGTGACCTTGATAACCGCCGCCCACCTACCCCCATAAAGGGGGCAGGCAAAGAAGTAGGCGGCTATTACCGGACTGTCAACAGAAGGAAGTTATCTTCCTTCCATGCACAGGCTCCCCCTGCGCATCCGACAATAACCTACAAATTTATGCGTATGTAACTAGTATGTTTTTTGTTCCCTCCCTACTAAAACTTAACTTATTATAACAAATTTCAGTACGCCGTCTTATCTTCTTTTCCGTCCCATTCATCAAAGGGGCTGTTGCGCCCAGGCACTTTTATGCACACCGTGGGCAGGGTGCGTTTACCGGGCGGGAGGGGAACCTCCTTGTAAATCACGGCATCATCAAAATTGGAGGCCGCCGCGCGCAAGCGGTCCGCCGCAAAATACAATGCCTTGGGACGCGCCCAATAAATGGCCCCCAGGCACATGGGGCAGGGCTCGCACGACGCATAAATAATACAGTCCTTGAGTTCAAAACTTTTTAGTTTTGCACACGCGTTACGGATGGCAACAACCTCAGCATGGGCAGTAGGGTCATTAGAAGACGTAACACAGTTACATCCGCGCGCAATAATTTTGCCATTTTTTACCACCACGGCCCCAAACGGGCCACCCTTACCGGCGCGCATGCCTTTTTGGGCCTCTTGAATGGCTTCTTTTAAAAAATGAATATGTGTTTGCAATTCGTCTGTACTCATAATTTCTCCCGCACTGGTTGGTTAAATACAGCCTCAATAGTTTTAGTGGGAGTGCGGACAAATTTTCCTGCGGCCCCTACGCACAGGGTTGGCTGGCCCGGGGTATTCAAGCAGTAGGAAACGTCATCTCTTTTACTGCCCGTGTACCCCACATTTTGCCAAATCTTGCCGGAAGCCGTTTCATGCAACCCCCATATTAGTTTAACGGATGTTTGCCCAAATGTCCAGTGGGTTTCTTCCGGCCAGGCCTCTTTAAATGGATGCACTACCACAGGGGCAAGCGGACTAAAATCATATTTGGTTGGGTTGCGGTCTGTGAGTAGTACGGCCGTGGCTTGTTTATAGCCCAAGGAATATAACGTGGCTTTTAGTTTTTCAGGTGCAATTTTAGGGCCCACCACAAATAAATTACCGTCCGCCGTTTTTAACAAAACCGCATTTTTGTGCCATTCATCCAGCACATATATGTGCGTACCACGGTAGTAAAAGGCTTGCAGGGCCAGTGCCCCTACACTCACTAGCACCACCGGAATTACCCATTTTTTGGCCAACCCTTTTAGGGGTATATTGAATAGCCAAAACAGGGCTGTATAATAAGCCACCAAACTGCCGGGTTTCCACGCCGTTACGGCAATGGACGATATAGCAAACGAGGCAAAAAATTCTACAATCCACTTAAAAAGCAGTAACCCCGCATAAAGCGGGTAAAATACCACTTGCCCGGCATGCACCCAGGACAATGCGTAATAAGCCGCGCTGAGCCCCAGCAACACCGAGGCCAATGGCACTAACAACATATTGGCCACCAGCCCCGTTAAAGAAACTTTATAAAATACATTGGTAAACACCGGTAGTAGCACCAGTTGCACGCAAAGCGTGGCCAAAAAGATTTGTGCAAAAAAGCGCACCAGCCGCGGCCAACGCATAGGAACCGGATAATTATTCAAACAAATAATCAATGCCGCCGTAGCCAAGAAAGACATTTGAAACCCTGTTTCAAATAAACTGGCCGGGTTGATTAGTAAAATTATAAAACATGAAACCAAAAGCCCTTGAAATACACCACTATTACGCCCCAAGTAATACCCGGTACACGCACACACTGCCATAAAATACGCCCGCACCAGCGGGGCATCCGCCCCTGCCATAAGCGTGTATATCCCGGCCACCAGTAATGCCGCTACCAACGCCTTTTTACGCCGGATACGAAAAAGCCCGCACAGGGCCAACGTCATGAGGGTAACAAAGCCCACGTTCCCGCCGGAGGCCACCAGCAAATGAATGGCCCCGCTATCTTGAAACGCCGTGTAAAGGGCCGGGTCTAAATCGCCGCGTTCCCCCAGCAAAATGCCGCCGGCTATGTGGGCTAAATCCGGCGGAAAACTGCGCTCAAATAAATGCAATATATCGGCCCGCACATCACGCAATACACGCCAAAACCAAGCGGCCGGTTTTAACACACGCGCACGCGAACTTTTTATTTCTGTAAAGATATGTTTGTAAGCCAAAAACTGACGCCAGTTAAAATTGCCGGGCAGGTTGGTACTAAAGGGTTTTTGCAAGCGGCCGGAGATTTCCAGTTCGTCTTTCCAGGCAGGTTCAATGTCTGTCAAACGCGCGTACACATAGCCTGTGGCCGGTGCCCCATTTACAGTAGAAACTTTTACAATCACGTTGTTGGAAGTTGGCTTTTGGGTGTAGAAATTTTCCACCCGCCCGGTAAGTGTTACCTCTTTTTGCGGCAAGAAATGATAGACATCCGTTTCTGTAGGTACCGGCTTGTACCCTATACAAAGCCCGCCAATAAGCAACATGAGGGCTATTAAAAGCGGGCGTTTATAAATATCCGGGTGCATAAGCGGGAAGAAAATTCGTACAGGGAAATGGCTAGAGTTTGGTGCGCCCCTTCAAGGAATATCCCAGGGTCATTTCGTCCATGTAATCCAAATCCCCGCCCAAAGGAACCCCATAGCCAATGCGGGTAATTTGCGGCACTAAACCGCGCAGTAAATCAGCCAAGTAAAGGGCGGTAGTTTCGCCTTCACTATCCGGGTCAGTAGCCAGGATAATTTCCGTAATGGGCTTGGGGGCGTTTTGTACACGTGCCAACAGTTCACGTACTTTTACCTGTTCGGCCCCGCGCCCTTCTAAGGGGGAAATGGCCCCGTGCAAAACGTGATAGACCCCGTTGTAAAGTTTGGTTTTTTCCAGGGCTTCAATATCTTGCGGGTCTTCCACCACGCAAATTTGGGTGGTATCCCGGTCCGGGTCTTGGCAGATCGGGCAAAGACCGTCTTCGCTATACGCAAAACAAATAGGGCAAAGCATAATGCCCTGTTTGGTTTGTGTAAGAGCCGTGATAAATTCTTCTACTTCCCCCTGGCTGGCGCGCAGAAAATAGGCGGCAAAACGCTCGGCTTGCCGGGGGCCGACCCCGGGCAGCCGTTTTAAGGCACGTACCAAACGATCCAAGCGTTTTAAATTAGGCAAGCAGTTCCCCCGGGAACATCTCTAAAATATCTTTTACTTCTTGCGGCGCATCCGCCGGGACGGCAGACGGCGCAGTAGGTTCGGGCTGTAGGTTCGTTACAAAAGGCTCTTCATCCGAAATCAAATTGACCTTTGCCTGGGGGGCACGTTTGGTAGGGTGATCCGTTCCCTGGGAGGTTGCCGCGGCAGGTTTGGCCAGGGCAGGGTCTTCTGCCAAAACTAATGTTACCTTGCGCCCGGCAAATTCCGACGCGGCAGCCGATAATTCAGCCAATTTGTGCTGGGCCGGAATTTGATAAAATTCTTTGCCTTTGGCAAAAACCAACGTCCAGGTATCTTCTGAGGTAAACGAAACACTACAGTTGGTCATGACATCATAAACAAACGGGCTGGACGCAAATTTGGACAACATTTTATCCCATACCTGGCGGTTGGAGATGGCTTTATCCAAGGCAGACATGCGCGGGGTGGCAGTCTGCGGGACTACTGCCGGCTGAACCGGTAGTGGGGAGGATTTTTCTACAGGGGTTGCCGCCATTTGCCCAGGCTTTGATTGGGCTGTTTTGGGAGTTGCGGCCGGTTGGACAACGGCCTTGCGGACAGGCGGCACATTCGGGGTGGATGGCGGTAAAGCAACCCCGCTTTCTAATGCTTCCAAGCGGCGGATAAATTGGGCTACATCCAGCACGTTATCCATAATGGTAAACAAACCAACCTCGGCACTAATCAGTGCGTTATCGGCAAATTTTACCTCGTCAATCAGTTTGCCTAACTTGC
This sequence comes from Elusimicrobiaceae bacterium, assembly GCA_045606825.1. Lineage (GTDB taxonomy): Bacteria > Elusimicrobiota > Elusimicrobia > Elusimicrobiales > Elusimicrobiaceae > Avelusimicrobium. The sequence goes on from JAZUSQ010000021.1 coordinate 89,628, forward strand.
GGGTTAAGCGGGCTAAAAACCCAGTGGAAATGCCGGATAACACCTCACTCGCCCCGGCAAACGGTTCCACCCCTTGCCCCAAGGAAAAATAAAACAAATCGCTCAGTGTATTTTTTAGATCTTTCAAGAATGTGTTGGCATCAAAACCTTCCGCCTGCAAGGTTTGAAAAACCTGGTGCATTTGTGCATTATCTTTATGGCACAGAGCCCCAATGGCATCTTTAACCAGTTCTTCTGGCGTAAGGCCCAACATATCGGACACTGTCTTTTCATCCACGTGATTACCGGCATAAGCAATAGCACGGTCCAGCAACGTAAGTCCGTCGCGCATGGCACCGCCTGCATTTTTGGCAATAATTTTGGCGGCGGCGGGTGTTAAATCAATCCCCTCTGCTTCAGCCAGTTCCACCAGATGCGTGCTGATTTCTTCCACCGTTAATGGGCGGAAACGAAAGGTTTGGCAACGGCTGACAATCGTGGCAGGTACTTTGTGTTTCTCGGTAGTGGCTAAAATAAATACCACATGGGCCGGGGGTTCTTCAATGGTTTTTAAAAGTGCATTGAATGAACTGGCAGAAAGCATGTGTACTTCGTCTAAAATAAATACTTTAAAACGGTCGCGCGTGGCGGCAAGGGCCACCGTATCAATAATGGCCTCACGCACTTTTTCTACTTGGGTATTGCTGGCCGCATCCAGTTCTAATACATCCAAATCTGCACTTTGGGCAATTTCTAAACATTGCGGGCATTTGCCGCACGGCTCAGCGGTGGGCTGATTGCCCTCATGCCCCGTACAGTTTAAGGCTTTGGCTAAAATGCGGGCTGTGGTGGTTTTACCGCAACCGCGCGGTCCATAAAACAAATACGCATGCCCAATGCGCCCTAACTTAAGGGCATTTTGCAGTGTTTTGGAAATGCTTTCCTGCCCTACCATATCCCCAAAAGTTTGGGGGCGGTATTTGTTGGCAAGGCTTACGTATGGAGCGGATGATTGTTGCATAATTAACCTCTAAATTGTTGTTCGGCGCGGCGGCGTGCGTGCACAAAATCTAAACTAATACGGCCCGGCCCCAGCAGAGCACCCGGTAAAAGAGCCGCTACTAATAACACCAGCAAGGCTACATATAGTTTATTAAAATTGGAAGCAAAAAACACAATTGCTAAGAAAGCAGTGCTTAATATGAGTAGCCCCGATACCCACCGCGTGTACCAGCCCAGCACCAAAAGCAACGATAAAATCAGTTCCACAATTATAATCCCCATTCCAATGTGCAGGGGCATAGGCAACCCAATAACCGTAGCGTTATATAAAAACTCCCGGTAATACAACAAACACCCCAGGCAAACGTATATGAGCGTAACGGCGGTTAAAAAACGGGTCAAAAAAACAGTCCACGAGAAGAAAGTTTCATCTATATTACAACGTAACGTTGGTGTTGGCATAACAACTCCTTATAAAGGGGCTTCTACCGCTAATGAAAAAAAAGTTTGGCGGCTATTATCGTGCCGCGGTTCCAAAATTTCCACCCCGCCGGTTACATCCACTCCCCATACACGCACATGTAACCCAGCAGTAACGGCCGTTGATACAGCGCGTGCCCATTCATAGTGAAAGCGAACTAAGGCCACATACGGGGTAACTACATGGGTCTGGTAACTAATCTTGGCGCCCATACTGTCTTTTAAATAGCCGTTTAAAACGGCCGTCATATATGGCAAATCGGCCCAATTAAAGGTAACATTGGCCGGCACCCGGCTACTATATTTTAACACTTTCCGCCAGGTTGCTTGCAAGTGCCAGCGGCGGGCCAAGTCCGCCGTGGCATTTAATTCAGTCCAGGTGCTTACTTGCCGCAAGGCACCACCTGGCAAATCATGGCCGGATATATCCACGTAACTGCGATTACGGCTTTGCCCTGCTTTAAGTTGAAAAACAGGATACTTAAATCCACCCCAATAATGAAAAGGTTTAAGTTGCAAACCGCTTTCGTAACCAGTGCCTTCATGCCCCAACGTCTGCGGTTGCAAATAAGCCCCCGCCAACCAGGCAATGCTATCGGTTAATTCGTATAGTGCCTCCAGATTATAACGTGAGGTAGACCCATTTTCATCGGGCTTATCATCAGAAGTGCGGTAATAACCAAATTGCGGGATTAAAATCCAACCGTTGTCCAAATCGGCCGTGTATTGGGCACGCATGGCCGCGTAACCATATTTTCCGCTAACACTTGCAAAACGCAACTGCCCGTAGCATAAAGCACACGGGCAGAGCAGTAATAAACTTACAAGTGCGGTTTTTAAACGCATTATTTCTTTTTGGCAGTTTTGGCCTTTGCCGCTTTGGCATCTTCTTCTTGCAAGAATTTAACGTAGTTGGTGGCTTTACGTTTTTTCCAGGCCCCTTTGTGATAACCGTAACCAATGATAAGCGGAATGAGTGTGGTGCATTCCCCATATACCATCTGCTCCAGTGCGGTAGAGACTTTTCCCCAACTGGACGCTTCCTTTAAGGTAGATCCGGACAAGGCCCCGTCACGCACGTCCGCCACGGTAATTTGCACCGCATATTTGTGCATGGGGATTTCGGCCCCTAAGGCTTCGGCGGCCACTACGGTATCTTGGGCGAAGTTTTTCGGCACCCCGCCGGACCACATCATCAGCCCGGTTTCTTTGGCTTTCATTTTAATTTTGGTTAGTTCCAAGAAATCTTTGGCACTGTCAATGGAGATGTGGGCACCTGGGTTTTCTGCCTGGTGCATCACAAAACCAAACCCGGCAGAGCAGTCGCTAAACGCGGGTACAAATACCGGCACGCCGTACTTGTAGGCATTATAAACAACAGAGTCCTTGCCTTTGCCTTTTTTCTCCAACCATTTCCCCATTTCCCAAATAAACTCGCGCGAAGAATAGGGGCGCGGCTCTAAAGCGTTGCAGATTTTATAAATCGTTTCGTCGCATACTTTGAGTTGGTCTTCGTCAATATACGTATCGTAAATGCGGTCAATGTGCAAATCGCGCAGTAAATTATCGTCTTGGTTGTAGGGGGTACCAATATAATGTTTAAAACCCAAGGCTTCAAAGAAATCTTGGTCCACAATGTTGGCCCCGTTGGAAACAATGGCATCTACCATGTGGTTTTGGATCATATCCACAATGATTTTTTTCATCCCGGCGGAAATTAACGAACCGGCAATACACAAAATGACAGAGCAGTTTTTGTCATTTAGCATCATGTTGTAGATTTTGCTGGCCCGGGCAACCTCGCGTGATGCATAGGCCATATTCTCAAATGCTTCCACCATGGGAACCACATTGTATTTTTTCATATCAATGTGTTTGATTGTGTTTTTGAGAAAGTCTTTTTTGGTTAATTTTGCCATTTGTTGTTCACCTCGTACTAGATTTTTGCACTGCTATTTAGTAAATTATATGAAATAACAACGTAAAATTAAATAAAAATTTTTAATTTTTTAGGAGGTTTTCCCATGTATCCCAACTTGCAACAAACTGACCCGGAAATTTTTGCCGCTATTTCTAAAGAATTATCCCGCCAGCGCGAAAAACTGGAACTCATCGCCTCTGAAAATTTTACCTCGCTTGCCGTCATGCAGGCGCAAGGTTCTGTTTTAACCAACAAATACGCAGAAGGCTACCCCGGCAAACGCTACTATGGCGGATGTGAATTTGTGGACCAAGTAGAAACATTGGCCATTGAACGTGCCAAAAAACTCTTTGGGGCACAGCACGCCAACGTGCAACCCCACTCCGGCGCACAAGCCAATATGGCGGTGTATTTTGCTTTACTAAAACCCGGGGACACCGTACTGGGGCTAAACCTCTCCCACGGCGGACACTTAACGCACGGGCATCCGCTTAACTTTTCGGGCAAACTCTATAACATGATTGCCATGAACGTCCGCCCCGATACTGAAGAAATTGATTACGAAGAGGCCGCCAAACTGGCTAAAGAACATCAGCCCAAACTCATTCTGGCGGGGGCTTCCAACTATTCCCGCATTTTTGACTGGAAAAAACTGCGCGAAATTGCCGATAGTTGCGGTGCGTATTTAGCCTGTGATATTGCCCACTATGCGGGTTTAGTAGCGGCAGGGGAATACCCTAGCCCGGTACCCTATGCGGACGTAGTTACCACCACCACCCACAAAACATTACGCGGCCCGCGCGGCGGCTTAATTTTATGCAAAGAAAGTTTAGCCAAAGCCATTAACTCGGCCGTGTTCCCCGGCGCGCAGGGGGGACCTTTAATGCATGTCATTGCCGGTAAAGCCGTTTGTTTTGGTGAGGCGTTAAAACCGCAGTTTAAAACCTATCAACATCAAATTAAACTAAACGCGCAGGCACTCGCCGAAGAACTTAAAAAACGCGGGTACCGTTTAGTAGCGGGCGGCACGGATTGCCACGTGATGTGCGTAGATTTACGTAATAAAAAAATGACGGGCAAAGTGGCCGAAGCCGCCTTGGATAAAGCCGGTATTACCGCCAACAAAAACACGATTCCTTTTGACCCGGAAAAACCGTTTGTTACCAGCGGCCTACGCATTGGAACCCCTGCCATTACTACGCGCGGGATGAAAGAGGCGGACATGGCCCAAGTAGCCGCATTTATTGACGACGCGCTAACGCACCATGAGGACGATGCCTACTTGGCCAATATAGCCGCGAAAGTGAAGGAATTTTTACAAAAATTCCCGCTGTATGCGGAATTGAACTAAACAAAAATGCCCGGTGTTTTACCGGGCGTTTTTGTGAAGTGTTTAATAATTATATACCAAGAAAGAAGTCCCTGTTTCATCCGCTTCACTCTTTCCGGTTTCAAGTTTACACAAGCGGGCTCCCCTAGAATTGGTGTTTGTACTAGCACCTAAGACACATTTATGTTTTCCAGGATCTCCTTTTTTTCTATGTATGGTATTTATTTGATACATTAACCCCTCACTTCCTTTTGGACAATAACAACCAGATTGTTCGGTCCCTGCAAAACAAGAAACAGAGTTACCATCAACCTCCACTTCCAAATCCGCAATATTATTGGCATAGTATCCGTTGGCTAAATAATATACTTCTTGCGCCTGAGCTATAGCTTTGGCTGCCATTTTCGCTTGCGTAAAACGGCTCTTCAGTACAGCCATTTGATACTGCGGCAACGCCACCGCCGCCAAAATGCCAATGATGAGAACAACGACCAACAGTTCAATGAGGGTAAACCCGCCGGTATTTAATAAGCCCGTCATCCCGTATTTGATACGGGATCTCACTTTAGACAATAAAAAGCGGTGAGATTCCAAGACCCCGTACAAAAACATTACGGGGCGGGGCCAAAGGTAATGCCCCGATTTGGAATGACAATTTTTATTTATTACTAGGTGCGTATTACCCCGCCGGGTATTTTGGTTGTTCATACGTTTTCCTCACTCTCTTAAATTCAATTTGTCCGTTTGGAAAACGCACCCATAAAACAACGGCTGCATAGCCCCATGAATTATCACACCCATGAAACACAAACAGCCGCAGCTCTCCGCAAAACGGAAAACATTTGGCGCAAGATAAACGGGTAATTAGTCCGTTTCCCTTGCACCCGATTGGGTTGTTTCTGGAGTGATAATTGTTGCCCTTGGCAACGGTGCCTTTCGGCTTCCAAAAACAGATTAAATTGTATCTATAGTATAATAAAAAAATCCGTTTGCGACAAGAAGAAACACAGCAAACCCTGGCCTTTTAAACTGAATTGGTAAAATTTTATAGAATTAAGGTTGTTAGATAACATTGCAATATATTTATGGGATATGGGGTTATATACGTATGAAAAAACTAATGCTAGCCGTTTGTTTGTTGGCCCCTATGGGGGCCTATGCCGCCCAGCCGGCCGCTACTGTGGCTGTGCTGGCTTACTCGGCAGATGAACTGGCCGCCAAATTTGCAGGCAAGAACCGCAAAGAGATAGTGGCCGCCATTACCACCATCCCCGTGTATGAACAAACTTTTACCGCCGCGGACGGCACCGAATACGAGGCCGTGCGTTACGGCAAAACCAACCAGGACTACCGCTTATTTTTGTATAAGTTTGCCTGGCCGCAACCGCTGGTAGGGGTGGTTGAGAATGCCAAAGGGATTTTGGCTCTCAATGCACGTTATCAGATTGACATCCCGCTGACCGAGCAAGACATTGCCAAAAACACATCCGCCGCCACGCTAAGCACCGTTACCGACGTAGGCAACAACCGTACCTATAACGTTTATCAAAATGGTAGTGAGTTCTTGCTCTTTCATAACGGTGTGTTGGTGCAACAGTTTGACAACGCGCAAGATTATGCCGCTTTTATGGCTACGCTAACCGCCTCTAATTCCGCCTATACGGCCGAGCAAGCCCAAGAGCAAACCGCGCTGGAAAATGCCCGGCTCAACCAACAAAAAAACTATTATACGCGCCCGCGCTCTTATTGGGCCCCGGTGGTAGGCACGGCTTTATTGGGTGGACTGGTATGGGGGAGCGTGTATCATCATAATCACCACCGCCACCGCCATCATGCGGCCCCGCCCCCGGCACCGCACCACCGCCCCGGGCATTTAAAACCGTTGCGGCCCGGCGGACCGCCGCCCGGTACCCCTCTCATACGTGACGTAAACGGCAGATTTATGCACCGCTAAAACTTAATGAACTTCCCCCGGCTTACGCCGGGGAAATTGTGCACAACAAGATTAAAAAGCCCCAACAAATTGTTAGGGCTTTTTAATTTTTAAAACTACATTTATTTGTTTTTATTTTCGTCCAACGCGCATTTCACTTTGGGGCTGTTGGCCACCAGGTCCTTAATAGGCTTAATCACTTGCGCTTGGGGTTTTAATGTGCATGGGCCGCCAATGCAACCGCCTTTGCAATTCATCACTTCCAACAGTTGAAAATCCCCCGCACCTTTGGCAAATGCCGTAAGCAAGGCCATGGCTTTTTTATCCAAGCCGTTAATGGCCATTTTCTTGAACGGCTTTTTGCCGGCAATGGCATTTTCTACCGCTTGGGCTACGCCACCGGTTACGCCGTAGTAGCGGGCCTCGCCTGAGATGGCAGGGTCCAAAGGCATTTCTTCACATTCGGCCGGGTTAATGTGTTTGGCATCAAACAAGGCTCCCAATTCTTCGTAAGTCATCACATAATCAATGTTGGGGTCTTCCATCCCTTCCGCCCGTTTGGATACACACGGCCCTACAAACACGGTTACATGGCCTTTTTGTTTTTCCAGTTCGGCGGTATAAGCGGCCGGGGTTTTGGTGTGCGAAACAAATTCTTTCAGCGCGGGCAAGTGTTTGCGTACGGCACGCACCCAGGCCGAACAACAAGAAGTGGTCATAAACCGCGCACCGTTTTCCAACCGTTCCACCAGTTCGCGCGCTTCGTTAGCGGTGGTAATATCGGCCCCCAGGGCAACCTCCGTTACCAGCGGGAAACCGGCTTTTTTGATAGCCGTCATTAACTGGGGCAAGGTACAATCAAACTGCCCCACAATAGACGGCGCAATCATAGCCACCACTGGGGCCCCTTTTTTGATTTGGCCCAAAATGTCAATTAACTGGCTACGTTCCATAATGGCCCCAAACGGACAGGCTTCCATGCAATGCCCGCAGGAAATACACTTGTCAAAATCAATTTCCGCTACACCGTTTTCCCCTTTGTGGATAGCATCTACCGGGCAAGCCTGTTCACACGGAACCGGGATAAAAGTAATAGCATTGTACGGACAAGCCATTTTGCACGCACCGCAATTTTTGCATTTATCTGCATCAATAAACGAACGTCCGTCAATAAAACTGATGGCCCCAAATTTACACGCCTGTTGGCAAGGGCGTGCTAAACAACCCTGGCAAGCCTCGGTTACCATGTGGCGGGCCTTGCGGCAACCATGGCAGGCAATATCCATAACCGTCAGCGGCAGTTGCGGAATTTGTGTACGGGTAAGGGCCTTTTTGGCGTAATCATTTAGCGAAGTTGCCTCGTCATCTTCTTCCACACTGCACCCCAAAGCGGCCAATGTGCGGGCACGAAATACGGCGCGCTCTTTGTAAATACAACAACGCACGGAGGATTTGGAATCTTGCGGGATAACATCATAAGGAATGCGGTAGGCTTCCGTTTCTAGGGAGTTTTTATCAAAGGCTTCAATAATTTTGCGAAGCGCGGTACGTCTGAAATAAATGGCTTTATTGTCTGAGTTCATATGGCTTATATTTTAGCATATTTGATGTAACTCCACCCGGTGCAAATTTGAAAGAAATTATGTAGAATGAAAGAGAAGTAAAAACACAATTTTATCCTGTTTTTGGAAGCGTTTAAGAAACGCGAACCCGAAAGGGGGCTAGTTACTCCAAAAACAACGGCCGATCAGGCATAAGAGCACGGACCTTCGAAACCCGTATTCTTATGCCGAATGTTTATCGTTTTGACGGTAGGCTACGGTTGTTGTATTTATGTTCTGTAACTAGCCCATAAGTACAAGCAGCCGTTTCTTTTATATGCGTTTCCTGGGACGGATAAGTTGGAAATTAAAACAAGAGGTGAACGTATGAACCAAAACAATACCCGGCGGGGTTTTACGCTTATTGAGTTGTTAGTAGTGGTGCTCATCATTGGCATTTTAGCAGCCGTGGCCCTGCCGCAATACCAAAAAGCAGTTGTTAAATCCCGCGTTGCGAGTATTTTACCCATTGTTAACACCTTAAGGAATGCAGAGGACGTTTATTATTTGACAAATGGAAATTACACACATGCTATTCAGGATTTAGACGTGGCTATCCCTTGTATTGAAACCTTTGAGGATGATACATATCATCCATATTGGCAATGTGGAGATGTTTTTTTAGTACAAGTTAGTGATACTGGTTCTTATGCAAGCTACTGTCCAGGACATAATGATACGGTTGCAACATGCAAGCAACACAGAGATTTTCAAATAGCTTATAACTATTCACGTATAGGTGGAAGACGATACTGCATAATTAAAAATGATAGTTCATTGGGAGAGTCTATTTGTAAAACAATAGGGCAAGCTACAAAGATACTAGGTGAGTATCTCATCAGGTAGAGAGTACAAAAGATTATGCTGATACATGCCCCCAAATTTTCCAGGGGGCATTTTCTACTAAAACCTTATTTCTTCCCTTCCCGTCGGGCTTTGCGCTTGGCTAACCGTTCGGCCTTTGTTTCGCGGCGTTTGTAGCCGGCGTGCTGGGGGGCTTGCGGGGCTTCTTGGTCAAAGTCGCCGTTCCATTCAAATTCTTTGCCGCCCACTACCAGCAAATCGCCGTCTTGCACGCCTTGTTTTAACAAGGCTTTTTCCAGGCCGATTTTTTTGAAAATCCCTTTTAACCGCGTGACGGCCTCGGGCTGGGTAAAATTGGTCATGGCAATAAATTCTTCCACCTTTTTACCCGTGATGTGGATGACGTCGTTTTCGTCGCGCGTAATAGTAAAAATAGGCTCTACTTTATGCACCACGGGTTTTTCTTCTTCCGCCGCCATTTGTTCCACCGGGGTGGCAGAAAGAATTCTTACCACTTCATTTAATACTTCTTTCACACCCTCTCCTGTGGCGGCGGAAATCAAAAATACTTTTTGTTTCTTGCGCTTTTTACATAGAGCCTTATACACTTTTTCAGCGGACGGTAAATCCGCCTTATTTACAGCTAAAATGCGCGGTTTATCAAACAGTTTTTTGTTAAATGTTTTTAACTCTTTTTCAATGACCTTTACACTTTCTTCAGCAGATAGTCCGTCAAATCCTTCCGGGTCCACCAGGTGCAAAAGTACACGGGTGCGCTCAATATGTTTTAAAAATTGCAGGCCAAGGCCCTTGCCCTCGCTGGCGCCTTCAATAATACCGGGAATATCGGCCGTAGCAAAACTGACCCCTTGATGCAGGGTAATGCCCAGGTTAGGGTTCAACGTCGTAAAGGCATAGTCGGCAATGCGCGGGCGCGCCGCGGAAATGCGGCTTAAAAAGGTACTTTTGCCCGCATTGGGGAACCCTACAAGCCCCAAATCAGCCAAAATTTTAAGTTCCAAAATCAAAGTTACTTCCTCGCCGGGAAGGCCGTTTTCGGCAATGTGCGGGGCGGTGTTTTGTTGAGTTTTAAAAGATTGGTTACCGCGTCCGCCCGCACCGCCTTTGGCCACGGTAAATTCCTGGCCGGGCTTGGTCATATCCACTAAAAATTCGCCTTCCAGCGTGCGTACAATGGTGCCGCAGGGTACATAGACGTAGCGGTTTTCGCCCGCGCGGCCGGTTTTGTTGTACGAGCCACCTTTCTCGCCATTTTGGGCCTCAATATGCGGGTGATAGGCCAGTTCTAAGAGCGTAGTTAAATTGGGCTCGGCCTTTAAAATAACGTCCCCACCACGGCCGCCGCATCCGCCGTTGGGGCCGCCAAATTCAATAAATTTTTCGCGCCGAAACGACAAACACCCGTCCCCGCCTTTCCCGGCGGTTACATAAATTTTAACACGGTCTAAAAAACTGCCTGATTGCATAACAAATCCTTACGTAACAAAAAAAGCGGCAGGATAATTCCCGCCGCTTTTACTGGCCAAAAGTTTATTTGTCCGCTTTTTTGGCAGCCGGTTTTTTGGCGGCTACTTTTTTAGCGGGAGCCTTGGCGGCTTTGGGGGCCGCGGCTTTTTTAGCAGGCTCTTTTTTGGCTTGTTTGGTTTCCGCAACTTTGGGGTACACGGAAATTTGTTGTTTGCCTCTTCTTACCCATTCAAAGGTAACAATGCCGCTTACGCGGGCAAAGAGGCTGTCGTCGCTGGCGCGGGAGACGTTGGTTCCAGGCAGGAACTTAGTACCGCGCTGGCGGACGATAATTTCCCCAGCGTTTACAAACTGGGAGCCGTAACGTTTAATACCTAAACGTTGGCCGTGGCTGTCTCTTCCGTTAGAGGAAGAACCTTGTGCTTTTGTATGTGCCATGGTTTATTCTCCCAATTTATAACTGGATATCCGTGATTTTAATTTGCGTTAAGTTTTGTCTATGGCCCTGGGTGCGTTCGTACCCTTTTTTGGGGCGGCGTTTATAGACAATCACTTTTTGACCTCTCAAATGTTTTACCACTTGAGCGGTGACCTTGGCAGCCTTGGCTGCTTTGGTATCTGCTGAGGTACCTTCTTCGTTAGCGGCCCAAAGAACTTTCAGTTCTACCTTGGCACCTACTTCCGCGTCCAGCTTTTCAACCTGCAGATCTTGACCGGGTTTTACCCAGTACTGTTTTCCACCAGTTTCAATAATTGCGTACATAAGTTTAACTCACTAATCGGCGCGTTTTTAACAGCGCGCTCTTTAGCTCTTATATTATAGCATAAAATACAACATGAGGGGAAGGAGAAAAATTCTTACCCTATCTCTTCCCCGATTTGTTATAAATATATCAAGGGCGTGAAGCCCGATCACAATCGCCTAATTGTTTGGTAAAGCCCAATTTGGAAACCTCGAAATTAAACAAACTATTTGTAGAGGCATATAATTCTCCCAGAACAGGATGGTATCTACCACACAAAATTCGATCCCTCAGATAAATCTGGAATAACTGCGAGGTCCCACAACACTTGGTGGGAACCGCGTAAGAAACATACCCGTAATTAGAAACATAATATTCGCAAGATGAAATTCCTGGTAGAGCAATACATTCGGGAATTTCAATATCCAGTTGGGATATGTCCGTAGCGTATTCATCATGCTCTAAATAATATCTTGCTTGCGCTTGCGCGATTGCGTGCAAGTTGGTTTCAATTTCCGCAAAGCGCGCTTTTTGTACTGCCTTGTTATACTGTGGCAGGGCCACCGCCGCCAATATCCCAATAATTAACACCACTACTAACAACTCAATGAGGGTAAACCCTCTTTTTCTTTTGTACTGCATAACATCCTCCTAAGTTTAATTTCCAATTTACCTGCCCTCGGAGTTGCACGCAAAAACGGCTATCCGCCTTGCAAATCATTACCCTTGCAAAACAAACAGCCGCAGTTTCCTTATTTTGTATTACAAAACGGAAACATTGGGCACACAGGGATGGCCGTCCCTATGTGCCTTTCAGTCGGCTATTTTTGGAGTAATGATTGTTGCTTGGCAACAGGACCTATAAGTATAGGCTTCCAAAAACAGATCAAATTGTACTGATAGTATAATAAAAAAGGGCCCGTTTTTCAACGGGCTACAAGTTACAAAACCTTGCTATTTGCCAAACAAGTCCTTAAAAAAACTCTTTTTGCCGCCCGTTTCTTGGGCCAGGGCTTCTAAAAGTTCCTTTTGCTTGGCCGTCGGCTTTTTGAGTACTTCTATGCGTACGTTAATCAGCAAATCCCCAAAGCCTTTTTTGCCCAGTTTGGGCATCCCGTTGCCTTGCACTTTAAGCACCTCGCCAAAGTCAGTGCCTTTGGGGATAGTAACTTCCATTTCTTTGCCTTCAATAGTGGGCACCTTTATGGTGCCGCCCAGTACGGCTTGCGGGTAGGTAATGGGAGCGTCAATAATTAAATTGTCTGCATCCCGGCGGAAAATTTTATGGTCTTTGACGTGCACTTCTACGTACAAATCCCCAAAGCCGCCGCCGTTCTCACCAATGTCCCCGCCGTTGGACACGCGCAGGGTTACGCCCGTACGCACACCGCTAGGCACTTTGACCGTGATTTTTTCCTTCACACGTTTATGCCCGGTACCGCGGCACTCCGCACACGGTTTTTCTACTACGGTGCCTTTACCACCGCAATCGGGGCAGACCTGGCGCATGCTGAAAAATCCTTGTGCATACGTTACCTGGCCAGACCCATTGCACGAGCGACACGTTTTGCGCGCACTGCCGGCAGCCGCGCCGGAGCCGTCGCACGATTGGCAGTTATCCAGGCGGGTGTAATCTACCGGCACGTCTTTGCCGCTAAACGCTTCTTCCAGCGTAAGGGTAACGTCTAATTTCAAATCTTCGCCACGCACCACGCGCGGGCCGCGGCTACGGCCGCCACCAAACGCACCGCCGAACATGTCGCCAAATACAGAGCCGAAAATATCGTTAATATCGCCAAAGCCATTGGCGTTAAACCCGCCAAAACCGCCGGCACCGTTTACGCCTTCGTGGCCGTATTGGTCGTACATTTGTTTTTTTTGCGGGTCAGACAAGACGGAAAACGCCTCGTTTACTTTTTTAAATTGTTCCTCGGCTTCTTTGTTGCCGGGGTTCCTATCCGGGTGGTACTTCATGGCCTGTTTGCGGAAGGCCGATTTTATTTCAACCTCGGTAGCAGTACGTTCTATACCAAGGATTTGGTAATAATCTTCTTTCATAGTTGTAGGCATAATGATGTATTACCTATATTTTAGCAAATGTAGCACTCGTTGTGTTAGCATGCTAAATTACACAATCATGCCGCCGCCTAACACGGGAGATATATAGGATAAGACTTCATGTTGTGTCTTACACAATCATGCCGCCACCTAAGACAATGTCTCCAGCGTACAATACCGCGCTTTGCCCGGCCGTAATAGAGAGTTGCGGCTCTTGAAACTTGGCCACAAAACTGCCGTCCGCTTGCACGGTAATATGCGCTTTTGCCGGCACGTGCAGGTTGCGGATTTTTACGTCGCAGTCAAAGGCGGAGGCCGGAGGTTCACCCGCTACCCAACTAACATTTGTGGCGCGTAACGTGTCATTATACAGGGCACTTTTGGGGCCGATAATGACTTGGTTTTTCTCGGCATCTATTTTAACTACGTACACCGGCTCTGCAAATCCGCTTAAGCCCAAGCCTTTACGTTTGCCAATGGTGTAATTCCAAATCCCGTTGTGGCGGCCAACTATTTTCCCATCCAATGTTATCATATCCCCGGGTTTGTTGGGGAAGTTTAAGAGGTCGTTATAATCGCCGCAATAAAAATCCATACTGTCTTCTTTATCGGCCACTTTTAGCCCGGCCTGGCGGGCTTTCTCGCGGATTTGCGGCTTGTGTTGGCCCCCTAACGGAAACAACACGTGCGCCAGTTGTTGTTGGGTCAAGCGGTGCAAAAAATAACTTTGGTCGCGCGACAAATCCACTGCTTTTTTTAGCAGATATTTCCCGGTTTTATCATCTTTCTCCACGCGGGCATAGTGGCCGGTAGCAAATTTATCAAATTGAATTCCTTGCCGGGCAGCCGCACTGGGCAAAAGGCCAAATTTAATGAGACTGTTGCACAACACACACGGATTGGGGGTACGCCCACAGGCATATTCCAAACGGAAATTATCCAGCACGATGTGTTTGTATTGGGCGCGGCAATCCACTGTTAAAAAATCAATACCAATGGTTTTAGCAATGGCCTGCACCTCTGACAAATCTTCTTTTTCCGGGGACAGGCAGGCATTTTTTTGGTGCTCCCCTTTGGGTACAGGCAGGGAAGGATCCCAAATAAGCATAGTGGCCCCAATTACATGGTAGCCTTGCTCTTTTAAGATAACAGCCGTAGCGGCAGAATCCACGCCGCCGGACAGGCCAACTAGCACGGTCTCTTTTTCCATCAGAACCTCTCAAGTTATAAATTTGTACTTAAGGTTGAAAGCCAAAAGGACACTACATTGTACCTTTTTACCAGCGGCCAAAACAAACGGCCCGCCGATCGGCAGGCCGTAACGGATTGAAAAGAAATTACTCTTTGTCGTCTTCAATCATACGGCGGAAGGTTTCGTCGTGCGCGGAACTGTCTGTACTGGCAAATGCGGCCTGTGTTTCTGCACTGCCAGACGGATTTTGCACCGGTTTATTAACAGAGATATGTGCATATAATTTGCGGATAGACGGATAGATTTTTTTAAATGCCGCCACAATACGCGGGTCAAACGATTTACCCGATTCACTTAAAATATATTCATACGCTTCATCTGTCTTCCACGCGTTTTTATATACGCGGAACTGGCACAGGGCATCAAATACATCCGCCACCGTAATAATGCGCGCTTCCAGGGGGATATCTTCCCCTTTTAAGCCATTGGGGTACCCGGCTCCGTTCCATTTTTCGTGATGATACAGACTCATTTTGTGGGCAATTTTAAGCACTTTTGAGTGTGCCCCTTCCAAAATGCGCCCGCCATAAACGGTGTGCGATTTCATGATTTCAAATTCTTCCGTGGTTAATTTACCCGGCTTTAACAAAATGTTATCAGCCAGGGCTACTTTGCCAATATCATGCAAGGGACTGGCGTTTTTAATCAGTTCAGAGTCTTTTGTGCCCATTCCCAATGCACGGGCCAGCAAATATGAAATGATACTAATGTTCTTTAAGTGGGAACGGGTATCTTGCTGGTCGCGGTACTCGGCCGTAACGGCCAGGCGGTAAATGGTTTCTAATTGGGCTACGCGCACATCCTGGTAAAGTTTGGCAATTTCAATAGAACTGCCTGCCAGCGTGGCCAAAAGTGTTAGAATACCTTCGTCATTTTTATCAAAGGGGGTCCCGTCTGCCTTGTTGGCTGTTTGAAATACGCCCACCACTTTGCCTGAATTATTTTTAAGCGGAACGGCCAACATGGTATGTGTGCGGAAATCCGTTACCATGTCCACATCCATGGAAAAGCGCGGGTCCTCGTAAGCATTAGGCAGATTGATAATTTCCCCGGTACGCGCCACAATGGAAATGGCATTGTTGCCATCTAGCGGGACACGGATTTCTGTATGTTCCAAACCGCGCCCTTGGGCTATTTTAGACCATAATTCATTTTTTTCTACGTCTTTTAAATAAATCGTACAACGGCCCACATCTAGCAAGGCCGTAATTTGCTGGGCGATAATGTCTAAGAGTTTATCCAGGCGGATTTCGCCGGACACACGGGACCCGAACTCCACCAACAGGTTAAGTTTCTGTTCGGCAGTTAGTTTACTCCCCGGAAAAATATATTGCATGTGTTACCCTAGTTGCACAACATGATAAGCCCGGGCCGTTGGATAAAACCGGCGCAACCCATATTCCAACTCCAGGGCGGCCAATCCATCCAGCACATAGATGCTTTGTGCTTGGTGGCTGGCGGCACTACGTACCGACTCTAACAGTAAGCGTGGATTAGCACGAAAGGTAAATCCATATCCAAACGGAGCAAGGTCCGTTTGCTTATACTCACACTGTACAAAATTTTTCTTAAAATGTGTGTGCAAAATTTGTGCGGCTTGCGTAAAAGGTTCACCTTCACATACAAACAAAGAGGCAGGCATCAACAGGGCCGGACCCAAAACCGAATGTTTTTGCATTGTTTTTGAGGGGATATATGCCGTTACAAATTGCACGCAAGAGGCAAAATGAGTGGCCTTGGCTTGCCATGCGGGAAACCCTTCAAAAAGTTGGGCAGCCTGTTTCCAAAACAAATAGACGTTTATACTATCCGTTACCAGCGGCAATTTGCCATTGCCCGTATGTGCATGGCGGGTCATCAAATGGCGCAATATTTTTTGGGCACGGCGCACATCCCCATACACGTATTCAAATACCCCGCTGGATACATTTGACCATACGGACACCCGGTGTTTTTTGCGGATTAAATCATAGGTTTTTTGGGCCAGTTGCGGCAGTAAAAATTCCGCCTCTAACGAAGGCACATAAATACGGGTGGGTTTTTCCGTAGCCGGGGCTGAAAAAGGGCGTTGGGGGTTGGCAGGCAACAACTTATGCACACGCCGTACCCACCCCAAACCGGAAACACTTGAAAGAAAAGGCAACATTTTCATCCGTTGAAGTAAAATTCCGCACTGCATCCATACCTTAAACAAACGCGGATAGTGTTGGCGCAAGCGTAACAGGGCTTTTAATGTATCCGGCAACACATCTATCCCCAGGTAGCGGCGCAACTCCAACATGTGTTGGGCTGTGGGCACTTTGCCGGGGCATGCCCGTGTACATTGCCCGCATAATGTGCAAGAACGAGCCAATTTTTCAAGGGAGGCCCTATCCCGCTTCTTTTGTAATTTTCCTTCCAACACAAACCGCAACGCCTGGTTGCGCCCGCGCGGAGAATTACTTTCTTGCGGGGCTTGTTGGTAAACCGGACATACATGGGCACACATCCCGCACCGGTTACAATACGCTACCGATTCGGCCACTGTACGCACCCCAAACGGTGTATGCAACACGCGCAACCCGGTGTGTTTAACCATGCAATCCCCCTGCGGACGCATGTTGCAACAGTCCTTCCGGGTCTAACGCACGGTGTACCCGCACAAATAGTTCATTTTCCTGCAAGCAGGCAGACACAGGTTTAGGGGTGCGTTGCGGCGCGGCAAAAATTTTAAATGTAAGTTGCGTTACTAACCCCAAACAACCTTGCGACCCGGCAAACAAACGCGTTAACGGGTAACCGGCCGCGTTCTTCATCAGTTTGCCGCCATAACGTACATAAGAGCCATCGGGCAAAAGGGCTTCTACCCCAATTACATGGCCATAAAACACCGGAAATTTGCCGGAGCAAAACGCCCCGCCTACTGACCCTGTACCCGCTGGCAAAAGTGAATATACCCCCGCCCGGTTCAATGCACTACGCAACATTTTAAGCGGTACGCCGGCTTGTACCGTGGCGGTGTAATTGGCTTTATCAATTTCTACAATCTTATGTAACGTACGCGCCGAAAGCACGTTAGGAAACGAAGTGTTTAACTGCGTGTTAAGTCCGGCAATTACATACGGCGTTTTTTGGGTACGCCAGGTAAGTAATTGGTCATGCAGACGTTGTATTTCCGGTGTAAGAGGTTGTGAGGTAAGTGCTTTTTCTTGAAATTGATAAGGCAAAATCTTAAGCGGATTGGCCACGTATTGGGGGTCCAGCGCGTGTTTGATGCGGGCCATCAGTTCCAAGGTAGGAACATCATACTGGCGCGAAAGTAACGCGCGTTTTTCCACCCCAATGCCATGCTCGCCCGATACTGTACCGCCGCAATCAATACATACTTGTAAAATTTCACGCAGTACGCGTGCTACCTGCTGCACGGCTGCTTTTTGGCGTTGGTCGCACAAAATTTGCGGGTGAAAATTGCCATCTCCGGCGTGAAATAACAAACTGGCACGCACCTTGTTTTGTTGCAAAATGGATTGTACCCGCTTCAGCGCGCGTGGCAATTCACTACGCGGTACGGTACCATCCCCCACAATTACGTTAGGGGCCAAACGTGCCATAGCGGCGTAGGCACTTTGCCGCCCGCGCCATAAATTTTGGCGTTGTTGTTGCGTCTTAGCCGTTATAAAATTAAGCGCCTGGTGCTCTTTACAAATTTGTGCAAGGGCGGTTTCTTCACGCTTGATTTGGGCGGGGGTCCCGTCCAATTCCAAAATCAGTAATGCCTCGGCATCTGTAGGATACCCGGCCTGCGAAAAAGCCTCTACTGCTTGTGTGGTTGTTTTATCCATGGCTTCCACACAGCGTGGGATAATGCCCTGCGCCGCCAAGGAACTAACCGCCTGTACACTTTTTTCTAACGACGGGAATGTAACCAAAAATGTACGGATATGTTTAGAAACGGGTAAAATTTTTACGTTAAGTTGTGTGATGACCCCCAGTGTTCCTTCACTCCCCGCTAACACCCCCAGCCAATCCGGCCCGCCGTTGGCACGGGAAAGCACTACAGGTGTGCCGTCCGGCAGAACTATGTGTGCTTCTAACACGTGGTCCAACGTGCCGCCGTATTTCATACAACGGGCTCCACTGGCATTTTGGGCCAAATTACCACCCAGCGTACTCATGGCTTGGCTGGCCGGATCCGGCGCGTAAAAAAAACCAAGCGGGGCTAATGCGGCTTGTAAATCCCCGGTAATTACCCCCGGTTCTACCACGGCAAACCCTGCACGGGTGTTTATTTGCAAAATATGGTTTAACCCGGTTACATTTAAAATTACGCCGCCTTTTAACGGCACACAACTGCCGGCATGGTTGGTGGCACTGGCGCGCACTACAAACGGCACACGATATTGATTGAGTAAGCGTAGTACAGGGGAAACTTGGATAGGGCTGGTAAGCAAAAGCACGCAGTCGGGCCGAGTGTAAGAAAGCGAACAATCATACCCATACAATGCCAATGCAAGCGGATCTGTTTGTACATTTTCAGTTCCTAAAATACGGGCCAATGCGTGTATGAGGGCGGGCGAAAGTTTCATATTTGCTATACTATATTATAGTATTTACGGGCTTTGGTATGCAGAAAAACACACGTAAACTGATAGCCGTTGGAGATGTACACGGCCAATTTGACGGCTTGGTTCAAATCTTACAACGAGCCGAAGTGATTGATGCTAACCATCATTGGTGTGGCGGACATAGCCGCTTACTACAAATTGGAGATATTTTAGACAGGGGACCCTTTTCTTTGCGGGTAGATTCTTTGTTAGATAGAATACAAGCAGAAGCCTTGGCCGACGGGGGCGAAGTAATCCGCTTGGTAGGGAACCACGAGTTGGAACTAATGATGGGAAATTATCTTATTTCCGAGTTTCAGCGCGAGCAGGCCGAACGCATGCGAACTAAACTAATTGGGCAAGCCTTGGCCGGAGCGTTAAAAGCGGCTTTTGCGTACAAAGGTTTTTTGTTTACACATGCCGGGGTTACACGCAAACTGATGCGGATTTTCAAACTGCAATTAGAAGACCCCAACGCCGCCAACTTGGCCATTTTAATAAACCTGATTTTTAAAGAATCCATTAAACACGATTTTTTTAAACACCCCATTTTTAACATCAGCCTTAGCCGCAAAGGGCCTGACCGCTTTGGCGGCATTTTTTGGGAAGATTTAGAAGATTTAATTGACTCCTACCCGCAAGGCAGCCCCGTGTGGCAAGTGTTTGGCCATACACCCGTGGAAACAATGGTCATTGACCGTGCTATGCGTATGATTGCCCTGGATGTAGGAATGATGAACAAACTCCAATTTTTGGAAATTTCCGACCAGGGCCTCCCCAAAGTCATTAGTTTATAGCGATAGTACAAACTATTTTTGTATAAAAAGGCTGGTAAAAACCGGCCTTTTTTATTATACTATGGGTACAATTTGTTATCTGTTTTTGAGCCGTATGTAGAATACGGGATTGCTTAATCAGCACTCGTCGAAGTCAAAAACAACCACAATGAGGTGCAATGGGACCGTACATCCTGTTGCGCCGAATGTTTGCCGTCATAAGATGGCAGGCTACGGTTGTTATATAAGGTATCTTCGACGAGGCCCCAAATAGCAGCCGTTTTTGCATGCGTTCTTCAGAAGCGGAACAAATTGAAATTATAGGTTGGGTGCAACCCAACGTTAAAAAGGAGACGTATGATGCAAAACAAAAATCAACCCGTCATTGCGAGGAGCACCGCGACGAAGCAATCTAATCAAAACAAAAAAGCCCGTCATTCCCGAGTGTTTTTATCGGAAATCTACAACGCATGCCGTTGTAAAATTAAGGGAAATTCCTTATTAAATAGGTACGTGGAAGATCCCCGACAGAAACCCTCGGGGATGACATCTTGTGTTACAACAGCCCACGGCTTTACCGCCCGCGCCGTCACCCCGCAGGGTCGGTATGCGGGGTATAGCGGGCATCCCGGCTTTACCCTTATTGAGCTATTAGTAGTTGTCTTAATTATCGGTATTTTGGCGGCGGTAGCGTTGCCACAATACCAACAAGCCGTTATAAAAGCGCGTATAGCGGAGAAATTGACTGTTTCTAATACTTATCGTAAGGCTATTGAGTTATGGCTTCTGCAGAATGACTGGCCTGAAGAACGTATCATCTTGACGGGATTTGGAAACCCTAACCAGGGCAGTTTAGACTTAGATCTCCCTGGGAGAACAACAAGCTCCAAGAGCTCGGTGGATAGTTATGGAGAAAGTTTATGGGTCGCGGCGTCGATAAGTAATACCGCGGCAACCGTATACGTTTTCTCGCCGTGTGATTACGAAACATGTGGTGAGAAATCTTGTGGTTTTAAGCTTGCTCGTTCCTTAGACAGTACATGGATGCTTGCTCCAATATTCACATTTTCCCGCGCCAGTGGCGGCGGCTTTAGCACGCCAACCGCTACGGAAGATCAATGTCCCAAAACTAAAAAAATAATATGCCAGTATTGGGCTACACAGGGCAATGGGTTAAGTACTGCTAGCGCCAAAACACAATGTGCCCAGGTTGGCGTTACATTAAATTAGGTTGAGCGTACTTTTGTCTTTAGGCTTTCAAACTAATTTGATGTAAGGCACTGCACTTCCCCAAGTACAAGGGATATAGAAGATAAGATGATTTTTCAGATTTGAGCCGTATTTGCGGGGCAAGTTGCCCGCATAGGCGTGCCTGGATGGCACGTCAAGGGCAAGGGACCGCAAAGACGGCCAAATGTGGAAAATTGTATCGCTGGAAAGCAACAAATTTTACAAATCTCTTGTTTGTGAAATTTGTGTGCAAAATGCAACGTTGCGCCCGTCGTTAAATCAATAGAAAACCCCCGCTCTAAAGCGGGGGTCCTGTCTGCAAAAGAGAGTTTGTTATTTATTCGTTACAAACACCCCAGGGCCCATGGTAGAGCTGACCGAGATGCTCTGCACATAAATCCCTTTAGACGTGCTGGGTTTTACGCGCAGAATAGTTTCTAACACAGCTTTTGCGTTTTCTGCCAATTTGGTAGCATCAAAAGAGGCTTTACCAATAATGGCGTGTACGATACCGTAAGCATCGGCTTTGAACTCAATACGGCCGGCTTTTAGGGCCTTAATCGTATTGGCAAGGTCAAACGTTACGGTGCCGGATTTTGGGTTAGGCATTAAACCGCGCGGCCCCAAGATTTTAGCCGCTTTGGCTAAATCTTTCATGGTGTCCGGCGTGGCTACCAGTACGTCAAAGTCAATCTTGCCTTTGAGTACTTCTTCTACAATGTCTTCGCATCCTACTTTATCGGCCCCGGCTTTTTGCGCCTCTTGGGCGTGTTCGCCTTTGGCGATAACAGCAATGCGTTTGGTTTTACCCGTACCGTGCGGCAAGGCTACCGTGGAGCGGACCTGTTGGTCGGCTTTTTTGGTATCAATGCCCAGTTTTACGTGCAGTTCTACCGTTTCGTCAAATTTGGCTTTGGCGTTATCTTTGACGATTTTTACACCTTCTTCTACGGTATAAACTTTGCTTTTATCGTACGCTTTGGCTGCTGCTTCTAATCTTTTTCCCATCTAAATACTCCTTAGGTGCTAGCGGGCTTGCGCCCTCCCTCTGGTTAAATTATTTAACTACGTCCACGCCCATGCTGCGGCAGGTACCTTTTACCATTTCCGCGGCTTGTTTAATGTCTTTGGTGTTCAAATCGGGCAGTTTGGCGGCCGCGATTTTTTCACACTGGGCTTGCGTAATCTTGCCGACTTTATCTTTGTGCGGAGCCCCAGACCCTTTTGCGAGTTTGAGTTCCTTGATAATCAGCGTGGCCATAGGCGGCATTTTGGTAATAAAGGTAAACGAACGGTCTTCAAATACAGTAATGATGACCGGAATTTTGATACCTTTTTCCATTTTTGCGGTCTTGGCGTTGAATTGTTTGCAAAATTCCATAATGTTTACACCGTGCTGACCTAAGGCCGGGCCCACAGGCGGGGCCGGGTTGGCGGCACCGGCAGGAATTTGCAATTTGATGTATCCTTTAATTTTTTTCTCTTTTGCCATTTGTTACTCCATATTTTTTACTGCTTACGCGGTAAAATCTAGTTCTTTTCTACTTGTAAGAAGTCCACTTCCACCGGGGTGGCACGGTCAAATACCGTTACCATCACTTTGAGTTTGTTCTTTTGTTCATTGACTTCTTCCACTACCCCAATAAAATGTTTGAACGGGCCTTCTGTAATACGTACGTTTTCGCCACGTTTAAACTCTACTAAATACTTGGGTTTACCGCCGGGGTTATTGATGCGGTCCAAGATATCCGCGGCATCCTCTTCCGGCAGGGGGACAGGGGTAGAGCCACCTAAAAACCCACTTACGCCGGTAATGTTGCGGATAAACCAAAAAGCCTCGCTGGTCATTTTCATTTCCACCAGCACATACCCCGGGAAGAACTTACGTTGGTGGCGGATTTCTTTGTTTTGTTTTACTTCGCGCACCTCTTCCGTCGGCACAATAGCCTGGAAAATGACGTTACCCATACCATGGGTTTCCACGTCCAGCAAAATTTTCTTTCTTACTTTGTCTTCATGCCCGGTTTGCGTGTGTACCACGTACCAAGCAGTTGGAATTTCTTCAGCCATTAGTGCCCTCCCACTACAGCGCCCAGCAACCGGGTAAGGCCAAAGTCAATAAGGCCCACATAGGCCGATACCAACACGACCACAATCCCCACCAAAATGGTTGACTGGATAACTTCCGTCCTGGAGAGCCAGGTGGATTTTTTCAGTTCGCTGATGGAATCCTTTACAAATTGGATTGCTTTATTCATAGAATGGTTTTTCCTTGGTATAAAACCTGGCAGGAGCGGAAGGACTCGAACCTTCAGTCCCGGTTTTGGAGACCGGTGGTTTACCAGTTAACCGACGCTCCCACAAAAAACTAAGAGGCTTTGCCTTCTTTATGTATGGTCTGTTTTCCGCAGGCTTTGCAGAATTTGTTCAGTTCCAACTTATATTCTTTCTTTTTACCGCGCACTTTGTAATAGTTTTTGTTTTTGCACTCTGTGCAAATCAGCGCGATTGTCATTCTTTCAGTTGCCATCTTATGATTCCTTAACTACGGGATTGTTTGTTCACACCCGCCGGGGCAGCAATCACTGCCCCGGCGATGGAGAACTAAACTGTACTGCTTACTCAATAATTTTGGTTACTACACCAGCGCCTACGGTGTGACCGCCTTCGCGGATTGCGAAACGCAAGCCTTCTTCCATAGCCACAGGCGTAATCAATTCTACTTCAATCTCGGCGTTATCACCAGGCATAATCATGTCTTGTTCAAAAGACAATTCACCGGTTACGTCCGTGGTGCGGAGGTAAAATTGCGGTTTATAGCCTTTGGCTAGCGGCGTATGGCGGCCGCCTTCTTCTTTCTTCAAGATGTAAACTTGGCCTTTGAAGTGTTTGTGCGGGGTTACCGTTTTGGGGGCGGCTAATACTTGGCCGCGTTCCACTTGGTTCTTGTCAATACCGCGTAAAAGGATACCCACGTTATCACCGGCGATACCTTCGTCCAAGAGTTTGCGGAACATTTCAATACCGGTGGCTACGGTGTTCAGGGTGTCGCGGAAACCAATGATTTCGAGCGGATCGCCCACGTGCACCTTACCGCGTTCAATACGGCCGGTGGCTACCGTACCGCGGCCGGTAATAGAGAATACGTCTTCCACGGCCATCAAGAACGGTTTGTCGGTTTCGCGTTTGGGTTCAGGAATCCAAGAATCCAAAGCGTCAATCAAGCGGTGAATGCTGGGTTCGCCCAGTTCGCCTTGGTCGCCTTCAATGGCTTTCAAAGCGGAACCGCGGATGATAGGGGTGTTGTCGCGGTCAAAGTCATATTTACCCAATAATTCGCGGACGTCTTCTTCCACGAGGTCCAACATGTCTTTGTCGTCAACTAAATCGGCTTTGTTTAAAAATACCACGAGTTTCGGTACGTTTACCTGTTTGGCCAAAAGTACGTGTTCGCGGGTTTGCGGCATCGGACCGTCTTCGGCGGATACTACCAAGATAGCACCGTCCATCTGCGCGGCACCGGTGATCATGTTTTTAATGTAATCAGCGTGGCCGGGGCAGTCAATGTGTGCATAGTGGCGTTTGTCGGATTCGTATTCTACGTGAGATACGGCTACGGTTACGATTTTAGAAGCATCACGTACTACGCCGCCTTTGGCAATATCGGTATAAGCCATGGCTTTGGCTTTACCTTCTTTGGCTAATACTTTGGTAATAGCGGTGGTGAGCGTGGTCTTACCGTGGTCTACGTGACCAATGGTACCGACGTTCACGTGCGGTTTGCTGCGAGAAAATTTCTCTTTTGCCATTTGTTTAATTCTCCTAATTTATTAGTTTAATTAAAAGCTGGGAGTGGGAATCGAACCCACGACCTTCTCCTTACCATGGAGATGCTCTACCTACTGAGCTACCCCAGCACTACAACTTTACTGCGTACTTCAAATCCAAGCTGGGAGTGGGAATCGAACCCACGACCTTTTCCTTACCATGGAAATGCTCTACCTACTGAGCTACCCCAGCAACTTAAATCCTTAGCGGGCGAAGGGAATCGAACCCTCGTCACAAGCTTGGAAGGCTAGTGTTCTACCATTGAACCACGCCCGCAAAAAACTACCTTAACATTATACTAAAATTTACCGTTTGCCTTCAATCTTTTTATGCGGGCACCGATAAAAACGACCCCCGCAGGGGTCAGTTATAAGGTTATTATAACAAATTGCAATTTTTTGTGCAACAACGAAATAATCCGTTTTACACAGACAAAAAGAAAACTCCAACGCCCATAACGCCAGAGTTTCCAAAAGAGAGGGAGGCCGATGTCCCCTACAAGAGACGTTCCCCTTAAAACGGGTCTGTGTGGCACTCCCTTACTGCTAGTATAAGCGAGTATGGCAAAATGTCAAGGCCTAATTTTGATGTTAATCCTACCACGCCCGGCTGTCTACTTTGTCCCAATTTGCAGGAAGAAGGTTACAAATTTCCATCCCTTTATCCGTACCTCCCAAACAATAATGAACTCCCCACCCCGTGTGTGGCCTACTCCCTTCAACGAATAGAACGCAATCACTCCCATACGACACCCCAATTTGAGGGCCTATACTCTCATTAAACACGCTATATGTCCAATCTTTGGTTTTGCAATATCCCCCTTCGCAAGAAACAAAGGGAATATCTATATCTAATACACCTTCCTGTAAATAATCCCAAGAGACTTCCTTTCCCTCCAATTCTGCCAGATCAACGGCTTTTTTTAATGTGTCAATATTTGTGAGTGCTTCTGAGAGGCGCGCTTTCATAACGGCTTTCTGATACTGCGGCAAGGCTACGGCCGCCAAAATACCGATAATTAGCACCACTACTAATAGTTCAATGAGCGTAAAACCTTTAGGTAAACCTCTTTGCGTTTCTCCCCGCTGGGAAATTTTCAACTTCATTTTTACATCCTCCAGTTTTGTTAATTTCAATTTCCTCTGTCTGAAAAACGCATGTAAAAACGGCGGTTGTACCGGGCCTCATTCACAAAACCCCATACAACAGCCGTAGTCTCCCTTCTTGCCAGGCAAAAAGGGAAACATTAACACACAAGAGGAGCGCTCCCCCTTGTGTGCCTACTACCGACTGTCTTTTGGCGTGAATGAGCACCTTGCGGTGTTCCGTATTCCACATACGGTTCCAAAAACAGATAAAATTGTACCTATAGTATAATAAAGTTCCGCCGCAAAAACAAGCATTCATTTGCACGTATTTTTTGTTTTTGCTATAATAAAATTATAATTGAAGTTATTTTGATGGTGCGGTGGCCAAGTGGTAAGGCGAGAGTCTGCAAAACTCTTATTCGTGGGTTCGATTCCCACCCGCACCTAATTTGTTAGAATGGAAACTCCCGCAAGGGGGTTTTATTTTAACAAATTAGGTCGTTGGAGCAACACCAACTGCTTGGTGTTGCGTCGGGAATTTGGGTTGGCAAGGTGTTCTGGTTGCTCTTTGCGTTTAGGCGTTTTTGGAAAGTGAGGCGCGGCAAAAAAGTGCAGACAATGTAAACATTGGCAAACTTTTTTAACAAAGCCGAGCCCAAAAACACCTAAACCCTTCGGGCCGCGTCCTTTTTAGCCCACGGCTTCCCTTTTTTGCTTGGCATAGGGGACTATGCCCGCGCAAAAAGCAGTGTGCCCTAACCTAAAAATTACAGCGGCGCAAAGGCAAAAAGAGCATCTTGCCAACCCCAAGGCGCAGCCATATCCGAGTTTGAGCGCAAGCGAAAGGCGAGGATGGCGAGCCGGGCCTGCAGGCATTTTACGTCAGTAAAATGACCGGAAGGCGACATCCACCCGCACCTTTCTTTTTGCTTTTTCTGACAGCAGAAAAAGTAACAAAAAGACTGGCCTCCACGCCTATAAAAAGCACCTAAAATGGGGAATTTTATAAACTCCCTTCGGTCAAACATATAAAATTCCTATTCCATTTTATCGCTTTTTATAAACAGGCAAAGTCGGCTTTAAACACTTTGCTTCGTTCGCACCTAGAACTAACCCTTTTTGCTTTGAAAGACCCACAAGCGAAGGCGACCTCCACCCGCACTTTTTCTTTCTTCCCATTTATACAACAAAAAAGCCCGTAAAGGGCTTTTCTATCAATCTATTTTAAAACACCAACACTAAAAACCAAATAAAGAAAATTCCTACTAATGTGAACAACACACTTACCGGGATAAACCCGAACAACCACGCGCCCAACGCCTCGGCCGCACTTACGTTCCAGGTGCGTTTAAGCCCTTGTACCAAATAAACCAGTTGGAAGGAAAACACACCTAGCAAAGCCAGCGGGGCCAACCACCCCAAATGGGCTTGGGGTACGGCGGCGGAAATCAATGCAAACGCAATCAGCACCGCCTTAATAAACCCGGCACTGCCAATCATCACAAACAACTGGGCGGAAGAGACCTGCACACGGCGCAAGTCCAAAAACAACCCGCACAACGCCGCAATAAAATACCCGGCAGTCAGTTCGGCCACAAAGACCAAACTTAATTTCAATATCAACGCGGCAACGGATAGATCATCGGCAATATTAAAAAATAATACCCAACTTAATGCGGCCGTCAAATAACCTAAACACGCCTGGCGGAAAGAACGGCGTGCCATGAGTTGGTGCATGCCTGCCACGGGGTCTCTTAGATAGGTAAAATAGGTGTTTAACAGTCCCATATTAGTTCATCCACAAGTAAGATACACTGGGCGTGGCCAACGCCTCTACTTGTTTGGCCAGCGACACGTTTTCCATAGATGTGCCAAACGAAAAAATAAAATCACGCAAATTGTCCGATTTAGACGAAATGATTTTTGGGTTCTCTACCCCGGCCAGTTCCCCGGCCAGTTTCAAGGCTTCTTCTTCACCGCCCAGTTTATCAATAAACCCTAAATTATACGCCCGTTGGCCGGTAAATACGCGCCCGTCGGTATATTCTAACAAAACATCTTCGCTCACGTTGGGCCGGCCCGCTTTTACAGCGGCAAAAAACTGGGTATAGGTGTCATTGACCATATCTTGCAAAAGGGCTTTTTCGGCCTCCGTCATGGGGCGGTAGGCAGAACCGATATCTTTGTATTTACCGGATGTGATCGGCACCATTTTTACGCCAATTTTTTCAAACAATCCTTCTACATTGGCACTTTGCATAATCACACCCACCGAGCCGGTAATAGTACCCGGTTCGGCCACAATTTGATCTGCCGCCATGGCAATGTAAAAACCACCGCTGGCCGCCACATCGCGAAATAAGGCCACCACTTTTTTACCGTTTTCTTTGGCTTTTAAAATTTCACTGTAAATGTTTTGTACAGAGGCCACGGTTCCACCGGGGGAATTGATATCTAACACAATGGCTTTTACGTCTTTATCTTCCCCGGCGTCATGTATTTTTTTGGCAATGGCACCAGCCCCTTGCGGACGCGCAAACGGGGAGGAAGAATTATCCGTAGCAATAACCCCGCGCACTTTAATCCAGGCTACGCTGGGGGAGCCTTCTTTGGTGGGTAAAGAGGACGATAACAAGCCGGAAATTTCTTTCTTCTCTTCGGTAGTGTTGCATTTCATGCCCGGTTTGACGGTTAAATACAAACCGCACATACTAGATACAAAAAACAAAATGAGTAATGCCCCGGAAAAAAATCCGGGCTTTGCCGCAGCCGATTTGGGCTGGGCAGGTGTTTGCACGCTGGCAATTAACGATTCTTTCACTTGCGTTGGCATTTCTTGTTCAGACATAACATTCCTTTTTTAAAAATAAGTTACTTTATTATACCAATTAAATTGTACAATATGGAAAACAACCCTCTTGGAGAATTTTATGTTTACAGGCGTTTTTACCGCACTGCCCACACCTTTCTTGGCAGATGGTTCAGTAGATACAGAAAATTTACGTAAATTGGTGCGCGCCCAACTGGCCAGCGGGGTGCACGGCCTTGTGCTGTTGGGCACTACGGCCGAAACCCCTACTTTAACTGAACCCGAAAAGAAAACCATTTTGGATATTTGCGTACCGCTTATTAAAGCACACAAAGCCCAACTTATCATTGGGGCAGGAACCAATAACACCCTTTCTACTGTGGAAAATGTGCGCCAGGCTGCCACTTATGCACCGGATGGAGTATTAGTAGTTACTCCCTATTACAATAAACCCAACCCGGCGGGGCTGTTGGCCCATTACCAAGCCGCCGCCCGTGTGGGTATCCCGCTGGTAATGTATCATATCCCGGGCCGCACCGGGCTAAAAGTGCCCGCCCATATATTAGCCGATTTATTGGCACAAGTACCGCAACTGGTGGGCATTAAAGAATGTGATTACGACATGGCCCACGTAACCGATACCGCCGTTAAATATGCCGACAAAATCAGTTATCTATGCGGCAATGACGAATTTTTACTGCAATACCTGGCCATTGGGGCCAGCGGCACCATTAGTGCGGCCGCCGGTGTATTAGCCCCGGCCTTTGTGCAAATGTATAACTTGTTCCAGGCAGGCAACACAAAAGAAGCCTTTGAGGTATTCAAAACGGTATTCCCGCTTATCAAGGCTTGCTACGCCGAAACAAACCCTACCTGTATTAAATATATGCTGTCCCGGCGCGGGTTTGGCACAGACATTGTGCGCGCCCCACTGGGGGAAATTTCTGCTGAAAACAAAGCAAAAATAGATACTTTATTGGCAAATACGCCCAAGGAATTTTTATTATGACAACACTTGGTATTATTGGCATAAATGGCACCGTAGGCCAAAAATTGTTGGCCCAAATGCAATATGCCAAACCTTCTTTTGACATCAAAACATTCGGCCGTAACGACGAAATTCCACCTTTGGATATTGCTGTGTTATGCACGGACAACCCCGTTAGTGCACAATTAGCCCCTGCCTTAAAAGACCGGGTCCGATTTATAGTGGATATGTCGTCCGAGTTTCGTATGACACCCGGTGTACCGTTAGTCATCCCGGAAATTAACCCGCATGCCATTACGGCAAATACCCGCTTAATTGCCAGCCCCAATTGCACCACAACAGGGCTTGTGATGAGCCTGGCCCCCTTAAAACCGTTTTACCGGTTTGAGGAAGTATTTTTCTGCTCCTACCAGGCCATTAGCGGCGGCGGAAAAAAACTATTGGACGACTTCCATACTCCCGGTTCTTTATATGCCAACAACTGCGTACCTCTCATTGGTTCTATTCAGCCCAATGGGCATACGTCCGAAGAATTAAAAGGGCTCTATGAATCACGCAAAATTTTAGAAATCCCTACGCTTAAAGTATATTGCCATACCGTGCGCGTGGCGGTGGAAAATGCACACTCGCTGGGAGTTACGCTCAAGGCAAATAAACCCATTGATTTAGACCAGGTAAAAGCATTATGGAAGCAATTTCCAAACTTGGTTTATTCAGAAAAAGTGATTACCCCTAAAGAAGCCAGTGGGCAAATGGATACATTTATTTGCCGCTTGCGGGCGGATGTAGAAAACCCCAACATTATCCATTATTTTGTTACCTTTGATAACGTATTAAAAGGGGCTGCCATGAACGGGCGGCAAATTGTAGAATTACTGGGGGAGCAATTTTTTGCATGAAGAAAATAACACCGATTCGCATTTTACTCAACGGGGCTAACGGCAAAATGGGCCGTGCCGTGGCGCGGTTGATAAGCCAAAACCCGCAGAAAAATTTAGCAGTGGCCGCCACACGCGAGGCCGGCCAGCCGGATTATTTTGACCCATTTGATATGGTGGTGGATTTTTCCACACCGCAAGGTGCACAAGAGGCGTTCTTACTAGCCAAGAAACACAAAAAACCGTTTCTAACCGGCACCACCAATTTGCCGGAGCCGTTTTTGTTTACCTTGCAGTCAGAAGAAAAAATACCCGTCTTTTTTGCGCCCAACGTTAGTTTAAGCGTATTCTTTTTTACCGAACTGGTAAAACAGGCCTGTACTATGTATAAGAATTACGCCAAAGCCTTGCATGAAATTCACCACGTGCACAAAAAAGATGCCCCCAGTGGCACCGCCAAACGCATTGCCGAGGAAATGAACCTGCCGGTGGCACAGGTAACGTATGAACGCGTGGGCGAGACTGTTGGCACACATTGCGCCACGCTAACTTCTGCTTTGGATGAAATTACCTTAACACATAAAGCCACCAACCGGGATCTGTTTGCGGCCTCGGTATTGGATATTATCCCCTGGCTTTACAAACGTGAAGGCGGTTTTTATACCATGAGTGATTTTGCAAAATTTAAATTAAAGGAAAAACAAAAATGAAAATACATTTTATTGGAATTGGCGGTGTAGGCATGTCCGCCCTGGCCCAACTGCACGCCATGGGGCGTGATGAAGTAACCGGTTCAGACCGGCTGATTAGCAAAGGCTACACAGATATGGCCCTGTGGGAATACCTTAAAAAATTAAACATTAAACTTTACCCGCAAGACGGTAGCGGCATTGACGAGAAAACAGATCTTGTCATCCTTTCTTCCGCTATTGAAGAAGATAACCCGGAACTTATAAAAGCCAAACAACTGGGCATCCGCACCATGCACCGTAGCGAACTCTTAGCCCAACATGTAGCCCAACACCGCACGATTGCCGTTTCCGGCACCAGTGGTAAAAGCACCACCACCGCCATGGTATATGATATTTTGGCTTTTGCGGGGATGTCTCCCTCTGTAATTACCGGGGCAGCCATTTTATCCTTACAAAAAGAACAAGGGGTTTTTGGCAATGTTTATAAAGGAAATAGCGATATTTTAGTGATTGAGGCCGACGAGAGCGACGGCTCTATCGTTAAATACCAACCCTATTTAGGCCTGTGCCTTAATTTACAAAAAGACCACAAAGAAATTAACATTTTACAAGGTTATTTCAAAGAATTTATCTCGCACTGCAAAACCGCCATTATTAACGCAGAAGAAGAAAATTTACGTGCGTTAGGTGGGGATAAATCGTTTGGCATTTCCCTGGGAGACGTACACCCTACGGATATCAAAGCAGACGGATTTGGCTCGG
This sequence comes from Elusimicrobiaceae bacterium, assembly GCA_045606825.1. Lineage (GTDB taxonomy): Bacteria > Elusimicrobiota > Elusimicrobia > Elusimicrobiales > Elusimicrobiaceae > Avelusimicrobium. The sequence continues at coordinate 121,853 of JAZUSQ010000021.1, forward strand.
ATTTTACCATTAACGGCCAACCCTTCCGCTTGCAAATCCCCGGCGTGCACAACGTGGCCAACGCCACTGCCGCCGTAGCCGCCGCACTTCACATGGGAGTAGATTTACAAACCTGTGCCCAAGCATTAAGCAAATTTACCGGGATTGCCCGCCGCTTTGCCTCTATCGGCAGTTACAATAAAATTGAAGTGGTGGATGATTTTGCCCACAACCCGCATAAATTAGCCGCTACGATTGCCGCCGCGCACCTACGCGGCAAACGCGTACTGGCCTTTTATCAACCCCACGCGTTTACGTCCATTAAACTTTTGTCGCACGAATTTGTGGACAGTTTTGCACGAAGTATTGGCCCCGATGACCATCTGTGGCTGACGGAAGTTTACTATCCCGGTGGTACTATCCCGGAAGGCATTACCTGCAAAACCGTATATGACGGGCTTAAAAAACGCGGGGTAAATGTAGATTATGAAACCTGCCGTGAGCGCATTTTAGCCCAAATGGCCGCCGCCGCCAAACCGGGGGATATTTTACTCGTCCTGGGCGCGCGCGACCCCACCTTAACGGATTTTGCCCGTAAGTTACTGGCTACCCTGCGTGTAGCACAAGAGATGTGCAACTGCAACAAATGTATGTTGGGCAACTGTTGTATGGCGTTTGAAAACAAATAAATTTATTCTCATCAAAGCCCGTCCTACAAGACGGGTTTTGACGAGAAGGGACCTCATTGTTTTAAATAGTCACAAGCGACGGCACCTTCTTCATTGCCTAAACAATCCAGGTACCAACCATTTGAATTTGGGGTTTTTTCTATCATTAAGTCCATTTTATCACCAGCAAAATTGAGAACGCAACCCACATAGTCATTGCTATTCTCACACATCCAGCCCGTGAAGTAAGGACTGTCTCCTTTATAATAGTTTATAAGTTCTTGTGTTTTTATTTCATCAAACCCAATCGTTAATTCCTTCTTCGGGAAAGTTTCATCTCCTTCTCCCAAAAAAGTAACATTTTCATACCCATGTTCCAGCACGTATAAATCAATGGCTTTTTTATAGGCATCCACCATGGATACAAGCTTAACGGCTCGCGCTTTATACACCGCTTTTTGATACTGTGGCACGGCTACCGCCGCTAAAATACCGATAATCAGTACAACTACTAACAACTCTATAAGCGTGAAACCCCGCCGGGTGTTTCTTGTTGTCATACGTTTTCCTCTTTGTGTTTAATATGCACAATTCTTCTCCATCACTGAAAACGCATGCAAAAACGGCTACCACCGTTGTGTCTGTCTGAAGTCACAACAATAACAGCCGTAGTTTCCCGTCATAGACGGGAAACACTCGGCGCAACAAGATGTACGGTCCTGTTGCACCTAATTTCGGCTATTCTTGGACTCAGACAGAACTTGGTTTTTCCAAATACTCCGTATTCCGCATACGGTTCCAAAAACAGAATCAAATTGTATCTATAGTATAATAAAAAAGACTGGTAAAAACCAGCCCTTTTTATTGTACACTTTTGAAAATTTTTTTACAAAAATGCGTATTCTTTCCAAAAATTATTTAGTACTTCATCTAAAAATAATTCTTTGCTGGTTTCGCTGCCAAGCACACTTTTTAGGCTGATAAATTGCGTACGTTGGGCAATGGGCAAGCGGTTGTTTAGGTAAATTCCCGCACCCAGTATCCACGTGTTAGCAGTTGTTTGTTCAGCCAAAATGCCAGCGCATTTCTTCCAGCAACGGGCAGATTTGTCATATACGCAAACATCCCCGTTTTTAGCAATTTTGGTTTTTAGATTTAAAATGTTAGTAATTACGTCAGAAATTGCATTGGCCATGGCAGCCGTTAATTGTGCAGCCGTAACCGTGGCCTGAGGGGCCAATATAAGGCTAAAATAGATGCCTCCTTCTCCGGCGTAGAAAGGCTTGCCTTCCCGGCCAACGGCTTGCGTTTGGCGGCAAGCCAAAATCAAGGTTCCGCCGCTTTCCGTGGCAGATAATTGCTTGGCTAGCAAATGGGTGCTGGGGGTTTCTTCTAGCCCGATTACTTTTTTAACGGTTTTGAGAGTAATTGTTTTTTCCATACATTATATTTTACTATTTTTTGCTTCACCTGCCCGTTGGATATCTGTTTCCTGCGGCGGGAGAAACTGCTTTATTTTAGTTTCATTTGCTTAAGTTCAATAATCCGGTCACGCAGTTCGGCCGCCAATTCAAAATTTAGGGCATCGGCGGCGGCGCGCATTTGGGCTTCTAAGTCTTTTTCCAAGTGTTTGATGTTTTTTACGGTAGGGGTTGGCAAACTTTCACTTAAAATGCCAAATGCACTGGTTTGCGTATTGCGCTCAAATTCTTTTAGATCTGCCTCTGTTTTTTGAATGGTTTTGGGGGTAATGTGGTGTTCTTTGTTATACGCTTCTTGTATTTCCCGGCGGCGGTTCATTTCATTAAGTGCGTATGTAATGGAATCGGTTTTACGGTCTGCATACAGAATTACCTCCCCCCCTACGTTGCGTGCGGCACGGCCGGAAATTTGAATAAGCGTAGTAGTGTTGCGCAAAAATCCCTCGTTATCGGCCCCTAAAATAGCCACCAGCCCTACTTGCGGGATATCAATCCCTTCGCGCAAGAGGTTAATACCTACCAGTACGTCAAACTCGCCGGTTTTAAATTGGCGCAAAATTTCCACGCGCTCTAAGGAATCAATATCACTGTGCAAATAGCGTGTTTTGATGTTCTTTTGTACAAAAAATTCACTTAAATCTTCCGCCGTTTTTTTGGTTAATGCTAACACTAAAGTGCGCTCGTTGCGGGCGGTGTGTTCGGCAATTTTAGATACCAGGTGGTCAATTTGCCCATCGGTAGGGTGCAAAATTACCTTCGGGTCAACTAGCCCTGTGGGGCGGATGACCTGTTCTACAATGTGGTTTCCGCTTACCGTCAGTTCATACGGGCCGGGTGTGGCGGATACAAAAATGGTGGAGGGCATCAGTTTTTCAAACTCATCAAATTTCAGCGGTCTGTTATCCAGGGCCGATGGCAAACGGAACCCAAAATCCACCAGCATTTGTTTGCGGGCACGGTCCCCGTTAAACATCCCGCGCACTTGCGGGAGTGCCACGTGGGATTCATCTACAAACATCAAAAAATCGTCAAAGCGTTTAAAATAGTCTAGCAGACACTGGGGGCGTTCGCCTTCTTTACGTCCGTCCATATAGCGCGAATAGTTTTCTATCCCGCTGCAAAAACCGGCCTGGCGGATCATTTCCAAATCATATTCCGTGCGCTGTTTCAAGCGGTAGGCTTCCATTTCTTTGCCTTGGGCTACTAAATCGGCATGGCGCAGTTGTAAGTCGCGCTCAATTTGTACAAGGGCGTTTTGGGTATCTTCGTCTGTAGCCACAAAGTGCTTGGCGGGATAAATCCAGGCCTCGTCCAGTTCCGCCACCACATTGCCGGTAATGGGGTGGATTTCGTAAATGTGTGCAATGGTTTTGCCCGCAATTTCCACACGAATGGCATTTTGCGAATATGGTGTCATGACGTCCACAAATGGGCCGCGCATGCGGAACTTGCCGGAGGTAAACTCCAGTTCGTCGCGCTGATATTGAATTTTGATGAGGTGGCCGGAAAGTTGCCCGCGGGTCATTTCGGCCCCTTTTTTAACGTAGATACGCATTTCGTTAAAACTATCCGGCGAACCAATGTTGTAAATGCACGATACAGAGGCCACCACTACCACGTCATGACGTGTTAGCAAAGACGTGGTGGCCTTGAGGCGCAGTTTATCAATTTGCTCGTTGACGGCAGAGTCCTTTTCAATATACGTGTCCGTCTGCGGGATATACGCCTCGGGTTGGTAATAATCGTAATACGAAATAAAATACTCCACGGCATTGTGCGGAAAGAACTGTTTGAACTCGCCATATAACTGGGCGGCCAACACTTTGTTGGGCGATAAAATCAGCGTGGGGCGGTTTAATTGTTGGATGACGTTTGCCATCGTAAATGTTTTGCCCGAGCCCGTAACACCCAATAAGGTTTGGCGTTTATCGCCCGCCTGCACACCTTGGACGAGCGCATCAATGGCTTTGGGCTGGTCGCCTGCTGGCTTAAAATTGGAAACAAGTTCAAATCGGTCCATAGGTATATTGTACCTAATATGAGAAACCAGGGATAGGAATTATCTTGGTTCTTAAGTAAGAGCAAAAATCTACGGGTAAATATACCAGGTTCCGTAGGCATTTGAAAAATCGGCCTGCGTTTTGAGGGTTTCACGTTGGCAGAACTTTACTGCTGCATTTGTCTTTGCCCCACAAACTTGTTTACCTGCAAATGAACGGAATTGAGAATACGTATTATCTTGTAAAAGCCAACTTTGAAGTGATGCAGATAGGTCAGAAATAAAAAGAATAATACGCGGAGCTGCATCAAATTGCCGGTCAATAAGAGAAATTTCTCCCCAATCAAACTGATATGTTCGGTGGCCGTTGCCTAAACTTGTTACTTGAATGGGTGTTTCTGAGAAATCAACATTTAAGTTGTTAATATCGGGAGTATATTCTCCATTCTCTAAGTAATAGAGTTCTTCGGCTCTTGCTAACGCTACTGCTAACATTTTATAACGGCTGTATTTGCTTTTTTCTACGGCTCGTTGGTACTGCGGTACGGCTACGGCGGCTAATATGCCAATAATGAGTACCACTACTAAGAGTTCAATGAGCGTAAAACCCATTAAATTAGGTGTCATCCCGTACTTGATACGGGATCTTCCACGCACGTTGTTAACAAACAGCAACGACAAGCGTTGAAGATTCCAAATCAAGTTTGGAATGACTTTATTATTTTTCACATGTTTTTTTCCTTTCTTCATACATAACTCCTTGCTTTGTAATTTACCCAACAAAAAAGCGGCAATCTTATTCTAAGAGCTGTTAGAGATGACCCTTAAAATAACCGCCGCTGACCTACCTCTTACGAGGCAGGCAAAGCAAGACAATTATTTGATGATCTCTAACATGCGCACCAGGTTTCCCCGGTTTTGCTCGGCGCGGGCTTCCCCCGCACTTCAACAAATAATCTGTAAATAAAACCGCAACCCTTTACTGGGCTTAAATCATTATATAAAAATAAATAGACTCCCTCACAATTTTATATACTATTAGTAGCTTTTTATTTTCCCCATTTACAGGAGCCCAACCGCACTATGGATTGGAGTATTGTAGTAAACTCGTTTATCGGTATTATTGCCATTTTAAACCCGATCGGCAACGTGCCGATTTTTTTGGAACACGTAGAAAATGAAACACCCAAAGTCCAGCGTGCCGTGGCCTTGCTTATGGCTGGGTCCATTTTTGGGCTATTGCTGGTCTTCTTTTTATTTGGTAACCGCATTTTAACCATGTTTGGTATCACTATCCCGGCGTTTAGATTGGCCGGGTCTATTATCATTTTGCGGGTAGGGTTGCGTATGTTACAAGGGAAAAGCAAATTTGAAAACAGCGGTATCCAAACGGCCGCCTCTTCCGGCACTACCTTTGACCAGGCCAGGAGCAGTTTAAGCCATATTTTAGTGCCGGTGGCTATGCCGCTTTTTATCGGCCCCGGTTCTATTACCACTGTTATTTTGTATGCCGAGAAAAGCACCACCTGGACCATGACCATGAGTATGATTTTTGTACTGTTGGTTAGCGCGTGTGTGGTAGGCATTTGTTTGGTAGGGGCGCGTTATATTTTTAGCAAAATTGGGCCTAACGGAACCCAAATTGTCATCCGTTTTATGGGGATGATTTTGTGTGCGATTGCCATGCAATTTATGATTGACGGCATTGCCCAATTATTGCCTGGCACGTTGAATGCGGATTTCATCCACGTGCATACAAATTAGCGCAATTACACCAAATATGTTATAATAGAAGGGTAGTGATTGATTTTAGGGCAGTTGGCGCAGCGCTTGTAACACAAAGTACGTCCGCCATGCGGACCGCGCAACGCGAGCTAACGCCTAGTAGTAAGTAGTAGTAATTTGAGTTTTACGATTTTAGGGCAGTTGGCGCAGCGCTTGTAACACAAAGTACGTCCGCCATGCGGACCGCGCAACGCAAGCCAACACCTAGTAGTAAGTAGTAGTAATTTGAGTTTTACGATTTTAGGGCAGTTGGCGCAGCGGTAGCGCGTCCGCCTCACACGCGGAAGGTCACAGGTTCAAATCCTGTACTGCCCATATTTTTCTTCCTAAAATACACTGTTTCGTTGTTGTGCACTCAGTCGGATACCTCCGCGCTAACGCGCGCGTGCCGCCAGTATACCTCCCTCGTGCACGTCTAGAACCAGTGTATTTTATTTTGAAAAATTCCCTCTGAACTTGGTGTTGCCCGGGATTTGAAAGGCGCAGCGATGTTTTTGTTTGAGCGAGCGAAAGGCAAAAACCGCGAGCCCGGCCTGCAGGAAAACTCCGTCAGGAGTTTTACCGGAAGGCAAATCCTGTACTGCCCAAATTTAGAGCACCCCTTGAGGGGTGCTTTTTAATTTGGCAGTAGTGCATAAACTGCTTTATGCGCGGCGGGATTTATTTCCTCAACTTGGCTACCAAGTCTTTAAATACTTGGCCGCGGTGCTCAAAACTTTTGAACTGGTCAAAACTGGCACACGCCGGCGATAATAGCACTACATCCCCCGGGGTGGCCTCTTGTGCGGCGTACATCACGGCCTGATCTAATGTACCGCACCATACAATGGGAAACTCGCCGCGCAGTTCGCGCTCAATTTTATCCATACACTCCCCAATGGAAAGAACGCTCTTGCAGTGTTCTTTTAAGTAGGGCAACAATACTTCGTAAGAGGCCCCTTTATCGCGCCCGCCTAAAATAAGCCAAATATTTTGGTCTTTCTCAAAACTTTTTAATGCGGTAATGGTGGAATCTAAATTAGTGGCTTTGGAATCGTTAATATATTTTACGCCGTTGATTTCTGCCACGGTTTCAATGCGGTGTTCAATGGCTTTGAAAGTATCAAACGCGTGTTGCACCTGCGCCGGGGTAGCCCCATCGGCCAGTGCCATTAAGGCAGCTGCCATGGCATTTTCTATGTTATGAAGACCAATAAGTGCCGGCGGACGGATTTGAAAACCCTTGCTAAATACCAGGGCATCCCCGTCATAAAACACGTCTGTTTTAATCCAGTGTTTGGGTTGGGTGGAAAAGGCCAAAATCCGTCCTTTACACTGTTGGGCAACGTGCGCGCAGACGGCATCCGCGGCGTTTAATACGGCCACATCTTGCGGTTGTTCAAAGGCAAAAATTTTCTGTTTGGCATGGATATAATTTTGCATGCCGCCGTGGTGGTCCAGGTGGTCGGGCGTGATGTTTAACAACCCGGCAATATTTGGGTGAAAATAGGTACTGTCTTCTAATTGATAACTGGAAACTTCTATTACCAACTCGTCCCCCGGCCGGGCCTGGGAAACACAGTCCGATACGGGAGTGCCAATGTTCCCGCATACAATCACACGGGAACCTTTTTGTGCTAAAATTTTACCCAAAAGAGCCGTGGTGGTGGTTTTTCCGTTAGTACCTGTTACGGCTAAAATGCGTACGTTTGGGGGCAAGAAAGACAGGGCTACTTCCAATTCGCTAAATACAGGAATGTTGCGTTGGGCGGCTTGTTGCAAAATAGGGCTTTGCGGGAAAATACCCGGGCTTTTGACAATAAAATCCGCCTCAAAAATTTTATCCGTATGTCCGCCGCTTTCTACAGAAATACGCCGGGCGGTTTCTTCCAGTGAGATTTCACGCTCATCACTAATCAGTACCTCGCACCCGTGTGCGGCCAACAAATTGGCAACGGCCTTGCCGCTTTTACCACCGCCCAATACAGCGGCTTTTTTATGAGGGAAATCAGACAAATTAAACATGGTTACTCCGTAAATAATTGCGTACAGTTTCCTGGTCGGAAAAATGATGTTTCTGCGTGCCGATTAGTTGGTAATCTTCATGCCCTTTGCCGGCAATAATTACAATATCCTGGGGCTGGGCTTTGGCTAAGGCCAAGGTAATAGCACGGGCACGGTCCGGCTCCAACGTGTAATTGTTGTGCCCCTGCATGCCGACTAAAATATCATCAAAAATTTGGCGGGGGTCTTCACAACGCGGGTTATCATTGGTTAAAAACACATGGTCTGCCTCTTGGCAGGCTGTAGCCCCCATCAGCGGGCGTTTGGTGCGGTCGCGCTGGCCGCCACAACCAAACACAACAAAAATGCGTCCTTGTTTAAACGGGCGGACCGTATCAAACGCACGTTGCAACGACTCGTTGGTATAAGCAAAATCCACAAACGCAAAGAAGGGTTGTCCTTCATCAATGCGTTCCATGCGCCCCGGCACACCGGGCAAGGCGGCTAAACCGCGCGCAATTTGTTCCAGCGAAATTCCGTTAGCGTGCGCCGCCGCACAAGCGGCCAAGGCGTTATATACATTGTGTTTGCCTAGCAAGTTGATTTGCATGGCAACCCCATTGATTTCAAAAGACGTATGCGTTAAACTTTCTTGAATGTGTGTAGCCGTAAAATCTGCTTGTGTATGTATCCCAAATGTTACTACGCGCACCCGCCCTTTTAGTTGCGCTATCAAACGTTGTCCGTAGGGGTCATCTGCGTTAATCACGGCCGCGCGGTGGGGTTTGGGGTTATGCGGGTTGGCCACATTTTCAAACAGTTTTTGTTTGGCGGCAAAATAATTTTCAAAGGTTTTATGAAAATCTAAATGGTCGCGTTGCAAGTTGGTAAAAATGGCAGTGTCATACCAAATGTTGCGCACGCGTTGCAATTCCAGCGCGTGGGAAGAAACTTCCATCACCACGTTAGAACACCCCTGATTTTTCATCTGCGCCAGTAATTTAAAAAGTGTAAGCGCGGCCGGGGTAGTGTTAGGGGCTTTGCAAATTTCCTGGCCGTTAGCGCGGTAATTAACCGTACCAAACACGCCGGTTTTGCGCTGGGCCGTTTGTAAAATACTTTCCAGCAGATAGGCAATAGAGGTTTTGCCCTTCGTGCCGGTAATGCCATACATGGTTAAACTATCTGACGGACGGCCATAAAACGCATAGGCGGCGTCTGCCATGTCTTTATCAATATCGTGCGATAAGAAAAACGGCACACCATAATTTTGCACAGGCGGTTGGGCCGATACTACCAGCCCGGCCCCGCGTTTAATGGCGTCTGTAATAAATAAGTTGCCGTCCGCGTTGGCCCCTTTAAGTGCAAAAAACACAAAACCGGGTTGTACGTCCTGCGAGCGGAACGTAAGCCCGGTTATAGAAACCTTCTGTTGTGCGGCAAAGGCCAGCACGTCACTTTTAAACATAGATATATAGTAGCAAATTGGCCAGCCTTGCCACACGGGAATTTGGACCTATTTTTCTAATAGGTTTCCCTCTTGTACGGGCACGCAAAGAAAATTTTTATTTGGAAAAGTATATTTCACAATTATTTTTGGGTTAGTTTGGTAATTTGGGCGGCAAATTGCGCCAAGTGTTGGCGGATTTGCGGTTGTTTTTCTTCTAATAATGGTAGCAGGGTGTGGCGCACCCAATTACGGCGGTATTTATCTTGAAAATTGGTTTGGTCTGTTACGCAGGTAAGTTTATTTTGCACCAAATATGTTTCTACCTCTTTGCGGGTAACACACAATAAGGGGCGCACAATTTCAACCCCGGCGCACAACGGCCGACGCACAGGAATCCCCCCCAACCCCTTGGCTTGGGTGCCACGCAACAAATTAAGTAGCACGGTTTCGGCTTGATCATCTAAATGGTGCCCTAACGCCAATTTAGTAGCCCCCCATTTTTTGGCAATTTGCTGATATGCGCGGTAGCGCGCTTTACGCGCGCCGTGCTCGGGGCTGAGGTCATACTGCTGGGCCGTTTTGCGGGCATCTACTTGTTTGACAAACAAATCAATATCCAGTGCGGCACAGAGTTGGCGGCAAAAATTTTCATCTTGGGCAGCAGCGGCCCCGCGCAGGCCATGGTTGACATGTACAGCAGCCAAAGCAAAATGTTTTTCTTTGGATAAATAGCGTAAAAAATGCAATAAACACACGGAATCTGCCCCGCCGGAAAGCCCCACCAGCACACTATCCTGGCGGGTAATAAGTTTTGCGGAAAAGGCCCGCATCAGGGGTAAAACAGAAGCCTCAAAGCACTTTTGTTTAGGCATATAAAAAAGTATAATAAATTAAGAGGAGTTTTTTAAGATGAAAAAAAGGATTTTAATTGTAGAAGACGAAACCAGTATCATTGAATTGTTACTGTTGGTATTATCCCGTGAAGGATACGAATTGGCCACCTGCCAAACCGGACGGGATGCAATTGCTAAAATGAAAGAATTTCACCCGCATTTGGTATTGTTAGACGTAATGCTCCCGGGGTTGGACGGGGCCAGCATTGTAAAAATTATGTCGGAAGACGAAAACCTGGTCAATATTCCGGTATTAATTACGTCGGCCTTAGTGGAATCAAAAAAAATGTTCCAAATGTTCCCGCAAGTGAAAGGTTTTTGCTCTAAGCCTTTTGTGCTGACGGAATTAGTGGCAAATGTAAAAAAATATATTGGCGATTAACTTTTTGCATATACTCCTTGTTCCCCGGTTGCTAATACCGGGGTTTTTTATTATACTATAGGTACAATTTGATCTGTTTTTGGAACCGTACGAAGAATACGGATGGCTTTGGATAAAAGCGATGAGGTACTCCAAAAATAGCCGATAAAAGCACGATACTAATGAGTTGATCCCTCGGCAGTATTGTGCTGAATGTTTGTCGTTTTATTAAAATGGCAAATTACGGCTGTTTTTGTGGAGCATGTGCCTCATCCTCTATCAAACCAGCCGTTTTTGCATACGTTTTCAGGGATGGAGAAGAATTGTGCATATTAAACACAAAGAGGTAAACATATGACAACAAGAAATACCCGGCGGGGTTTCACGCTTATAGAGTTGTTGGTAGTTGTACTGATTATCGGTATTTTAGCGGCCGTAGCACTGCCGCAATACCAAAAAGCGGTGGATAAGGCACGGGCAAGTGAGTTGTTTGCTATCGTGAAAAATATAAAAGTACAACAGGAAGTCTTTTATTTAGCCAATGGGCACTATGCCGCCGATTGTGAAGAACTGGAGGCCGATTTGCCCAGCGGGTTTGAAAAGAGGGAAAATAGTACCATTTATGATTTAGTAAAAGGAAATTATAAAATTAGTTTACGCTGTAAAAACGGAAATAATCCGCGGATTATGGGTCAATTGAATGCGGAGTCGTTACATGTAGCTATAGAAGCTTTTTTTGATCATTATGCGGATGAAGATGTAGCCGATAATATAGACACAGGACAGCAAGGCAGAGCGTTTTGTTATTTTCAATACTATGATTCTGCTACTGGTTCTTATCCCATTAATGAGCGAGGCGGTGCGGTGTGTAAGTCTTTGGGGAAAGAAAAAAGGGACAAGGGTAGTTACTGGCTATAAATCTACCAGTTTATTCCCCGCCTAAGAAGCGGGGATTTTTATAGGTTCATTACAACTCATCAAAACTAGCACTCTAAAAAGGGGGTTGACAAAAATAAAATAATTACTTATAATCTTAGCAGGTAGGATTTGGGAGTGCTAAAATAAAAACAATACTCCCGACGGTAAAATCCCCCAAGAGAGCTAAGCACCATGCGTATTTTAAAACCGGAAGTTGCCAAAGCACGTAAAGAAAAAATCTTGCGCTGGGTAGTCCAACAATATGTGGAAACCCGCCGCCCGGTCGGCTCACAAATGATTGCCGACGGCGTTTTAAAGGATGTTTCCAGTGCTACCATCCGCAACATTATGGCGGAATTGGAAGAAGAAGGATACCTCTACCAACCGCATACTTCGGGTGGGCGTATCCCCACGGATAAAGCCTACCGCTATTATGTGGACTATTTGGCTAACGTGCAAAAAATGGCCGCCAAAGAGCGTGAGCAAATTGAAAAGCAGTACGACCAACGCGTGAGTGAAGTAAATAATATGCTGGTGCAAACGTCGCGTTTGTTGGCTATGCTCTCGGGTGCGGCAGGGTTTGTCTATACGGCCCAAGTAGAAGACCAACGCATCCAACGCTTGGACTTTTTACCCTTGGCCCCCGGCGCTATGCTTACCGTGTTGGTTACCGAGTCCGGCGCGGTGCGCCATTGGCCGGTGCGTATGGGGCAGGTAATTTCCCCGGCCAAATTACAGGTACTCAGCCGTTTTATTAACGACGAGATCGCCGGGCACACACTGGCCGAAGCACGGCAGATTTTGTGGCAGTATTTGCACTCGGGCCACCGTGAGTTAGCCGATGTAGCCGATGTGGCTACCCAGGTGCTAAAGGATATGGAAAAACCCCAAACCGGCGGCGACGAATTATATGTGGAAGGCATTGGCCGCCTATTAGAAAACACCACGCAAGATGATTATGAAGATTTGAAACAAATGATGCGCGTGGTGGAAGAACGGGACCGGTTTTCCTCTTTATTAAATGCCAAACTGGCCGAACTGGATAAAAACGACAAACGGGTCAATGTGTCCATTGGCAGTGAAAATGCCACGCCGGAGTTAAAAAATTTAAGTATTGTTTCTACCGCCTGCCGCGTGGGTGATAAAACAGTAGGAATGTTGGGAATTATTGGTCCTAAACACATGGAATATACGCGGGTAATGTCCTTAGTGAATTACATTGGCAGTTTGCTGGAAGCGTCCATGAACACGTGGAACGCACTGCCGTTGGAGGACGAAGATTTATGAGTAAACATAAAAAACATAACATCAGCCCCGAGGAATTGGCGCAGGAACAAGCACAGGAGCAAGCCGAAGAATTGACTTGTGAAACTGCCGAAGCTCCCGCTAAAACCGACGAGCCCGATTATCGCGACCAATACGTCCGCTTGTACGCTGAATTTGACAACTACCGTAAACGCACCGAACGCGAAAAAGCGGCCCTCATAGCATACGGCAAAAAAGATTTTGCCCAAAAATTGTTGCCTATGTATGAAGTATTGTTACGCCAACAAGCCGCCTTACAACAAGGTAAAGAACAAGACGTAAAATCCTTGCAAGACGGCATGCGGATGATCTTAACGGAACTAAATAAATCCTTTAGTGCCGAAGGCATCCAAAAAATGGACGTGCTCAATAAACCCTACGATCCTGCCACCCAGGAAGTAGTGGCTACTATTGCCGCACCCAAAGAACAAGACGGCCTAGTCATAGACGAAGTGAAAATGGGTTTTATGATGAATGGCCAAGTATTACGCCCGGCTAATGTGGTAGTAGGCCAGGCTAAAGAAGAAAACTAAATTTTTAACGAAAGGAGAAGTAGTATGGCTAAAATTATTGGTATTGACTTAGGAACTTCCAACACGGCAGCGGCTGTGATGGAAGGGGGCAGAGGAACCATTATTCCGTCTGCCGAAGGTAGTTCTATCGGCGGGAAAGCATTCCCGTCTTATGTAGCATTTACTAAAGACGGTCAACGTCTGGTGGGTGAACCGGCCCGCCGTCAGGCAATTGCCAACCCCGAAGGTACCGTAACCGCCTTCAAACGCAAAATGGGGGAAAACTACAAATTTAACTTGCGCGGTCAGGAATTTACCCCGCAACAACTTTCCGCTTTTGTGCTTCAAAAAGTAAAAAAGGATGCAGAGGCCTTTTTGGGGGAACCGGTAGAAAAAGCCGTCATCACGGTGCCTGCTTATTTTAACGATAACCAACGCCAGGCTACCAAAGATGCGGGCCGTATTGCCGGGCTGGATGTAGTACGTTTGGTAAACGAACCGACGGCCGCCGCGTTGGCATTCGGTATTGATAAAGCTGGCAAAGAACAAAAAATTATGGTCTTTGATTTGGGCGGCGGTACCCTGGATGTAACCATTATGGAAATGGGCAAAGAAGGCACCTTTGACGTGCTTTCCACGTCCGGCGATACGAAACTGGGCGGAACCGATATGGATAACGCTATCATCAAATGGATGACGGACGATTTCCGCAAACAAACCGGGATTGATTTGTCTAACGACAAACAAGCCGCACAACGGTTGAAAGATGCGGCCGAAAAAGCCAAAATTGAACTTTCCACCACCATGGAAACCGACATCAACTTGCCGTATATTACCGCCGGTGCCGACGGGGCTAAACACTTGGAAATGCGCCTTTCCCGTGCCAAATTGGAAAGCTTGGTGGACGATATTGTCAAACGCTGCGGTAAATCCGTCAATCAGGCGTTGTCTGATGCCGGGCTTACCACCAGCCAAATTGACCGCATTATTTTGGTCGGTGGCCCGACCCGTATGCCGATTGTGCAAAAATACGTGGAAGACCTGGTGGGCAAAAAAATTGAACGCGGCATTGACCCTATGGAATGTGTGGCTATTGGTGCGGCCGTGCAAGCCGGTATTTTAACCGGGGAAGTAAAAGACGTCTTGTTGTTAGACGTTACGCCGCTGTCCTTGGGGTTGGAAACCTTAGGCGGTGTGTGCACGCGCTTAATTGAACGCAACACCACTATCCCGGTGCGAAAAACGCAAATTTTCTCCACCGCGTCGGACAACCAACCTGCCGTAACCATTAACGTATTGCAAGGGGAACGCCCCATGGCCAAAGACAACGTTCCACTTGGGAAATTTGACCTGGACGGTATTCCGCCAGCCCCGCGCGGTGTGCCGCAAATTGAAGTAACGTTTGATATTGATGCCAACGGTATTTTGAACGTAACCGCCAAAGACCTGGGCACCAATAAAGAACAACACATCACGATTACGTCTTCTAACAAACTCAGTGATGCAGAAGTGGATAAGTTCGTCAAAGAGGCTGAAAAATTTGCCGAAGAAGACAAAAAACAAAAAGAAATCATTGAAGCCAAAAACCAGGGCGACAGTGTAGTCTTCCAAACGGAAAAAGCCTTAAAGGAATATGGCGATAAAGTATCCCAGGAAGAACGCGGCAAGATTGAACAGGCATTAAATGACCTAAAAGAAGCCTTGAAAGGAGATGATGCCGCCAAGATGAAATCCGCCACAGATGCGGCTTTACAAGCCAGCCAAAAATTGGGTGAAGCCATGTACAAGGCCCAACAAGGTGCAGCCGCCGGTGCCCAACAGCAAGCAGGGGCACAACCCGGCCCGGACGGCGCGGCGCAAGCCAACAACGGCAAAGATGACGTGGTAGAAGCCGAAGTGGTAGATAAATAAGTTCCGGTTTTACGGAAACTGATAAGTCAGAAAACTCCCCGGGCATGAGCCTGGGGAGTTTCATATCAGAAAACCAATAAACATTTCCTGTGCCTGCAGCATAGCCGGAAGACAAGGTTTCTTAGTAAGCCGGGGCAGCCGTTTCTTCTGTTGAAGCAGTTGTGTTATTATCCCCCGGTTGGTTGTGTTTTATTAGGTGGCGGATTTTATCTTTTAAATTTTTACCCCAGTATTTGACGGCTTGCACCATGCTGGAGTTTGCCAACATCCCCGGGGTTAAAGCCACACTACCCGCCAATGCCACCCCGCATAAGGCCATATCCAACCCCGGGATTGCTTCCAGTGCCCCGGATTTTAAGGCCCCTACCGGCAAGGCCGCCAACGGCATAGTATAATTGATAAGTAAAGCAATTTCACGTTTATATTTGGGGTACAATCCAATCATATATTCATACATTTGCGAGAAGAAATTGCTAATTCCAAAACAGGCGGTGATAGCCCCGCCTACCAAAAGCCCCATGTTGCCGGACTGCATAGCCAGGGCCATTAGAGCCGGGCCTGCTATGCTGGCCGCAGAAGATAGCGCATACATACTGCCCCCGCTCATGCGTTGGCTTAATACGTTACCCACAATACGCCAACCAAACATACAACCGTATAGCAAAATTCCTACAATCCCTGTAGCGGCGGTACCTTCGCCAACCAGTTCCCGCATGGCAAACGCTAATCCGTTGGAAAGACCTAACTCGCCAAATGTAGCCAATGTCATAGCGGCCAAGGCAGGTGGCAAGCCTTTCATAGCCGCTACCTTATACCACTTTACATCACGCCGTCCCAACACATCAAACGCTTGTTGTAAGTAGTGGTGGGCCGCTTGGGCTTCGTTCCGGGTACGGCCGGCCAATAAAAGCAAGTTTTCTAATTCCTCACCTACTTCAGCCTCGTGTTTGAGGGTTAAACCGTTAATCCCAGTTTTTTGTTTACGCGCCTCTACAGATACCAAGGCATCAATGGCCCCTTTTAATTGTTTAGCCGCATTTACTAATACAGGATGCTGGGCCGTTAAATCTGCTGGGGCCACTTTTGAAATTTCTACCGCCATGTTATTTTGCAAATCCTGTAAATTATTATTCAGTACGGTTTGGTTCATGGGGAAGGCATCTTTATAGCGCGTTTTATATACTTTTCGCAATGTGTACAAACTATACAATGTATAAGGCACATAACTGGCAGAAAAATCTAACCCCAACTCTACCCCCACGGCTTTACCTGCCAAATTGGCTAACCACGGAAAGGACAAGAAAAGCATCGTTCCTAAGTTTTTAAACATAGCCCCGCGCTGGTAGTAAACTACATCCCGCAAGGATTTAGTGGATTTTTTAGTAGCCACCTCCCATGCACGTTTGGCCAAGTGTTTGGCATTATATACTACCGGTTTCTCTTGAACTGTTTCGGCCTGTTTTTGAAATGAATTTACTTGCGGCACAATACCGCGGTTAGCACTGATAAGTAAGTTTTGTACAAAACGGGTGATGTTGGTTCCCAAGGCAATGAGCACACTAGAGGTTAAAAACCCGGCCAGTTGCCAATTTGTCATCAATCCGCCAATATGCCCATAAAGCCCGCTGGCTAGCGCAATCAACCCCCCGGCACTAAACATGGCCGCCCCCACGCGGAAAACAGCGGCCTCGCCGTATTGCTTAAGCAACGGATGCACCAACCCCATTAGCGCGGGGAGTACGTTGTTAATGCCCAGCATAATGTTACTGGCATCATCTTTACCTAAGGTGGACATATCGTGTAAAGCGGGTGCTAATGTTTTACCCAACCCAATTTGTTCCCCGGGTACTAAATAAGTAACAGGAACCATTTTGTCCATAGTGGAAAGTACACGCAGATTAAATTGGGTATCGGGGTACATCTCAAAAATTTGTGTCCAATATTTGCTTTCTGCTTTAGGCAGGCGGATAAAAGCATCTGCCAGTTCTGTGACTGTTCCATCTTGTGCTTGGAAATACAAGGACGAACCGTTATACCAAATACGTCCGTTTTGAGGGTTGTTAATACCACTTAACAAGGCCGCATCTACTTCTGCCACCAGGGCAGTTTCTTCTAGCGAAGGGCCTACTACTTGTAGGGTAATAGCCGCTTTGGGAGCCCCTGTTTTTTGAATTTTGATACGCAACGGCCGTGCCAATTGTAAAGTTTGTGCCCCCTCTATCAGTTTGGCAAATTCCCCGTTTTGGATAGACAGGGCAAAGTAGAAATGGTCCGGCCGTTTGGCAGGCACCGTTTGGTTCCGCAGTTCAAAGTAATGGTTAGTGTCTAAGGCCAAGCGGTTATATTCCGGCGAGAAATTTTTAAGAGAAGAACTAACTGTCAAGTCCACATTATGCAAAATATGCTCTACTTTGTCTTCCCCTTCCACGGTTAGTTTAAATCCGTCCACTCCTACCGGCACACTGCCCATATCATTATCGGCACCACCCAAATCGCCGCCAATTTGTGCCTGGGCCGGGATTTCAACCTCTGCATACACCGGGCGGATGTGGCGGTCGTGCAAGCCGGGTTCTTCGTACGGGGCAGGGGAGTGTGCATCCTTTTTAAATTGGCGGCGCAACCATTGTGCAGCCCGTTTACCGGCATCTGCGATAGCAAATACGGGAATGCCACTATACACAATCCCACCGGAAGCGGTACTGCGTGGGGCAGCAACGGCAGAAGCAGGTTGTGTTTGAGAGGCTTGGGTAAGATGTGTTGGAACAGACAAAACAAGCGGTGTGGTGCCCGCCAAAGAAACGGCAGTGGCCGCAGGCGTGTGAGCCGTTACAGCGGACGGCCACGCTATTTGTTGTAAACTTAACCATTCCCGGGTGGCTGCTAATGAACCGTCCGCGTGAAGTTCATGCGGCAAGAAAGTTTGACCCAAAAAAGCGGCTAATGAATCATTAGCCGCCGGTTGGGTAAAATTAAATTGCGCCGGGATTTCTACGGGTAAATGATTTTCTAGCACATACGCCGCTGTTCCGGCCAAAATTTGCGGGTTTTCTACCTGGGTAAATAATTGGGCTAATTCTTCATATGCCCCCATACGCAAACAACCACGGGCCGCAATTAAAGCGGCAGTATCAGCAAATGCAGTGTTTTTGGCAGACTGGTAAAATGCCACCAATGTGGCGGCTTGTTCGCGCGGGGCTAACAACGCCAGGGCCGAAGCATCCGCTAACACATTTTGCACGGCTTGCACGTTGCGGGCGGTGGGATGCGTGGCGGCATAGGTCAAAAATTCAGGCAGGGACATTTGTACCGCTTGTAAGGCAGAAACTTGTGCAGTTAATTGTGTGTTATAAAAGGTAATGGCTTGTGCGCGTTGGGCATCTGTTACGGCTTGCGGCAACAAAGAAAGGGCTACAAAATCGGTACGCAATAAAGCCTCGCGTTGGGCGGCAGGACTGGTTAAAATATAGTGGGAAAGACCTTCAATTTGTCCGGTGGCAATACGGCTTTGCAAGGTACTGTTTGCAAAAATACGTTGGGCAAGCACACCCCGGTTTAAAGCGGCAGAGAAAGAAGATGCAGACACACGGGTCCCGGTAGCGGATAGCCCCTTTAAATTAGCAAGACTGCGGCCCGCCCGGATTTGCCCCATGGCGGGAGTAATGCTACTGCATACAATACTAACGCCCAGTACCAGCGATAGTAACTTCTTCATAGCTCCTCCTTTCTTATATGGTTATAATTTTCAAGCCCAAAAAACAGGGCCAAAAGTCCTATTTTTAAATTCCTTTTGGCCCTATCAATAACTTCCCAAATTGTGCACTGCAGATATATAGAATAGGTTGCAGTTTGGATATTTTTAAAACAATGTGAAAATAATGTGAGGAAAAAAGAGAGTAAATTGAAAATAAAGAAGGCGTCCCTCCGCGTTTGTGGCTTTTGCCGCTGAGGTAAGCACTGACACACAAATTGGTTTGCGCAGTACTGATACATAACAGTTTAACCTTCTCCATCTATATGGTACGAAATTTAGCAACCGCACGCAAAGGGAAAAAGGACCTATTTTGCGGATAGGTCCTTTGGATTAGAAACGGCTCATTTTTGCTTGTTTTTAGAGGTAAAGTTTATTATACTATAGGTACAATTTTATCTGTTTTTGGAACCGTATGTAGAATGCGGCAGAATTTTGGGAAATCCAAAATTGTGTGCGACGCCAAAAATAGCCGAACTAGGTGCAATGGGACCGTACATCCTATTGCGCCGAGTGTTTTCCGTTTTCAAACGGAAGGCCCGGTTATTGTAAATGGGGGTGGTCGCACAGTCCCAAATATGATAGCCGTTTTTGCATGCATTTTCTGGGATGGAGAAAAATTGTGCATATTAAACACAAAGAGGGGAACGTATGAACAAAAGAAATACCCGGCGGGGGAGTACGCAAACAGAAAATGTAGTTCAAAAAAATAAAGTCATCCTGAATTTAATTCTTCCACGCACATTGTTACACCGGTATCAAAGAAACGACAAGCGTGGAAGATGCCGTATCAAGTACGCCGTGACGGCTCTATGTAACAACAACCGGGAGACGGGAGATCCCCGATTACGACTTTCGGGGATGACACCCAATTGGATAGCGGCGCGCGGGTTTACCCTTATTGAACTGTTGGTAGTGGTGCTGATTATTGGCATATTAGCGGCGGTGGCCCTGCCGCAGTATAACAAGGCCGTGTGGAAAGCCCGCGTAACACAGGCCCTGGTGTTTATCTCCGCCATAGAAAAAGCCGGGCAAGCCTATGTACTGGAAAACGGATATCCGGCTCTAGGGAAAGAAGCCATTTCTCTACTAGGGGCCAACTCCCCACTTGCCTTGGATTTATTTCCTGCCAGCGCATGTGATGATGATATCTGCACTGATAACTATTTTGCCTATGTTGCGGAAGTGTATACTCCTATTGGAAAACGTTCACATCTAGAATGGACTGTACGCCTGCAAGAGGATCCTATAGATTCTTTCTTCTCTTGCGTCATTTATGCTGACGGAACGTCTGATTGTGCGTGCTGGTATAGAACGCCTCGTGCTCAAACAGTATGTGAATTACTGGATGCAAGGGAGCCCAATAAATATACCTTGCACAACGCAATGTAGCGAAAAATGCTTAATTTTTAAGCATTTTTTAATAGCATGTACGATGCATAAAACCCACCTCGTTAGGGTGGGTTTTTTACAATCTTTTCTATGCTGTGTAGACCGCGTTTATAACATTTTGTGTTTCAAGCGGCTGGCCAGGTTGTCCAGTTCTTCCAGCGAGTGATAGGCAATCACTAAAGTACCTTTACGCATATCTTTGCCATATTTGACTTCTACCTTGGTACCTAAGGCAGCCTGTAAGTCATTTTCAAAGGCGGCTACTTCCACCGGTTTGCCGGTTTTTTCCGCCTTTTTGGCCGGGGTTAATAAGGCCTGGGCAGATACTTCGGCCTGGCGTACCGACATTTTTTGTTTTAAAATACGGTTAAACAAATCCATACGCGCTTGTCCGCTGACCATGAGTAATGCACGGGCATGGCCTTCGCTTAGGGTGCGCTCTTGCAAGGCTTGCTGGATTTCCGGCTCTAATTCCAGCAGACGCAACGTATTGGAGATAGCCCCCTTGGATTTGCCACAGTAGGATGCCAAATCTACTTGTTTAATAAAAAACTTATTCATCAGATTGCGGTACCCTAAGGCCGTTTCAATAGGATCCAGATCCTCGCGCTGGATGTTTTCAATGAGGGCCAAGGCGCACATTTGTTGGTCGTCTAAATGCTTATGGACAATGGCATCAATTTCCGTTAGTCCCGCCAGTTTAGTGGCGCGCCAGCGGCGTTCCCCCACTACAATTTCATACTTATCTAAACTGGCATCATATACGACTACAATGGGTTGCGTAAGGCCATGTGCTTTAATGGAGGCGGAAAGTTCTTGCAACTTTTCTTCACTAAACACACGGCGTGGCTGAAAGCGGTTGGGTACAATTTTATCTACTGCAATTTTTTGCACGGTTACATCCGGCAAACCAGCCACTGCTTGGGCGGCTTGCTGCGTAGGCAAATTGGCAATTTCCTGGGTTTGTTTCAGTAAGGCATCTAAGCCTTTTCCTAATGCTTGTCTGGCCATATTATTCTCCAAAATCATAGGTTAAGGGATTATCCCCCACCAATTTAAAGTCTTCATAATCTTTTACGTTTGCCCCGCGACGGGTTAGAAATTCTACCGCTAATTTAATATATGCCTCTGCCCCGCGGCAGGCAGGTTCATAATCAAAAATGGCTTGCCCAAAACTGGGAGCCTCGGCCAAACGGATGTTACGCGGAATAGGGGTTTTATAGATTTTATCCCCAAAATAGTTACTGACTTCCTCACGCACTTGTTTGGCTAAATTCAAGTGGCTATCATACATGGTTAGCACACCGCCATCCATTTTCAATTGCGGATGCAGAAATTGTTTAATTTTATTGACTGTACCCATAAAATGGGCCAATCCTTCCATAGCGTAATACTCACATTGTACCGGGGTAATAACACTGTCCGCGGCCATCATAGCGTTCAACGTAAGCAACCCCAAGGAAGGCGGACAATCTATAATGATAAAACGATACATATCCCGAATAGGGGCTAATGCTTCTTTAAGCATATTTTCGCGCCCGCGCACATTTACCAATTCCACCTCTGCTCCTGCCAAATCTTTGCAAGCAGGTAATACATCCAAAAATTCGTTTGCGGTTTGGCGTACCACCTGGTCAAACGGGGCTACTTTCGTAAGCAAATGGTAAACAGATTTTTGTCCGTCCTCCACGCTTACCCCTAAACCCGATCCGGCATTGCCTTGTGGGTCAAAATCTACTAAAAGCACTTCCTGGTTTAGACAGGCCAGTGCGTAGGCTAAATTGATAGACGTGGTAGTTTTGCCCACGCCGCCTTTTTGGTTTGCTACTACTACAATTTCTGCCATAATTCCTCCTGCCTATATTTAACCATATCTACCCTAAAAACGCAAGAGATTTCTGTTGAAATACCCTTGCGTTTGAAAGATGGATGTTGCGTAAGTAGATTAAAAGTTTTCACGTGAAAACTTTTGCCTATTTAATTCGCCCTATTTTTTTAGGTGGCCAATGGATAAACCAGGCTTTCCCTTTGATGTTTTCCCGCGGCACAGGACCCCAAAAACGGGAATCACAGGAATTATCGCGGTTATCCCCCATGACAAAGTAACTGTTCGCAGGCACTTTGACAGGGCCAAAACTATCACGTAGTTCCTCCCCTACGTAGTTGTCTAATTTATGGTTTTGCCAAATACGCTGGTACAATTTTGGGTCATCAATAATAGGTCCTTCCTGGCGGGTAACATCTTCATACATTTCATAAGGTTGTTGCGGCATTTCTTTTTCATTAACCCACAATTTCCCCTCTTTTACCTCCACAGTATCACCCGGCATGGCTACCACCCGTTTTACAAAGTCGCGTCCATATTGGGTTTCTAACCCGCAGTTGACTTGCTGGCGATTTTTAGCCGGGAACTTAAATACAATAATATCCCCCGGAGTAATATCCTCTATTTGCCCAAAACGCCAATTCGTAAAAGGGATACGAAATCCATACACCGCCTTATTTACAAATAAATGGTCCCCTTCCACCAACGTATTACGCATAGAAGCGGAAGGAATTTTAAAGGCCTGGATAAAAAAGAACATGATAATAGAAGCCACAAATCCGGCAAAATAAACCGTATTGCACCAATCTAAATCTGCTTTTAAAATATGATTCCGTTTT
Source organism: Elusimicrobiaceae bacterium (assembly GCA_045606825.1). GTDB lineage: Bacteria > Elusimicrobiota > Elusimicrobia > Elusimicrobiales > Elusimicrobiaceae > Avelusimicrobium. The sequence goes on from JAZUSQ010000021.1 coordinate 144,902, forward strand.
TCCTCATCTATGTTAGACATCTTAGCCAAACGATAGAGCGAAAATACTACTACCCCTATTTCCAAAATAAAAAATTTATCGGTAGGGAAAGGGGCCCCCGGACCGCCATTCATCACAAATACTAAGATATATGCGGCACACGTTAAAATAAACAACAAAAATATACCATGCCAACGGGCAAACGCAATAGGCTCTTTTAAAAATTCCCTTCGTTCCAACCATTTCGTGAGCCTGGCAAAACCATACATAATACAAGCCACTATAAATAGACGTTCTTCCATATTCTCTCCTAATCAGTTTTCACGTGAAAACTTTATTTAATTTGACACGCCATGTTTTCACGTGAAAACTTTTGCGTGTTTACTACATGTTGATAAAGTTGTTGATACTGTTGGGAACTATTCGCTGAATGGGAAGATATAGAAAGATTTTTCTCCCCCATTTGTTGCCGTAAAGGCGCATTTTCATATAATTCCGTTAACAAACAACTTAGTAGTGTCTCGTCTTTTGCACTGCATACAAATCCATTTTGCCCGTGTTTTATAATAGAAGGCATATCCCCTACGGCACTTACCACACAAGGCAATCCCACTTGTTGGGCTTCCAGCAAGGCTAGCGGCAGGGATTCTTCCCGTGAAACGAGCACAAACACATCTGCCATATTTAGCCACGCATTGATATCGGTTTGATATCCGGCCAAAAGTACTTTCTCTGTTAAGTTATGGGCTATGACTAATTTTTCTAAATTTTGCTTTTCTTCCCCATCCCCCACTAAAACCAATTTGGCATGCGGACAATGGGATTCCATACGCGCAAAAGCACGTAAAAGGGCGGCCTGGTTCTTGATTTTGGCAAACCGCGCTACGCAAATATAGACTACATCTGTATCGGAAAAGTTTTTTTCGTGGCGTAGGCGCGATTTTAGAAAATTATCCTTAAAAAATAAAGATTTTTTTATACTATTGGGCACCAACACCGTTTTTTCTTTTGCGTAACCCTGTTTTTCCAACAAAAACTGATAAGTACTAACCGATTCCGCACACGAAACCGTATCCATATTTTTTAAAGCCTTATCCAAGGCACGCATCCAAAACGGTTTTTTGGATAAATCAAAATGCGGGGTTGTAATCAATTTGATATTACGGCCGGCACAGGCCAGGCGCGTAAATTCTATGGCACGGAAAAGTAGGGCGTGAACGATATCCGGACGGAAGGTTTCCAGTTCGCGTACGATCTTAGAAACAATTCCTAGCCCTGCGCCTTTCATCTGTAGTGAAACTACTTCTGCACCCGCCGCGCGCAACGCCTGCGCCACCGGCCCAAGCGGTTTTAAACAGACTACGCGCACGCTATGACGGGGGCAAACCTCTTGCACAAGGGACAGCAAGGCGTTTTCCGCCCCGCCTACGTCGGTAGTAGTGATTACATACATCAGTTTCATTGCTATTATTATAGCAAGTTTTTCTCATTGACGGCGTACATACAATTTTGTACCGTAAATTGTATGCGAAAAATACTTCTTTTAACAGTAATTTGTACGTATATAGCCGGATGCGGCCTATACGGAACTACAAAATATAATGTGGATCTCAACGCACAACAGGTAGATTTATCCCACACAGAAGACATCAAAAAAGCCTCTTCGTGCTCGTTTTTACTGCTGGGGTTTATCCCATGGCCGTGGCATAAACACAAAACGCCCGGCACGTTATTTGAAGCCATGCAACAGGCTGAAATTAACCACATTGTATGGATAGACAGCACGTATGACTACAAATTTACCTACGCCAATAAATGCCAAAACGCGTATGGGTATTAAAAAGTATTAAAAAAATCCCCAGTTTTTGGCTAGGGATTTTTTAGTTATGAGTTTATTTATAATAGTTCTACCCGCATATGAGAACTCCTAAGTATCTACTCGACAGGTCTTATTTTGCAGCGCATTTTTACTACGTGTCAAGACAATACAAGTTTATTTTATTTCACAATGATTACTGCCACATAGTGTAGTACATGTGGTATCGGAAAAGTTGGTACAGGTTATATTTCCTGTATCTACATTTTGAGCCAAGTAATAGGGCATATCACCATCTGCCATGACCCGGTTTGCAATCATAACTCTTACTCCATTGAAACCGAAACTCCAATCTTTTGTGTTTAGACACAAATCATCGTCTAGACAATCATTACTCCAAGTTCCAGGGATACTAATATCGGATGATACAAATAAATTAGAAGTAGCATCTGTATCAAGACATTGGCTGGCCTGCTTTCCATATTGCAATTCACATAATTGAAAAGATTTTGTCATGGCATTGAGTATTGTTTTTGCCTCCGTTAATCTACTTTTTTCCACGGCTTTTTGATATTGTGGCAATGCTACCGCAGCCAAAATACCGATAATCAGCACGACAACTAATAATTCTATAAGCGTGAAACCCCGCCGGGTATTTCTTTTTTGCATAAGGCACATCCTCCTAATTTTGATTTTCACAATTCATCTGGTTCGGATTTGCACGTAAAAACGGCTCCTTGCTTCGTAAATCATCAAACCCACGAAACAAACAGCCGTAGTCATTCATTTTTTCAAATGAAAAACATTCAGCATACAAAGATGGCCGTCCTTGTATGCTTTTAATCGGCTGCTTTTGGTTTGATGATTGCTGTATTGACAGCGGTGCCTTTCGGCTTCCAAAAACAGATTCAAATTGTACTGATAGTATAATAAAAAATGAGGAATTTTACCAGGGGAAAAGGGAAAGAGATCTCGTATCAAGTGTGAAATAACACTTTATAAACAAGGTAGAGATCCTGAGCAAAGACACCCCAGCATGACGGAAGGGGATGAAACCATGGGTTGTTTTATGTAGGTTGGGTGTAAACCCAGCGGCCTGTTTGTCCTTTTTAGGCAATGTCAGGTTTACACCTGACCTACATTCTTTCCCCGCAAGGGGGACAGAAAAAAACACCCCCTCACCTGCCCAAACGGGCATCTTCTCCCTCCAGGGGAGAGGGAAATAAGTTCCCCCTCTTTTCTGAGGGGGAACTGTTGTTTTGAATATGCAATTTCGTGTCCGTTATTACTCGGCAGCTTTGAATTGGTCCTTACCTACGCCACACACCGGGCATACCCAATCTTCTTTTACATTTTCCCACGCTGTGCCAGCCGGGATCCCGTTGGCCGGATCACCGATGGCCGGGTCATACACATAACCACACACTTCACATACATATTTCACCATATTTTTCTCCTATAAATGAGTTGCCCCCGCAGGGGTTTTGCCTTTAATAACCGTATGATAATATTCATACGTTAAAGGGATGCCTTGCGGCTTAAAAATCTGTGCATCCGTTACGTTGCCAATAAACAACGTGTGCGTGCCTACGTCTACCGTCTGTGTTACTTGTACACCTATGCACGAAAGCGTATGTTCTTGCACCACCGGGCAGCCGTTAGCGGCCTTTGTAAAGGGTACCTTGGCAAATTTGTCAAAATTGCGTCCCGTGCGAAAACCAAAGTTTCCTAAAAATACCAAGGGCGTTTGCTCTTCCAGCGGCATTACGTTAATTACCCGGCTTTCTTCTATGATTGCGTGCGTAAAACTGTTTTTACATACGCATACCGCCAATTTGGCAGGGTCGGCCGATACTTGGAACACTGTATTTACAATCAGGCCATTGTTTGTTTTCCCGTCAAAAGAAGTAACCAAATATAGCCCGTAAGACAGAAAATTCAAACTTTGGCAAATACAGACATCCATTAACCTAATTTCTCCCGCAGTTTTTGGCTGACTAGTTTACCCAATGCTTCACATTCGTGCAATTTGGCCCCGTCGGGTACAAACAAACTTTTTACCGCCGGGGAAACAATTTCCACATTCATTTCTTCCAACATCTTCGTTACACTGTCAACCGGGGCACCGTTCCAGCCATACGAACCAAACGCGGCCCCGATTAAATTCTTGGGCTTTAGTCCTTTGATATAGCATAACACGTCGGCCATGGCCGGGAAAATGTTGCTATTTAATACCGGCGTACCCACCAAAAAAGCCCCTGCATCTAACAGTTCCGTAATGACATCACTACGGTGGCAAGCGTGCATAGAGAACAGTTGCACGGTCGTTCCTCCTTGGCGCAGTCCGTCAGCAATTGCACGGGCCATTTTATCGGTACTGCCCCACATGCTGTCATAGACAATAACAGCCTTATTCGTCGGTTTCTGGGCGGCAAATTGGGCATACAAACGGATAATTTTGGCCGGGTCTTTGCGCCAAATAAATCCGTGGTCCGGCGCAATGAGTTTGGGGTGTAACCCCATTTGATCTACTTGGCCTAAAAACCGCGTAACAATATCCGAATAAGGCAGTACAATGTTGGCATAGTATTTGCGGGCTTCTTGTTGCCAGATTTGTTCGTCATTCTCGTCGTCAAAGAGTTTAGAAGTGGCCAAATGCATACCAAAAACGTCGTTGGTAAACAGAATATTTTCTTTTTCCAAATAGGCCAACATACTATCCGGCCAGTGGAGCATGCGTGCCTCTACAAAAGAAAGAGTATCCCCCCCTACGTCAATTTTATCCCCGGTTTTGACGGATTTAATGTCAAAAGAAGGGTGCAACTGGGCCATTAAATTTTTTACACCCATGGCAGAGGCATATATTTCTGACGGTTTAAAATCAGCTACGGCCTGACACAACGCACCGGAATGATCCATCTCCGCATGATTGGAAATGATAATCTCAATGTTAGCCGGGTCTATTACTGTTTGAATACGGGCCAGCATTTCCGGGTAGAATTCTTTTTTTACTGTGTCAATGAGGGTGGGTTTTTCACTTAAAATTAAGTAAGCATTATAGGTAGTGCCGCGGTGGGTGGCATACCCATGAAAATCCCGCAAATTCCAATCAATCGCACCTACCCAATATACTTTGTCAGAAATTTGAACTGCTTGCATAGCAACTCCTTGTTCGGATTTTCCCCCGCTTAGGCGGGGGATTTTATACATTATATTATTTTTTACTCTGCCATAACCCGTGCAAATTACAATATTCCCGGGCTGTTACATCATCCGAACATGTTTTAAAGGTGGCTTGCGGGGCATCCCCGGGTTTTAGATAGGCGCGCTGTACCATCCCACATTGATTGCAAATGACTTCAATAAATTCAATATAATGCTCCGGTAACGAGGGATGTGCTACAGAACCTACTTTAACCTTATACCCCCCTTCTATTTTTTCCAATACCGGCACATGTTTTTCGGCGGCACCGTCTGTTTCCCCGGCTTTCAGTAATTTCATGGGTTGGCCGCAACATACCAACTGTCCGGCGGAAGCATGTACTACTTCCACGACATTACCACATACACTGCATTTGTAAATTTCATGAAGATTGGTCATATAACCCCCTTGTACTGTTTGTTTTCATTATTATAGCACACGTTGTAAAGAATTAAAGCCAAACTAATCAATTTTTTTCGTAATCAAATGTTATATTATTTAAGTACCCCCCTATTTATTTTAAGTTTTAAGCGTTTTTATGTGTGTTTTTGCTCATTTAATCCCTATTTTAAATATCTAATTGACCCACCCCGGCAAAAAGTAGTATGATAAGAGAAATAGTTGTAAAAGGACAGATACGGTGGACCACACTCAACTTTCCCCTTCTTTAATTCCTATTTTTGAGGAAGTGGAACAAATTATTGGAAAAGAAACGTACGATTTATGGTTTAAACCGGCCGGGTTTGTACTAAACGGTACGGTCCTTACTGTTTCCACTCCAAATGCCATTTGGAATAAGACGTTGCAAGAACGCTATCATACGATTATTACAGACGCGTTCTTAAAACATACGGGTACCGCTATTACCATCCAATACCAAGTAGATACAACTGTACCCACTCACTCTGTTTCTTCTGCTAAAGATGTATTTATAGAAACAGGCAGTGCCCCTGCTTCCCCTGTTACGGTTAATCCGTTAGCAGCCCGGTTCAACCCAAACTATACATTTGATAATTTTATAGAATCCCCTTCTAACCGCTTTGCCTACAAAGCCGCTCAGGCCGTAGTATCCAAACTGGGTGCACGTGAAAATAACCCCCTGGTTATTTATTCTGCCCCGGGGTTAGGTAAAACCCATTTACTGCAAGCCATTGGTAATCAAATTCTAAAGGGAAATCCGCAAGCCAAAGTCATGTATATGTCCGGCGAGGAATTTGTTAATGAGTATATTGAATCCATGCACCAAAAAACTGGGGATGCCTTCCGTAAAAAATACCGTTTTTTAGACTGTTTTCTGGTAGATGATATCCAGTTTGTGGCCGGTAAACAGTATAGTTCCGAAGCATTCTTTTATACATTTAATACGTTATTTGAAAGCGGAAAACAGATTGTTTTATCGTCAGACCGTTCCCCCCAGCAATTAGAGTGGGATGAACGTTTATCTTCCCGGTTATTATCCGGTATCAGCACGGAAATTAAACGGCCCAATGTAGAGGCGCGTATTGCTATTTTACGCCAAAAGCGCGATTCACTGGATTTTATTATAGGGGATGATGTAATATCCTTCTTGGCAGAAGGCGTACAAACCAATATCCGTGAATTGGAAGGGGCTCTAATCCGCTTGCGGGCCTATTGCACTACACATGGTGTTACCCCTACTATCCCTATTGCTAAAGAGTTACTGGGGGATTTATTAGTAAACGAACAGGAAGTTTCTGTGTCCGTCAATACAATTAAGAAAATTGTAGGGAAACATTATTCTATACGTATGGAAGATTTTAATGCCAAACGTAAAACACAATCTATTGCCTGGCCGCGCCAGATTGCTATGTTTTTAACTACGGAAATGACTGATTTATCCCTTCCTGAAATTGGACGTGAATTTAACAGGGACCATAGTACGGTCGTACACGCGCGCGATACCGTGAAAGAAAAAGTAAATATAGATCCGTTTTTTGCAGCCGAAATCAACCAAATTATTGCGGAAATTAAGGCTGTGGATAAGTAGTATATAAGTTGTGAATAAATGGCAGTTGGTTGTTTGAAAATAAAAAAATTGTGCAATCTGTGGAATTATTGATACAGTTACACACAAAAAGAGGAAAAAAGGATCCGACGTAAATCCACAATATCCTCATTATCAACACCCTATATTAGTAAGGATAAATATGAAAATAAATATTACTAAAGCAACCTTGTTGGAAGGCATCCAAATTATATCTTCCGGGAATTCTTCCCGCACGACGTTACCGATTTTGCACAATTTTTTAATGGAAACACAAGACGGTAAACTAAAATTGGTACGCACAGATATGGAAATGGCTACTGTCCATTTTGTAACTGCGGAAATAGAAGAAGAAGGAAGTATTACGGTACCTTTAAAAGAATTTGCAGATATTATTAAAAATTTATCGGATGACAAAGAAATATCCCTAACCAGTGATGAAAATAACAAACTGCATATCAAATCCGGCAAGAGTAAATTTTGGGTCATTGGTACCCCTAAATCTGAATATCCTTCTATACCGGATGTGCAACATACCGGCAGTATGCAATTAGACCCTATTTTATTACAACAAATGGTAGAAAAAACAGCCTTTTCTGCCTCTACACAGGAAACACGTTATATTTTAAATGGGTTGCTATGGAATAATACGGCAGAAGGGTTTGAAATTGTGGCTACAGACGGTGGCCGTTTGGCAGTAGCCAGCCAGCAATCCTTGCCGGGAAGCCATGAGTTTAAAATTATTATTCCTACCAAGGTATTAACGGAAGTGTGCCGGTTAATTTCTATTGCTAAACCCGATAAAGACACCAAATTAGAAGTAAATGTAGCGGAAAACCAGGTAAGTTTCAGTATGTTTGAAACTACGTTTATTTCGCGTTTGATTGAAGGAAATTTTCCAAATTATAAACAGGTAATTCCTACAAAAACCACCATTAAATTTGAGGTATTTACCAAAGAATTATTGGCCGCTACCCGCCGGGCTGCTTTGTGCGCCGGTGAATTTGGCAGTATTGTAAAATACAAGGTGGAAAATAACGTACTAACTGTGGCATCCAACTCACAAAATATGGATTTTACGGATGAGTTACCGGTAGAATATAATGGAGAAGTATTTGAAGCAAATTTTAAGCCACAATACATTATTGACGTATTAAAAACACTCCAAACAGATAAAGTATCCTTTTCTTTTGTAAATGCCTCTCAACCTGTGTTAATTGAACCCGTAGGAGATGCTGTTTTTAAATATGTCATTATGCCAATGAGGGCCTAATGAAATTTGGATATCCTACTAAAAAAAAATGGTACACCAGCCAAGAATTATCCAGCCCGGTAAGCCGAATGGGAAAAACCCTAAACCGGTTGATGGTGTTGGATTATACGTGGAATAAATTAGTAGGAACAAAGGGACGTTTTTGGGTATTAAAGGCCGTAAAGCAAGGTACCTTGTATGTTCAAGTAAAAGCGGCGGTAGCCAAAAATGAGTTAACCGCCAGGAGAAGGGAACTGGTGAGTGAATTAAATAAACATTTCCAAACACCCTGGATTAAACATATTGAAATTATTTAAAATTAGGAGTTTGTAATGAGTACTGAAGAGTTGAAAGAAAAAGAGTATGATTCTTCTAAAATTACAGTTTTGGAAGGGTTAGAAGCCGTACGCAAACGCCCGGCCATGTATATTGGTTCAACGGGGTTGCCCGGTTTACACCATTTAGTATATGAAGTAGTGGATAACTCTGTAGACGAAATTTTAGCCGGTGGGGCTACTACAATTACCGTTATCATTAAAGATGATATGACCTGCTCTATTCAGGATGACGGACGCGGTATTCCCGTAGATTTAATGAAAAACGCAAAGGATGCTAAATTACGTAGTAAATCTGCCCTGGAAGTAGTTATGACTGTTTTACATGCCGGGGGTAAATTTGATTCCGGTGCGTACAAGGTATCCGGCGGGTTACACGGGGTAGGCGTTTCTTGTGTAAACGCACTGTCTGATTACATGCAAGTGGAAGTCCGCCGCGACGGGCACATCCACCAACAGGAATATAAACGCGGTAAACCGCAAGGGCCTGTACAAATAGTGGGGGATACGAATGAGCACGGTACAAAAGTAACCTTCCACGCGGACCCGGAAATTTTTGGTAATTTGGCTTTTTCGTATGAAACCATTGGCAACCGTTTACGTGAACTGGCGTTCTTAAATGCCGGAGTAAAAATTATCTACACCGATGAACGCAAAGAAACCGATCAAACGGTTACGTTCTTTTATGAGGGGGGAATTTCCCAATTTGTTAAATTTTTAAATACCAACAAAACGGTTATCAACCCGGAACCCATTTACTTGACCAAAGAAGTAGGGGATAATTACATTTCTTTTGCTATCCAGTATAACGAAGGATATTCGGAAAATATCTTTACGTTTGTCAATAACATTCATACTATTGAAGGCGGTACGCACTTAACCGGGTTTAGAAGTTCACTCACGCGCTTGGTAAATGAATATATTAAAAACAATAACCTAGCCAAACAACATAAAGAAGTTACAGTGTCTGGGGATGATATTAAGGAAGGGCTGGCGATGGTACTTTCTGTTAAAATCCCGCATCCGCAATTTGAAGGACAGACCAAAACTAAATTGGGTAACAGTGAAGTAGAAGGGATTGTCCGCTCGGTTGTAACAGATACATTGGCTACCTTCTTTGAAGAAAACCCCAAAACGGCGCGCGCCATTTGTGAAAAATGTATGGGGGCAGCCGTGGCGCGTGAAGCCGCCCGTAAAGCGCGTGATCTAACCCGCCGCAAAGGTGCGTTGGAAGGAGGGGGACTCCCCGGCAAACTGGCTGATTGCCAAGAACGGGAAGCCGCCAAATGTGAATTATTTCTGGTGGAAGGGGACTCGGCCGGCGGTTCTGCCAAACAAGGGCGCGACCGTGTATTTCAGGCCATTTTACCCTTACGCGGTAAAATTTTAAACGTGGAAAAAGCCCCCTTGGTACGCATTTTATCTTCGGATACCGTGCGTGATTTGATTGCCGCTGTGGGCACCGGTGTAGGTGAAGGGGAAGGCGGGTTTGATATTAGCAAACTGCGCTACCACAAAATTATTTTGATGGCTGATGCTGATGTGGACGGACAACATATTTCCACATTGTTATTAACCTTCTTCTACCGCCAATTAAAACCGCTGATTGATGCCGGGCACGTTTATTTGGCCCAACCGCCGCTTTATAAAGTAAAAAAAGGCAAGGTAGAACAGTACTTACAGACGGAAGACCAAATGCAACAGTGGCTGATGAAAGAAGGGTTGGCCACGGTTACCGTAACGGACACCCAAAAAGAAAAGGCCTTTAGCGGGGATGAATTGCGCGATTTACTCAAAGTCCTGCGCGACGTAGAAGATACCCTGGCTAAACTGGAAGTGAAAAACATTACCTTGGCCGATTTTATGGCCTTCCTAAAAGAAGGGCAAGTGCCGGTGTACCGTATTCCGCTTAAGAGTGGCGGGTTTAAGTATTTCTATACGGAACAAGAATACCGCGCATATGAAGAACAGTATATTCAAGAAAAGCGCGAAGAACTGATTGCGGATGGTGTAGATGCACAAGCCGTGGCCGAAAGTTCCCTCGTTCCGGAACACCAAAGTCTGTTTGAATTTGGCAAACTCTTAGCCGCCGAAAAGAAAATGGAAACCTATGGGTTTACATTTGCCCAATATCCGCTGATTACCAACGATAAAGAACGTGTGAACCCGCTCTTTAAAGTCAATAACGGCAAAACAGATGCGTTGGTCTATAGTTTAGCCGAACTGTTAAAAGCGGTCAAAGAAGCGGCCACCTCAGGCGCAACGATCCAGCGTTACAAAGGGTTAGGGGAAATGAACCCCGAACAACTGTGGGAAACTACTATGGACCCCACCAAACGTAAACTGATTCAAGTAAAAATTAACGATGCTGCCGATACGGAACAAGCCTTTACCATGCTGATGGGGGACCGTGTAGAACCGCGCCGTGATTTTATTTATTCGCACGCCTTGGAGGTAAAGAACCTGGATATTTAAGCCGGTTCTGGTAAGGAGAATTTGACATGTCTGAAGAATTGAACAACCCAACTCAAAACGTAAACGTAAATGCCGATTTGTTTGGCAATATTGAACAGCGCGACGTGGCAACGGAAATGCGCTCCTACTACATTGATTACGCCATGAGCGTGATTGTAGGCCGCGCCTTGCCGGACGTGCGCGACGGCTTGAAACCCGTGCACCGCCGTGTGCTTTATTCTATGAATGAAATGGGCCTGAAATACAACCGCCCCTATAAGAAATCGGCCCGTGTGGTGGGGGATGTACTGGGTAAATACCACCCGCACGGTGATACGGCCGTCTATGATACGCTGGTCCGTTTAGCGCAAGACTTTTCCATCCGCAAACCGTTAGTGGACGGACAGGGAAACTTCGGTTCCATTGACGGAGACTCCGCCGCTGCCATGCGTTATACGGAATGCCGCTTGGAAAAAATTTCCGATACTATGTTGGACGATTTGGATAAAGATACCGTCAAAATGATTCCCAATTATGACGGCTCTTTATTGGAACCTTCCGTTTTGCCGGCCAAATTGCCGGCGTTGCTTGTTAACGGTTCTGCCGGTATTGCGGTAGGTATGGCTACCAACATTCCCACCCATAACTTGGGTGAAGTGTGCGACGGGATTATTGCCTACATCAAAAACCCCGATATTACCACCAAAGAGATGATGAAAATCATCAAAGGGCCGGATTTCCCTACCGGGGCTACCATTCGCGGTACCAAAGCCATTTATGAGTATTTTGAAACGGGGCACGGCAGTGTAAAAGTACAAGCAGATACTGAAATTGAAGACCGTAAAGGCGGCCGCCAAGCCATTATTGTAACGGCCATTCCGTATCAGGTTAATAAAACCTCATTGATTGAAAGTATCGTCGGCCTCGTGCGCGATAAAAAAGTAACCGATATTGCCGACATCCGCGATGAGTCGGACCGCCGTGGGATGCGCCTGGTGATTGAAGTCAAGCGTGACGGCAATGCCCAAGTGGTGCTCAACCACCTGTTTAAACATACGCAATTACAAACCACCTTCCCGGTCAATATGTTGGCTATTGTGGACGGTCGCCCGCGTGTGCTTTCGTTAAAAGAAGTGATGAAAGCCTACGTCAAACATCGCCAGGAAGTAGTTACCAACCGCACAAAATTTGATTTAAACAAAGCCCAAAAGCGTGAACATATCTTAAACGGGTTGCTCATTGCCATTGCCAATATGGACGAAGTAGTAGCCATTATCCGCAATGCCAAAGACCCGACGGAAGCCAAATTTACCTTGATGAAACGCTTTACGCTGACCGAAGTGCAAGCCCAAGCCATTTTGGATATGCGCCTGCACCAACTGACGCAACTGTCTTCGTTGGCGATTGAAAATGAACGTAAAGACTTGTTAAAACTCATTGCGGATTTGCAAGCCATTTTGGGTTCCCCGCAAAAGATTTTAGACATCATTGTAGAGGAATTAACCCAACTTAAAAAAGATTTTGATGACCCGCGCCGTACCAAAATCGGCCCGGATGTGGAAGATTTCTCTATGGAAGATTTCATTGAGAAAGAAGATGTGGTAATTACCATTTCTAACGACGGCTACGCCAAGCGTATTCCGTTGTCCACCTACCGTAGCCAAAACCGCGGCGGCAAAGGCATCATTGGCAGTAAAACCAAGGAAGAAGACTTTATGGAAAACCTGTTCATTACGTCTTCTCACTCCACCATTTTGATGTTTACCAACCGCGGCCGTGCGTTCCCCTTGCGGGCATTTGAAATCCCGGAAGGCAACCGTATGTCTAAAGGCAAGGCGTTGGTCAATTTACTGCAACTGACCGGCGAAGAAAAAGTAACCTCTACCTTAGCCATTGAGGACTTTAACCCCGCCGCGCATGATGCCACTGAACAAGCGTATTTAACGCTCTGCACCCGCCTGGGTACTATTAAACGTGTGGCGTTAAAAGAGTTTGAACACATCCGCCGTAGCGGTATTATTGCCATTGGACTAGACGAAGGAGACGTGCTCATTAGCGCGCAACTGACATTTGGCAAGTCGGACATTTTAGTAGCCACCCAAAACGGCAAATCCATCCGCTTTGACGAGAACGAAGTGCGTGCCATGGGCCGTCAAGCCCGCGGCGTGCGCGCTATTAGTTTAGAGGAAGGGGATATTGTGGTAGGGATGGAACACGCCCCCAATGACGGTGCCCAGCCGGATGTATTGTCCGTCTGTGAAAACGGATTTGGCAAACGCACCGAGTTTAGCGAATACAAACGCCAACACCGTGGCGGCATGGGGGTTATTACCATTAAAACCTCGGCCCGTAACGGCAAAGTAGTAGGGATTAAACTGGTGGATGAATCCAAGGACCTTATGATTATTACCGAAAAAGGTATGACCATCCGCTTGCGTTGTGCAGACATTCGCTCCGTAGGTCGTAACGCGCAAGGGGTAACCTTAGCGAAGATGGAAGAGGGCGATAAGATTGCCCGCATTGCGCCGGTGGTAAAGGCGGAGGAAGACGAGAAGGATGAAGCAGAAGAGAACTAAAATAGTTTCTTTCTAACCATTAAAACTCCCCCAAGCTCTTGGCTTTGGGGGCGTTTTAATGGTAACTTGCAAGGGTTATTGCAACATAGCGCAAACGGCCTTCCCTTTAGGAGTTTCAGCCACACATTGTGTAAGTTGCCAGCCAGTTGATATATCTGTTAAGGTGAACTGGGTATCTAAAGGTATATAGCCATCACTCGTGATAGCAGCGGTATAATAGATATTACATTCATTGTCTATCGAGGAACAATCGGCCATAAAAGAACCCGTAAAATAACTTTCTATGTTTTCAATTGCGTCACTTGCTAGTTCTATATCTGGCGAAATATTTTCTTTTCCTTCGCGACAAGGGCCCGCAAAACACACGTGTTCAATGCCATGTTCTAATACATATAAACTAATGGCCTTTTTATATGTATCAAAAACGTGTATCAATTGGGCGGCATGGGCCTTATATACTGCTTTTTGATACTGTGGCAGAGCCACTGCGGCTAAAATGCCTATGATTAAAACAACTACCAATAGTTCAATCAGTGTAAAACCGTGTGCCGTTATTCTATTAGGTGTCATCCCCGAAAGTTGTAATCGGGGGTTTTCCACGCACTTATTTAATAAGGTTTTTTCCTCTGTTTTATAACGACAATCGTTGAAGATTCCCGACAAAGACATTCGGGAATGACTCTTATTTTGATTTGTTTCTTCTTGCGTAGTACCACGCCGGATGTTGTTGTTTTGCATAAGTTTTGCTCCTGTAATAAATCTGCTTTGAACACGTAAAAACGGCTATCGTACGGGGTTTCAACCAAGTAACCCAATAAAATAACCGTAGCATCCCTTTTTGCTTATGCAAAACGAGAAACGTTTGGTGCAATAAGAAGTACTTGGCTCATTGCACCTAAGTTTCGGCTATTTTTGACTTGGTTGAATACTCCTTGGGAGTAACCCGTATTCTCCATACGGCTCAAAAACAGATTCTAATTGTAATTTTTACTACTTTTTTATTTTAACATAATTTTTGCTGCATTTTTGAGGCATTTTTTTTATAATGTAAGTAGCCCCTTTCACATAGGAGAAACGGCTATGCCGCAAAAACCGTTTGGCCCGCAGGACCAGTTGCAAATTGCCTCCCTGGGAACGGAATTTGCCATCTTGGAAATATTAGGTGCGGCCGCAGGCTGGTGGCTAGATAAAAAATTTGGTTCGTTGCCTTGGTGTTTGGTAGGGGGCGTGTTAGTGGGGTTTTGCCTTGGCTTGGCCCGTGTGGTGCAAGCCGCCAAACAGGCAAACAAACAGGATAAATAAATGGACGTAGCACACACAATTGCACATCATATTTTGGATACAGACTGGGGAGTTACCCTGGGCGGTTTGCGCTTGCCTATTACTACCCATTCGGTTACCCTGTTGTGCGTCAGTTTGCTCCTGTTAGTGGGCCTAGCCTGGGCGGCGCGCAAACATACTAGCCGCGCCGGGCGGTTAATAACGGTGCTGCTGGAGGAATATGTTTCGTTTATCCGCGGCGGCATTGTACTGCCTAATATGGGCGAAGAAGGCCGCGGAATGTTACCGTATTTTTGTACATTGTTTTTGTTTATTTTATGTGTAAACCTGGCCGGAATGATCCCGCAGATGAAAACGGCTACCTCCAACATTTCCGTAACGGCCGCACTGGCACTTTGTTCCGGCGGGCTTATTTTATTTAGCGGACTGAAATACCACGGCGTGATTGGGTTTTTAAAAGGGTTTGTGCCGTCAGGCACGCCCGGGTGGTTGGTTCCGCTTATTTTTCCGCTGGAAGTGGTAAGCACCGTAATTAAGGTTTGCGTGTTAGCCATCCGTTTGTTTGCCAATATGCTTTCCGGGCACATGGTGCTGATTTGTTTGCTCTTAATCATTTTTATTGTGGGGGATATGAGCAAAGCCGCCGGCGCAGGCGCATTGGTACCTGCCATGGCGTTAGAGATTTTTATGACGTGTTTGGAGTTGCTGGTGGCCTTTTTACAGGCCTATGTGTTTACCTTGCTCACGGCTATTTTTGCGGGCTCGGTCATTCACACACATTAAATTTAATGGGCTATTGCCCGCAAGGAGAACAGTATGGAATTAGTAGCACTTAAATATATTGCCGCCGGTATCGGTGCCGGACTGGTTGTGTTAGGGGCCGGGTTCGGGCTTGGTAAAATTGGTGCCGCCGCGCTGGAGGGTGCCGCCCGCCAACCGGAAGCCGCCTCTGATTTACGCACCACCATGATTATCATTGCCGCTTTGTTGGAAGGGGCCGCCATGTTGGGCTTGGTCATCTGTCTGCTCACCATGGTTATGAAATAACCCCTAAGTAGGAAGGGTGTATGGAAGATTTGTTAAAGCCGGACTACGGCGTATTATTGCTGACGGTTTGTAATTTTTTGCTCTTGGTGTATTTGCTTAAAAAGTTTGCCTGGGGGCCCGTAATTGGTGCCTTGGAAAAACGCGAAAACCAAATCACCGCGGATAAACAAACCGCCGCGCAAGAACGCCAACAAGCCGCGCAACTTAAAGCGGAATTGGACGATCGCTTGGCTCAAATTTCCAGCGAAGCCGCCCGGCAAGTAGCCGCCGCTGTAAAAACGGGTGAAAAACAGCAAGCACAACTTTTGGAACAAGCCCGCGTGCAGGCCGCCCAACTTTTAGAGCAGGCTAAGGTACAAATCCAGACGGAAAAAGACCAAGCCTTAGCCCAGGTGCGCCGTGAAATTGCAACCATCAGTATGATGGCTGCCTCACGCATTGTAGGCCGCCACGTGCAAGACAGTACGGCGGATGAAATTGTCGCCCAAGTGTTGCAAGAGGTACAAAAAAAATAATATGAACAGTTCCCAGCGTATAGCCGCCCAACGGTATGCTTTGGCTTATGATGCCATTAGTACCAGCGTGCAACAAGCCGAAGCCAATGCCCGGCAGTTGCGTACGGCCCAGCAGATTTTAAACGGTGTTTCGGCCCCTATGCAAAACCCGCGTGTCTGTATTGCACAAAAAAAATTAGTGCTAAACGAAGCATTAAAAAGTATGCCGCAGGCTAGCGCGTTTATTGGTGTATTGTTAGATGCCAAACGCTATAGTTTACTGCCGGAAATTTGTACACGTGTGGAACAGTTACTGGACGACCGCAAAGGCATTTCCCGCGCGGTAGTTACCTCGGCGCAAGTCTTAAGTGCCGCCCAAGAGCAAGCCGCCTGTCAAGCCTTATCAGCGCGGTATGGTAAGAGCGTAGCCGCTGTTTTTAAAACCCGGCCGGATTTGCTCGGCGGGCTAAAAATAGAATGCGAAGGGGAACTTATAGACGGTAGTTTAAAACACCGTTTGGAAAAATTACAGCAGGAAATTACAAAATAGGGAAGACACATGGCAATCAGACCCGAAGAAATAACCAATATCATCAAAGAAAAAATTGAACATTTTAATACTTCTATAGATGTAAGTGAAGTGGGCACTGTCATCCAAGTGGGCGACGGTATTGCCCGCGTACATGGCTTACAGAATGTGAAAGCCTCGGAACTGGTGGACTTTGGCCACGGCGTAAAAGGCATGGCCTTGAACCTGGAGTACGATAACGTAGGTTGTGTACTGATGGGGCCCGATACCCACGTGCAGGAAGGGGACACGGTAAAACGCACCGGGGAAGTAATCAGCATTCCGGTAGGGGCCGGCATGATTGGGCGCGTGGTAGATCCGCTGGGCAATGCCCTAGACGGCAAGGGGGCTATTGCTACCGATAAAACCATGCCGCTAGACATTGTGGCCCCGGGGATTATAGACCGCCAACCGGTCAAACAACCCCTTCAAACCGGCATTAAAGCCATTGATGCCATGGTGCCCATTGGCAAAGGCCAGCGGGAACTGATCATTGGGGACCGCCAAACCGGTAAAACAGCCATTGCCATTGACACCATTATCAACCAAAAAAACATCCCCGCGCAAGAACGGTGTATTTGTATTTATGTGGCCATTGGCCAAAAGCAAAGTACGGTGGCCCAAGTTGTAAAAACATTAACTGATTTTGGGGCCATGGATTATACGGTGGTGGTTTCTGCTACCGCTTCGGATCCGGCCTCTATGCTCTATATTGCGCCGTATGCCGGGTGCGCCATTGGCGAATACTTTATGTGGCAGGGCAAGGATGTTCTTATTGTGTATGATGATTTGTCTAAACATGCCCAAGCATATCGCCAAATGTCGTTATTATTGCGCCGCCCACCAGGGCGGGAGGCGTACCCCGGGGATGTGTTTTATTTGCATTCGCGCTTACTGGAGCGTGCGTGTAAACTGTCTAAAGAAAACGGGGGTGGCTCGCTAACGGCTTTGCCTATTATTGAAACGCAAGCCAACGACGTTTCCGCCTATATCCCTACCAATGTAATTTCTATTACAGACGGGCAGATTTATTTGGAAAGCAACCTCTTTTTAAGCGGCATTAAGCCGGCTATTAACGTGGGGTTGTCCGTTTCGCGCGTGGGGGGAAGTGCCCAACGCAAAACCGTGCGTAAAATTGCCGGTACCTTGCGTATTGATTTATCCCAATACCAAGAACTGGCCGGGTTTGCCCAATTTGGTTCCGAACTGGACAAAGAATCCCAAAAGCAAATTGCGCGCGGCAAACGCATGACGGAACTATTAAAACAAAACCAATATGCCCCTTTAAAAGTGGGCGAGGAAGTGTTGGTATTATATGCCGGCACGCATGGATATTTAGATAGCATATCCGTAGAAGATGTACTGCGCTATGAGAAAGAACTCCTGGCGTATGTCCGGGCAGAAAAGAAGGAAGTACTTGATACCCTCAATGCGGCGCAAGAACTGTCGGCCGAGGTGGAAACGAGCCTGGTTAGCGTATTGGACCAATTTAAAACGGTTTTTAAACCGGCCTAAGGAGAATGATATGGAAAGCAATAAAACAAGAAAAAAATATTTAGTTACCGGCGGGGCCGGGTTTATTGGTAGTAACATTGCCAAAACACTGGAAGCCCAAGGGCACGACGTAACCGTATTAGATGATTTTCAAAAAAATGGCAATTTCAAAAATTTAATTGGTTTTAAGGGGGACGTCATCACTGCCGATTTATTCCAATATGTGCCCACAGATATGTATTTTGATGCCATTTTCCACGAGGCCGCCATTACCGATACTACCGTTATGGACCAAAAAGCCATGATGGAGCAAAACGTAGAGGCCTTTAAGAATTTGCTTTCTTTTGCAGCGGATAACGGCATTAAAAAAGTAATTTATGCTTCTTCGGCCGCTACCTATGGCAATGGTCCTGTGCCCAATGTGGAAACACAACCCACCCACCCGGAAAATGTATATGGTTTTTCCAAAGCCATTATGGACAATGTAGCCCGTCAATTTGTGGCCGAAAACCACGATATGACCGTGATCGGCCTGCGCTACTTCAACGTTTATGGCCCCGGGGAGTATTTTAAGGGCAAGATGGCCAGCATGGTCTATCAGTTATATTTGCAAATGAAAGAAGGCCGCCGCCCGCGTGTATTTAAAATGGGCGAACAGGAACGTGATTTTGTGTACGTAAAAGATATTGTCAAAATTAACCTCTGTGCGTTAAATAACGGCAAAGAATCCGGCGTGTATAACGCCGCCACAGGTGTGCCGCGCAATTTTAATGATATGATTGCCTGCTTGAACAAAGAAATGGGCACCCAGTTGGAGCCGGAATATATTGATAACCCATACCAGGCGTTCTTCCAGGTAAAAACGCAGGCGGATATGACCAAATCCAAGGAAAAATTAGGCTACACGCCGGATTACACCCTGGAAACCGGCATTGCCGATTACGTTAAAATTCTAAAAGCGGAAAACAGATAACATGGAATCGTTGCGCGACATCCGGCAAAATATCAAAGCCATTAAATCCACCCAGCAAATCATGCAAACCATGAAGATGATTTCCAATGCGCGCATCCGCAAAGCGCAGCAGGCCATGGTGCAGGCGCGTCCGTTTGCACAAAAAATGCTGGGAATGGTAGATGATTTAAAACAAGATATTTTGTCCATGCCGCAACCCGATGACGGCACTGAAAGTTGGGCCGGCCGCATTTTTATTAACAAAACGGCCAACCCGGACAAAGTGGGGCTGGTTGTTATCACGGGGGACAAGGGCCTTACAGGTTCGTTCAATGCGGTTATTTTACGCAGTGCGCTTGCTTTTTTACGCGCGCATAAAGATAAAGAAATCTTCATCTTTGCCATTGGTAAAAAAGGGCGTGATTTTTTAAACCGCCTCAGACTTAAAAATTTGCATCTGGTGTATGAAAGCGTGGGTATTTTCCCAAAAGTATCTTACGTGCATGCGGATTTATTGGGAGATGCGTTACTCAAAACATTTCTAGACGAGAAACTGGCCAGTGTTACGCTTATTTATAACGACTTTAAGTCGCTTGCCAGCCAAAATTTGCGCGAACAGCAACTTCTCCCGTTTGATTTTAACCAAATTGAAAAAGAACAAGAAGAAAGTGATTTTGAATTTGAGCCCGGCATGTTAGAAATTTTTAAATTGTTGGTACCGCGGCTGATAAAGGCCAACTTGTACCGTGTACTGTTGGAATCGCAAGCGGCCAATTTGGCTGCCACGATGAATGCCATGGATGCGGCCAGCAAAAACGCCGGGGAACTGGTAACGGCTCTGGGTGTAAAATTAAACAAAGTGCGCCAGGCCGGAATTACTAACGAAATTTTAGATATTGTAAACGGTGCCGAAGCACTAAACAGTTAGGGGACGATATGCAAACCGGAAAAGTAAAACAAATTATCGGCGCGGCGGTGGATATTGAATTTGCCCAAGACCATCTGCCCGCTATTGAAAATGCTATTGAGATTGAAATGGACGGCGGCCAAAAAATTGTGGCCGAGGTAGCCCAGCAACTAGGCGACGGCTTGGTGCGTTGCGTAGCCCTGGAAAGTACAGACGGCTTACAACGCGGGGCAACTGCTGTTGATACCGGGGCCTCTTTAACCGTGCCGGTAGGCGAAAAATGTTTGGGCCGTTTACTAAACGTGTTAGGCAAACCGCAAGACCACAAAGGGGATATTGCGGCGGAAATGACAATGCCCATCCACCGCACTGCCCCCAGTTTAGCCGACCAAAACCCCACCCCTGAAATTTTTGAAACCGGCATTAAAGTAATTGACTTAATTGCCCCCTATATGAAAGGCGGCAAAGTAGGCCTGTTTGGCGGGGCCGGGGTAGGCAAAACCGTGCTGATTATGGAACTGATTAACAACGTAGCGCGCGAGCACCACGGCAGTTCTGTATTTGGCGGCGTAGGGGAACGTAGCCGCGAAGGGAACGATTTGATGTTGGAAATGAGCGAGAGCAAACTTTCCGACGGTAGCACCGTGCTTGATAAAACCGTGTTGGTTTATGGGCAGATGAATGAACCGCCCGGTGCGCGTGCCAAAGTGGCTTTAACCGCGCTGACGCAGGCCGAATACTTCCGCGACGTAAAAGGCCAAGACGTACTGTTATTCTTAGACAATATTTTCCGTTTCGTACTGGCCAACAGTGAAGTATCCGCTTTGTTGGGGCGTATGCCGTCTGCCGTGGGGTATCAGCCCACGCTCAATACGGAAATTGGCGCCTTGCAAGAGCGTATTACTTCCACCAAAAAGGGGGCTATTACCTCTATTCAGGCCGTCTATGTACCCGCGGATGACTTAACCGACCCCGGGGTGGCGGCCACGTTTACGCATTTGGATTCTACCTCTGTAT
Source organism: Elusimicrobiaceae bacterium (assembly GCA_045606825.1). Lineage (GTDB taxonomy): Bacteria > Elusimicrobiota > Elusimicrobia > Elusimicrobiales > Elusimicrobiaceae > Avelusimicrobium. The sequence goes on from JAZUSQ010000021.1 coordinate 166,281, forward strand.
TAGACCGCCAAATTGCCAGTTTGGGTATTTATCCGGCGGTGGACCCCTTGGCCTCTACCTCGCGCATTTTGGACCCGCGCATTTTAGGGCAGGAACATTACAACGTGGCCCAAAGCGTGCGCCGTGTGTTGCAGAAATATAAAGATTTGCAAGATATTATTGCCATTTTAGGGATGGATGAATTGTCGGACGAAGACAAAAAAACCGTGGCCCGTGCCCGGCGCATCCAAAAGTTTTTATCCCAGCCGTTCTCAGTGGCAGAGCAATTTACCGGGCACCCGGGCAAATACGTCAAACTGGCCGATACAATTAAAGCATTCAAAGGTATTGTAGCGGGCGAGTATGACCATATTCCCGAATCGTGCTTTTACATGTGCGGTGGCATAGAAGATGTATTGGCTGCGTACGAAAAAGTAAAGGATAACGACTAATGCCCAAAAAACTGACCCTCAACCTCATCACACCCGAGCAACAACTTATAAAAGACTTGCCGGTGGATATGGTTATTTTGCCGGCCCTCTTGGGTGAGATGGGAATTTTGCCCGGCCATGTAAAAACCGTGGTGCAGTTAGGGATGGGTTCTTTGCGCTATAAGGCGGACGGCAAAGAGGAAGAATTTGCCGCGTTGGGCGGATTTGTAGAAGTACTGCACGATGTGGTAAACGTCTTTGCCGAAAGTGCTGCTCTGGCCGGAGAAATTGACGAAGAAAAAGAAAAACAACGCATTAAAGCGTTAAAAGAGTCTTTGTCTAACAAAGATGCGGACATTGACTTTGAACTGGCCGAACTGGAAATTAAGCAGGCCATTGCCCGCATGAAAGTAAAGAAGAAAAGATTGTAAAGAGGTTTTTAATAGTAACTCCGGCGTTGTGAACGGGGGATATTTTGTCTGGAAAAGCCTCACATTGCAGTGAGGCTTTCTCATGTAGCATGTTTAGCGCAAAATTTTCTACCATCATCCATAGTTTTTAGATACCAGGGAAATTAGCGCAAATTTCCTGTCCAAGTTTCGTTAATGCCATACCGCATTTCATTCCTTTGTAATTGTAGTTGCTATGTTGTAATGGAAAGGCAATATTAAAATCTCGCGCAGGGTCACAATTCTGCCATGAATTATTTTTATTTGGGCAGTAATTTAGAGATACATGTCCACTGCTAGCATTCATATCAATTAAAAAATAGTTCCCGCATGACAACATCGTCCCATTATAGGGATAGTGAATATCGGCACACTCGGAAGGTATGTCAATGTCTAACTCTTGTATATTTCCGGTATATTCACCATGTGTAAGATAATAAATTTCTTGAGCATCAGCTATACTTTTAATAATTGGAATGAAGGCGGCGGTACGGCTTTTGACAAGGGCTTTTTGGTACTGTGGCAACGCCACTGCGGCTAAAATGCCAATAATCAGAACAACTACTAACAACTCTATAAGCGTGAAACCCCGCCGGGTGTTTCTTGTTGTCATACGTTTTCCTCTTTGTGTTTAATATGCACAATTCTTCTTCATCCTTGAAAACGCATGCAAAAACGGCTGCCATACTTGGCATCAGAAGGGAAACCAATATTACAGCCGCGGTTTCCTGCTCAATAGCAGGAAACACTAAACACACGTTGGCCGTCGCCTTCGTGTGTCTATATCGGCTGTTTTTGACCCTTCTGATTACTTCTTAACGAAGTATCCCGTATTCTACATACGGTTTCAAAAACAGATTCAAATTGTACCTATAGTATAATAAAGAATGCTACTAAATACAAGGAAAATCGCCAAATTTTTAGATTCGGACCCATAAAAATCTGGGTCTTTTGGCCCCTAAAAATTGGGCCCTAGGGCCCTCGTTTATGTACATAACCGGCGTATACTTTGTGTAAGGACCCCCTATGAAACACGCTATTTTTACTTTATTATTTGGTTTTGTATTATTTCCGGCAGGCGCGTTTGCCCAACAAACAAACGCAAGCCGTTTATCTGCCGCTTTGACGGCACAGACGGCCCGTGTGTTGGGAGCCGACTTAAGTAAGCCGGATGCGTACGGTACCCCGTACGTATTAAGACTGGTGCGGCAGGGGGATACAAAAACTTTACGCCAAGCCGTACAAAATGTTTCGGACGGCTCTTTTTTGCTGGTAAAAGATGCGTATGGCAACAACATATTCCATGTGGCTAAAGATGCCACTACCGTGCAAGCAGTAGCGGCGTTGGTTCGGCAATTTTACGGGCCGCAAACGGCACATATCATTCGTACGTTAACCGATGAAAAAAACCGCTTGGGAGAAACACCCTTAATGGCACAAATCAATGCCGGCCACGGGGACACTTTTCTTCCCTTATATGCCCATACCACCTTGAAAGTAAAAAATGATATGGTTCAAAACAGATTAGCACGTTTGCACGGTAGCGACCCGCGCATTGTACAACAAAACCGGGCCATCTACTGTACGGATATTATCCGTTTGAGTTCCGCCAATGCACGTACGTTGCTACAAGCGGCACAAGACCAGGTACCCTATCACCCGCACATGAGCAAAGTGGTACAAAACATACAACAAATGATACCTTGTTTAGTGCAAAAATAAGGAATTTAAGAAATACAAAGCGCAAGGGGAATCAGGGCCCCTTGCGCCCTTTTTTTACAGAGCCGGGCAAAGGGCGGCTTTTACATCTGCCCCCATAGGGGTGGGAACTCCGTTTTTATCTACACATACCAGGGTGGTTTTCCCTTTGGTGCATAGACGGGCGTTTTGGTTGGTAATCGTATTTTCAAATACAATTTTAATGTCGGAAATTTCAGCAATTTTTGTATCTACGTTAATCACATCGGCATAGCGCACCGGATATTTATATTCCACTTCCTGCCGGGCTACCACAAAGTATTTACCGCGTTGCATCAGGGCGGGAACGGAAAACCCTTTTTGGGCCATATAATTGGTGCGGGCCTCTTCAAAGTATTTTAAATAATTGGCGTAATACACCACATTGCCGCAGTCTGTATCATGATAATAAATAGTTTTTTGCATACAAAACTCCTTCACATTTCATATAATAAATTATACTATTTAACTATGAAAACAGAAGAAATTATTGACCGTTTGCGTAACCCGCAAAAATATAACAAAATGCCACCTACCCTGCAAAAACAACCCCAGCAGGAAATGCAATCTGTGCGCCACCCGGTAAGAGAAGGAATTTCTACTGTATTGGCTCTAGGGGTAACGGCAGGTGTGGTAGGGGTAGCGGCCATAGTTCTGTTTGTTATGCTGGGGGCTAAGAACCGGGCCGAAAATTTAACAGAAGCACTAGACCCCCAACAAGTGCAAGGCCTTAGTTATCAGACAGACTTTGATCCGTCCAAAAACGTAACGTATGTGCAAATTTATGAAGGGCAGGACCGTAACGTAGCCGTAGATCAGTTGGGTACTACGTTGCCCATTATCAGCCGCTATAACTACCAGGCCATTACGCCCAAAAATTACGGGGTCATTGGGGCTGCACCGTGGGCACTAACTTCTAATTTTGAAGCCAATTTACACGACCCGGAGATGATACGTTACTTACTTAACCGCAAAGAAGTAGGAGAGGCGTTTATTCAACGCCCGGATGTGGCCCCCCTGTTATCCGACCCACAACTCTTAGCCGCCTTTGCACAAGACCAACATAAATTGCAGGAATTTTTTGAAAGTGATGTGGTAAAACAGGTACTGGCCAATGAGGCTATGGTCCAGGTAGTTGCCGGCAGTTTGTTTATGAGCCACCTGTTAACCAGCAAGGCTTTAAAATATTACCGCAATCACCCGCAAGAAGCCGCAGCGCTTATCCACACTGTTCCGGCATTAGCGGCATTGGCCCAAAACCCCGGGGTGCGAAAAGCCGCGGAAACAAATTTTTACTTGAAGAAAATTGCTCCCCAATTATTAAAAACTCCGGCAGCACAACCGTCTGCTAACAGAGCAACAACGGCTGGAAAAGAGAAGAAGAAAAAATAACTTGTGTGCGCGCCTAAAATGTGTTATACTATATAGGTAGTTGAAAGCAGATTTTTGCGGGCGTGGTTCAATGGTAGAACGCGACCTTGCCAAGGTTGAGACGAGAGTTCGATTCTCTTCGCCCGCTCCATTTGAAAACCCCCTTCTTGCAAGGGGGTTTCCGTTTATGTGCGTAGATTGCCCATTATTGAAATTGGTCTGATTTGGTTCCGCCGTCGTAAGCGTAGCCCAGATTATGTTTGATTAACTCGGTGGCTAAATCCTGGCCGGCGGCGTTGGACACGTTGCATAACAGGCGGAAGTATTTATCTCTCCCGCAGTTAGAAAGCGTAACGGGCCCTTGTTGTAAAAATTGGGTTGTAAACTTTTTGGCTTGTTGGGCAAGTTTTTTCTCGCGTGCGGTTTTTCCTTTGATTTCAGGTGTGTCCACCCCCAGCACACGTACAGGCATATTTTGGCAATACACCTCCAAGGAACAGTCTAAATTGACTTTGAACGTATCCCCGTCGTAAACAGAAATGACGGATACGTTTTCAAACGTATCGGGCAACACGGAACTAGGTTTTTGCCGGTAAAGGTAGCAGGCATATAAGCCTACCACAATAAGCACCAACAGCCACAGGGGAAGGGGAGGACCGTATCTACGTCGTCTTGGCATTATAAGGCCTCCATAATTGCAACGCGTTTGGCAACACTTTAATTTCTAGCCGGGTGCCTGTTTGGCGCGGCTCTCCGTCTATGTGATACAAAATATCTTGCGTTGCTTCTATTGTAGCCTGGCGGCAACGGGTACTTTGCGTAAGGCCAAACGGCGGTTTTTTGCCCGCAAAGAAAAAGGGAACGCCTGCCGCCAGTTTGCAAACAGAAACGTGTGCAATGCGTACGGCATCCAAGTATCCGTCATCCAAGCGGGCTTGCGGGGCTACTCTAAAATTACTGCCATATTGGCGGTTGTTGGCAAATACCAGCGTAAGCGGGGCCCAATCGTGCTTTATACCGTCCAACGTTACCTGTAGCCGTGGCGGCTGGTAAGCCAATAAGGTTTTTAGGGCACTGGTAAAGTAGGGCCATTTGCCGCGCCGCCCGGTTTGGGCGTGCTCCATAAATTGCCAGGCCACAACGGCTTCTATCCCCACCCCGGCCACATTTAAAAACAATTCTCCGTTGGCTTGCCCGGCATCACAGGGCAAAACGACGGCGGTTTTTAATTTGGCCAAGGCTTTTTCCAACGGTAAAAACATACCAATTTCGCGCGCAAAACCATTGCCGCTTCCGCGCGGGATAATCCCTAAGGCCGTTTGGGTGTGCAGGAGCCCTTTGGCGGTTTCGTTAATGGTTCCGTCTCCGCCCATGGCTACTACTTTTTCAAATCCATTATGGGCGGCCTCTTGGGCCAGTTGGGTGGCATGGCCCGGGCCGGTTGTCAGGCAAAGTTGTGCCTGCGGGAAATGTGCCAAAATCTGTTGGCGGATATCCTCGGTATGGGCTTGTTTATTGCCGCTAATAGGGTTTAAAATAAAACGGATTTTCATAGTTGTTTATTTTGGCTAACGGTCGCGGCTTGGGGGGCATTTAGGCGCAGTAGTGCCTCATGGATACGTTCGTTTTTAAGCAGTTGGCACCCAATACCGGCCAGTTTCCCGCCCACTGCTACGACAAATGCCATAAACAAGGCAAAAAGCCCCAAATTAGCAAGGGTATTGATGGCCTGCATGGGTAAAGCCATGGGGCCAAACTGGGTACGTACCTGTATATCAGTAAATTCTACCAAAACAGGCGCGGGCTGGTGGCTAATAAATACGTGAAACATCCCGTTAAAGGCAAATAATATCAGTAAAACGCCTACACAAATAAACAAGTAACTTACAATTTTATACATGGTGCAACCTCGTACAGAATGGTATAATTTATATTATACCTATTTACAGAGAGTTTTATATGAAAACAAGCACCCAAATCCGCAACGGATATTTAGACTTTTTTAAATCCAAAGGACTGCCCATTTTGCCGTCCAGTTCTCTAATCCCGCAGAACGACCCGACCCTTCTGTTTACGTCGGCTGGCATGGTGCAATTTAAAGCCAATTTTATGGGGATTGATAATTCCCTTAAAAATGCGGCCACCTGTCAAAAATGCGTACGGACGACTGATATTGACAGCGTAGGGTTTACCGAACGACACTTGACGTTTTTTGAAATGTTGGGCAATTTTTCTTTTGGCGATTATTTTAAAAAAGAGGCCATTGCTTGGGCCTGGGAGTATTTGACGAAAGTACTGGGTCTGCCGGCAGAAAAATTATATGTCAGTATTTACAAAGGCGGCATTGCCCAGCGCGACGGCGAAGCCTATGAAATTTGGAAGCAATTTGTACCGGCGGACCATATTTTTGAATTGGGCGAGGCCGATAACTTTTGGACCATGGGCCCCACCGGGCCGTGTGGGCCGTGCTCGGAAATTTATTATGATTTTGGAGACAAGGGGTGCAAAAATCCACATTGCGATATTACGTGTGATTGCGGCCGTTACGTGGAAATTTGGAACATTGTATTTGAAAGTTACAACCGCCACGAAGACGGAACCTTTGAGCCTTTGCCGCACAATAACATTGATACGGGCATGGGGTTGGAACGCCTTTGCATGGCTATGCAAAATGCCCACAATGTGTTTGAAACGGATTTGTTTACCCCGCTTACGGCACAAGCCAAAAAAGATTTGCATATTGAAGGAAAATCGCGCGAAGAAATTGCCGCTTTGCGTATCATCGCCGACCACGCACGCAGTTCCAGTTTCTTAATTGCAGAAGGGATTTTGCCTTCCAACGAAGGGCGCGGCTACATTCTGCGCCGCTTAATCCGCCGGGCAGTGCGTTATGCCAAGTTAATGGGGAACGATAAACCCTACTTATACACATTGGTTCCCGTGGTACAGCAAATTTTTGCCGGGCTCTACCCGGAAATTGACAAAAACGCCGCCCACATTCAAGACGTACTTAAACAAGAAGAAACGGCTTTCCTAAAAACCTTAGTTACAGGGGAAGAGAAACTGGCCCAGTTGCTTAGTACGGGCGCAAAAACTATTTCCGGGGCAGATGCCTTCCACCTGCATGAAACGTATGGTTTCCCGTTGGAACTGACCAAAGAAATTGCACTTGCCAAAGGGGTACAGGTAGATGAGGAAGGTTACCGTGCGGCCAAAGATACGGCGGCGGAAAAGAGCCGCTCGTACGCGGATGAATTTAGCAAAGGCAAAGTAATTGTGTTGCAAAAATTAGAAAATACCTTGCCTGCTACCCGGTTTGTAGGGTATGAAACACTTACGGCTACTGCCCGCGTGCTGGCACTACTTAATGAACAATTTGAAACCGTAAATGCGTTAAATGGCAAAGGATATGCTGTATTTGATACCACCCCGTTTTATGCCGAATCCGGCGGACAGGTGGGGGACCGGGGAACCGTTGCGGCTGACGGAAAAGAAATAGCCCAAATTACGGATGTGCAAAAGCCGTTAGGTAACATTTTTGTCCACACGGTGGAAGGGGCCTTGCAGGTGGGGCAATCCGTTACGTTGCAAGTAAATGCCAATTTACGCAAACGTTGCATGGCCAACCATAGTGCCATTCACTTGATTAACGCGGCATTACGGCAAGTATTCGGGCCTACGGTACATCAAAGCGGGTCTTTTGTATCGCCGGAACGCTTCCGCTTTGACTATACACTTTCCAAAACCCCCAAGGCCGAAGAATTAGAAAAAGCGTGGCAAATTGCCAACCAAGCCGCCCAAGCCGCATTACCCGTAACGTGCCAAACGCGCCCACTGGCTGATGCCGATAAACTGGGTGCAGTTACTTTGCTGGGGGAGACGTATGCCGACCCTGCGCGTTTTGTGCTGATGGGGGGCAGTTTTGAACACCCGGAGCAAAAATACAGTTTGGAACTGTGCGCCGGAACGCACGTAAAAAATACAGCGGATGTCATTACCGTATTGGTGCTCAAGGAAGGTTCTGTATCAGCCGGGGTACGCCGCATTGAAGGGGTAGCCGGGTTGGCCGCGCTGGACTATTTGAAAGACATTCACAACCAGGCAGAAACCTTGGCCGCGCGCTTGGTAGTGCCTGCCAAAGATGTTTTTACCCGCGTACATGCCATTATGGATGAACTGAAAGAAGTGAAAAAGAATTACGAACAGTTCCGCCAAAAAACTTTGGCCGCCGGCGGCGTGAACGAGATGACATTCACGCTTAAAAACGGTACTACTGTTATTTTGCGCAAGGCCGATGAAGCACAACCCAAAGAACTACGCAACATTGCCGACACCTTAGCGCAAAAACAGACACAAGCCTTGGTCATTGTAACGTGCGACCACGACGGCAAACGCTCGTTTGTGGTCAAAATGGCGGGCAAACTACCCAACACAGATGCCGTTACGGTAGCCAAGGATTTGGCGGCCCAATTAAACGGCCGCGCGGGTGGACGCGCGGACTTTGCCCAAGGCGGCGGCGAAGCCAAAGAACCCATGGAAAAACTACTGGGCAGTTTGGCGGCGTAAACGGCAGTTTATCTATAAATAACACTCCTTCACGCATAGGGTGAAGGAGTTTTTTGTTATGTAAATAATTTGGGAAAAAAGCCCATTTGCAATTTTGGTAAAAGGGGAGGGAAATTGGCCTCTCCATTAAAGGTAAATACGGAAACTTCCTTGTTAAATATATTTCCTTGTAACACTTTTCATACATAAAAAGATATACTGTAATCATGAAAACCTTTTTAAAAATTTTTATTTTTTTGGTTCTTGCAGTGGGCCTTTTTACGTTTGCTTTTTACCGTACCCCCGCCGAAAGAGCCTTTACGCAATTTGCTGCGGCGGCCCAAACAGGGGATGCGGATGCTATGCTGGAACTGGCCCGTGCGTACCGTTTCGGAACGGGCACCAAGCCCAATACCCAGCAAGCCGTTAGTTGGTATCAACAAGCCGCGGTACACGGCAAGACGCAAGCCTCGTTTGAATTGTACCAACTCTATAGTCAGGGCAAGGAAATCCCGGCAGATGAACAAGCCGCTAACACCTATTTGTTGGCCGCCGCCCGCGCCGGGCATACAGAGGCACAACTTACCCTGGGCAATTTATATGAATTGGGGCAAGGCGTTGCCCAACACGAAGGGCAAGCCTTATTCTGGTATTTGCAAGCCCTGCCTAACGCTACCGCACAAGCCAAAGTAACGGCTTTGCAAAACCAACAGCCGCAATTATACCAAGCCGTTATCCAATTTATGCAAAAAATGCAAGCCGCTACCCAACAAGATGCCCAAGCCCAATTAGAAATTGCCCAGGCCTACCGCCAAGGCACCCCCGTTGCCAAAGACCCCGAACTGGCGCATACATGGTTACAAAAAGCATGGGAAAACGGGCACTCCTCGCAAGCCGCGTTTGAACTGTATGAACAATACACCCAAGGGGAAGGCGTAGCCCCGCAGGCTAATGCGGCGGCTATGTGGTTAGCGCGCGCGGCGGAACTAAAAAATCCATCGGCCCAATATGTACTGGGGGAACAGGCTTACACGGATAACCCCCCCCGTTACGAAGATGGGTTTGCGTGGTTTTCTAACGCGGCCGCACAAGGTCATGCGCCTGCCCAATATATGACGGGATTTATGTTGTTGCAGGGGCTGGGGACGCAAAAGTCGGTTCCGCTGGCTATCCGTTTTTTTGAACAGGCCGCCCAGCAAAATAACGATTCGGCCCAATATGTACTGGGGCAAATTTATACCAAAGGATTGGGTGTAAAAAAAGACGTTGCAACCGGCCGCAAGTGGTTGGAACGCGCGGCCGAAAACGGCAACCCTTCTGCCACGGCTTTACTGGGCAATTAAAATTCGGTTTGGGTAATTTGCCCGGTAGTAACATCCACATCATAGCAAATACGTTTTTCCGGTTGGGCAGACTGTCGGGGAGTTTGTACTACAATGCGTACCACATCCCCGGCTTGTAATTCAAAAAATTGTTCAATATGCTCCGGGTCTACCAAAGGTCCGGGGTTTTTGGTTTCTACTACATATCCATGGCGCAGTTGTTGCAGATACGCAATGTGCATATGTGGGTAAAGTTGTGTAATTTCTTGCCCAAACAGTTTGACCGGGGTAGCGGCTTGGGATGACGGTTGGTTGGAAACCCAGGCGGCTAATGCCCGTACGGTTTGGATAGGAACCGCTTGGTGAATGGCAGGTATAGAGGCTTGTACCCGCTTTCTGAGCACTTCAAACCATGCCGTTTTAAGGATATCTGATTGAGAGGTATACCCCATAGAAACCCCTATGACCCGGCCGTTTTCTAACCACGGAGAACCGCAAAAGCCGGTCATTTCCCGGTGGGTTTGGTCTAATAAAAAAATGCCACGCGGGCCAGCAAATAAGACAGGCTCTTGGACCATGAGGGCATTGCCTTTTACATATCCCTGTAATTGCAAAGGAGTTTTTGCTTGGGGTAAATAAGGGGCCGGTTTTAATATTTGGATAAACGGCAACGCCTGGGGAGGAATTTGAAAAATAGCCACATCCGCGTTATGGGGGTTCCCGCTGTACCAGGCGGTAATGGGGAAGAAGACCCATTTCCCATATCCGTTTTGTACTTTTACGTAAGGGTCGCGTTCTATATTACGCATTACGTGTGCGGCCGTAACTCCCCACACTTGGCCTTCTATATCCAGGGCAAAGGCAGAGGCCGTACTGCGGGCAAAAGGGGTCTGTTGCACTTGAAAAACAGCATGGCTTTGTGCATCCGGGAAATGGTTTGTAATAGCAGAAACGGGTGCCCAGTTTACCGGTTGCCATAGGTACTGGAGCCGTTTGGAAAATGAGTGATTGGCTTGCTTAGAAAGAGTGGCAATTTGTTGGATGCGGTAAACCGCGCGGTCCAACCGGACGGCAGGAATTTTTTGCGCGCACGCAATGCAAGGCAGTAGGCATTGTATGCTTACTAAACTACCACAAAGAATGAGGCTTTTCAAAAAAAGTGGTTTTATTTTTTTTATCATATACAAGTACACGGTAGGAAGGATTATCGTATAAGTAGGAACCTAACACAAATTTAATAAAGCGGACTTCCGGGTCTTGGTAAAGGGTCAAAATAAGAGATTGCGGAAGTTGGTCGTAAATTTCTTCTTTGTTAAGTACAGTGCCTTCTTCCGATTCTGTTTGAATGTACAAAATACGTTCTTCAATGTGAATCTTGCCAAAAACAAGATGATGTGCCAAGAGGGGGATATTGACTGTGCCCTCATGATAGGCCTCAAGGAGATAAGGAATAATGCGGATATTGGCGGCGTATGATTTATTATCTAACGAACTGCCGCAGTGAATGCCCAGCACCTCCCCTTGTGGGTTTAGCAGCGGTCCGCCGCATAGACCGGCACGTTTTTTTTGGGAAGCGGGAAAGTCCGTACGGATAAAGCGCGTATTGTCTTTCTCAAAGGTTAAGTTATCAATATGGTAAAGTTTATTTGAGGCGTAGCCCCAAGTGGTTAATTTTTCTTGCGGGTTAGTTGTTTCGGCCAGTACAAAGGGTTGTAAACCAGGGGGCAAAGGTTGTTTGAGTTGAATCAATGCCGCGTCTGAGAGTAGTGCCGGCCCCTGTTGTACAAGGGTCCCTTCTACCGGGATTTCTTTTTTGCCGTTGTAAAAAGTGAGTAATAATTGCTCCCCTAATTGGGCGGTATGCCCCGCCGTGGCGGCCCAAATTTCCGGTTGGCCGTTGTAGGTCGTCTGAAATAAAAACGCCGTAGAGTGCGGGCGCTTATTTTTAGGATAATCCAGCAAAATGGCATGATCCAGACGTGCCACGGACAAACGGATATCCGGCCTTTTGGCCGCTTGCAGTATGGCCCGGTCTAATTGGGAAAGGGCTCTACCGGCGCGTGCAAAGGGTTGGGCATAGAGTGGGCTTGTTGCACCCATCCATAAACCGGTTAAAGCCAACAGAAGAAGGATCCGCATACTTTTACTATAATGTTTTTAGCCCCGGCACACAAGGGAAAAAGGGCCCAGATTGATGTAACAAAAAGACCTACTTGGCCGTTTCATTGTTAGACGGCAATGTCAAATTCCCGTCAGATAAGCAAACCGTATAACCGTAATAACTGTAATAGGATACCAGTTCGTTAGAAGGAACCTCTATGTTAGGATGGCGTTTTTTGCGGGCAGTCATCACATAAAAATACGCAATAGTCTTTAAGGCATCCTCATCTTTTGTCAGCACGAAATAACGCCATTGCTTTTTGGCTACCGGCAAGTAATATACCCCCAACTTGTCCTTGAGAGTTTCTTCGGAACAGAGTGTTTCGGTTTCCAGCATTTTTAATTCCGAGCGGGAAATTTCTATATATCCTTTTTGTTCTAATTGCCGGGCCCGGGCATCGGCCTTTTTTTGTTGGTTTTGAGTTAGCGGAACGGGCTGATTGGGTAACAGGTACTCCTTTTTCCCGGCCAGGGCCTGGGTATAGACGTAAAATCCTTCTTCTGTAAGGGTACTTTGCGGGGTAAACACGGGGTTGCCGTGTTTGTCGCGCAAGTCAAAAATCATCTGTACCGGAACATGGTGTTTGCCAAATACGGTTACGGCATCCTGCCCCATATTTTTTTCTAACGTGTTAAAGCCCTGCAAGGTTAGCATTTCGCGTTCAAAATCAGTTCCTTTGTTAAGGGTAACAATAAAATCTTGCGTGTGGCGGCCATATTTGTTTTTTAAATAATCAATCCCGCGGCGTTGTTCGGCCCGGTGGATTTTTGTAAACAACTCCCTGTGTTGGGACGTGAGTTGTGTGGTTTCCGGCTTGATGGCATAGCGTTGTTTCAAGGCCGTAAGCATTTCTTCATCTGTAAAATAGTCCGGTTCCAGTGAAATAAGCCGCTGGCGGGCAATCAAGTTAAGCGGTTCTACCGCAACGGCGGCACGGTACATTTCGGCGGCCCCCTGTTTGTTCCCTTGCGTTTCTAAGATAACCCCTTTTCCGATTAAGGAGTTTACATTGGCCCGGTTGTATTCCAATGACTTTCCATACATAGCCAGGGCTTGTTTGTGGTTTTTTTGTTTGAGGGCAATATCCCCCAGCATAGAATACGTATAAGACCAATACGGGCTGGTGCGGGGCATATATTTAAGGGCATTTTCAAAATGGGTTTGGGCAGCAGATAAATTGTTTTGGGTAAGCAATACCCCGGCCAGAGACAAATAGGTTTCCGCATTTTTGTCATCCAGTTGCAGGCAACGTTCAAATGTGTGTTGGGCTTGGGGTAACTGACGGCTTGCGTAATAAGTTTTGCCTTCCTCTAAACAAGTTGCCAGGGTTTGTGTAGCCCCCAGGGCATGAGGAACAATGCCTACACACGCCACCCCTAAAAACAGATTAAAATAATGTCTTGAAAAGTGCATAACTTACCGCTTGTAATTTTTCCCGTTTTGTTAGTTTGACCGGTTTTGTAAATGCAAAAGCCGTTTCTTCTATTTTAGCAAGATTTTTTTGATAAACATACCCCATTACCCGGCACGGTAAGATAGTTACCGGCCAAAATTCATCCATTAACGCAAAAGCATAGCGGTAGTTTTCCTGTGCCCGGTTCGTACATTGCAACAAGGCTTGTTTGAGGAGTAACCCCCGTACGGCATTTAATTCCCCGCGTGTGGCGGCCTGTTCTAATGAGGCAGACGCCAAGATATGTTGTTGCCGGACGTGCAAAATCTCAGAGGCGGTCAGTTTACACGGCACATATACACGGCCTAATTGGGCGTCTTCATATACGTCTCGCACGATATTGGTAAGTTGCACCGCTGTGCCCAATGCCTGGGCCAGTTCATCTGCTTGTGGTCCGTGTAACCCCAATATATCCAGTGTGGCTTTGCCTACAATTACGGCTACCCGGTAAATGTACCAATCTACTTTTTCAAACAGATTATCCTGGCTTGTGGGAGTGTATGTTTTGCCTTGTAAATCTGCCTCCATGGCTTCCAAAAGCAGGGTAAAACGGTCTTTAGGCAGGTGAAACTGTTGGATGTCTTGTAGTAAATCCCACCCCAACTGTGTTTGCGGAGCCCCTAAGTACACATAGGCAATTTCATGCTCTAAATCTTTAAGTGCCTGTTTGGGGTTTTCTTGCGGTTCGTCGGCAATATCATCTGCCAAACGGCAAAACGCATAGTAATGGGCTAAAGCCAAGCGTTGGCGGCGTTTTAAAAAGAAAAATGCCGGGCCGAAACTGGATTTTTTATACGCCTGGTTTACATTGCGTTTCATTTTTTCTTCCTGGTTTGCAAATAGGATAGTGCCGCCCCGGTAGCCGTTGCATAAAGGGCTTCCTTGGGCAGGATAAAATTTACACCGTGCATTTTGTGCAACAGTTTAAATACCGCACTTGCATGCGGTACCTGGGATAAGGTTCCCGTAAGCACCACATCTTTCATGCCTTCGTTACGGCAGGCAAAAACGGCCAGCATACCAATGGTTTGAAATACCATATTGAGCACCCCGGCGGCTAGATCTGCCGCGCTAAAGCCGTCTTCCATTTTGCCAAAGTTAGAGGCGGTAATATCTTTGGATAAGTGGGAGATAGCATGGGGAGAAATATCTCCAATGTTTAAATCTACTTTATGTAATTTACCCTGCTGGGCTAATTGCACAATAGACCGGAACGATTTGACCCCGCATAATTTACTGCACAGTCCTACTACGGTGCCGCCGCCCACACCGGAACCACCAATGTGAAAAATGCCTTTTTGGCCGGCGCGTACAAAGGCCGTACCCGTTCCCATACTTACAATGAGGGCTTCTTTTTTGTGCGAAAGCATTAGTCCCCCTAAGCCGATGGCTTCAAATTCATCCACCGCACAAGTGGGAATGCCGTAAATGTTTTTTTGCAGTAAGGCCGAGCCGACCCCGGTTACAATAATCTGTTGAATATTTTGCAACGAAAGGTTATATTCACTAATAAACTTACCAAATGCCCCGTAAGCAGAGGTTTGCGGGTCAGCCGCTTCCACTTTCAGCCGGCCTAACAAACGGGCTTTGTCTGTGTAGCCTACAATTTTGGTGGTGGATCCGCCTACATCAATTCCAATGATAACCTTCATTTCCCCTCCAACCCAATGGCATGCAGGAACGGTTCGTGTTGCACCGGCCGGCCTAAAAAGTTTTCCACTAATTGGGTTTCGTCTTCCGTACCGCCTTTTTCTAAAATTTCCCGGCGGTATTTTAGGCCAATTTCAGGGTTAAAGATACCGTATTTTTTAAATTGGCTAAAGAAATCCTCAGCAATCACTTCAGACCATAAATATCCGTAATATCCGGCATCATACCCGCCCATAATGTGCCCGAATGAGGCTTGAGGGATGGTGTTCTTGGTTAAGGTTCCGCCGCGGATTTTTTTACTTAAATCAAAATACAGTTGGGTACTGTCGGGCGTTTTGTCAGCAGTGTGCAGGGTCATATCATACTGGGCAAAAAAGTTTTGGCGCAGATAAAACCCGCCGTTGCCAAAATTTTTGGCGGCCAACATACGGGTAATTAAATCATCCGGTAACGGTTCGCCGGTTTTGTAATGTTTGCTGATTTTTTTTAGTACTACCGGGTCCCACGCCCAGCGTTCTAAGAGTTGGCTGGGGGCTTCTACAAAGTCCCAACTGACGGACGTACCGGAAAACGCTTTGTATTTGGATTTGGTAAGTGCATTGTGCAGTACATGCCCAAATTCATGAAACAGCGTTTCCACTTCGCTATGTTTGAGTAAAGAGGGCGTCTCTTGCGAGGGTTTATTCATATTGGCTACAATAGCCACAAAAGGCATTTGGTAGGTGCCGTCTTCTTTCTCAAACCCTTCCACTAAATCAAAACAGGCGGCATGTTTGTATTTACCTTCGCGCGGGTATAAGTCCATGTAAAAGTATGCCACGGGGGCCGCGGTTTGTTTGTCTTTAATTAAAAATGCTCTTACATCCGGGTGCCAGGTGGGGATGTTGACGGGTTCAAACACAATGCCAAACAAATTACCAAATAAATTTAACATCCCGTCAATAACTACCTGGGAAGGAAAATATTCTTTAATTTGTTCACTATCCAGTTGCAAATGTTCCTTGCGGTATTTGTTAGACCAGTAGGCACTTTCCCACGGGTAAACCGTGCGGGATTTCTGACCGGACTTTTCGTTTTTATAAGACAGCATTTGTTTGTCTTCAGCCTTGCCCAGGGGTTTTAGTTTTTTCTGCAAATCTTTTAAAAATTTAAATACCGTTTGCGGGTTCTTGGCCATGCGGTCTTCCAATTTTAAATCGGCATGGGTTGGGTAACCTAACAGGTGGGCAATTTGGCGGCGAAGCGTAAGGGTCTTTTCCAGTAGTTCTACGTTTTTCTCGCCACCGCGGCGGTTATACTTATATTCCAAGGCTTTGCGGGCTTCTTCATCCTCGGCGTTTTGCATAAAGGGGATGACGTCCGGGTAGTCCAGCGTAACCAAATACTTGCCGTCTTCGGTTTTTTCTAATTTGCCAATATAATCTTCCCCCAATCCGGCCAATTGTTCTTTTGTAACTGCCAGCGGGTCCTTGTATTCTTGGATGTTTTTATCAAATTCAATAATGTATTGGGCTTTTTCTTTATTTAATGCTTTGAATTTTTCCAAATCCTCGTCATTGAGGTCCATGCCACTATGCTTAAATCCAATAAGCATTTCCTTAACCAGTTTAGCCTCTACCGGGCCCAGTTTTGGGTTGGTGTCGGTATATTCTTTAATGGCTTTGTAAACGTCGCGCCGGGTGGCTACGTCCACCATGTATTGGCTGGTTTGCAGTTGCAGGGCAGTCATGGCATCGCGGAAATTTTTATCGGTAGAAACGTAAGATAAAAACCCACTCATCCCTAGGGCATCGCCGTATTTATCAAAGGCTTTTTCATACCCCAAAATAGTGTTTTCAAAGGTACGCTCACTAGCGGGGATGGCAATTAAATCGGCCAGGTCTTTTTCCAGTTGGGCGCGGGCGGCCTTTTCCGTAGGGGCCAGGTCCTCGGTTTTATAATCAAAATGAAGGACCCCGTCTTGATTAAACATATTTGGCATAGCAAACACCCCCGTGGCTAATAAACAGAAAATAGATATGAGTATGATTTTTCTCGTCATACTCATATCATAGCATTTATTTTCTGGCCCGACTATAGGAACATACTTTCTCATTTTTGTTATAATGTAGATACAATTTGAATACGTTTTTGGAATTGTGCCTACGGGGCACAAAGAGCTTTTAGGAAACTAAAGGCATAATGCAAGTCCAAAAATAGCCAGTAAAGGCACATAATGACGGGCCTTATAACCCCGTTGTTCTGTGCCGAATGTTTGTCGCTTTTAGTGGCAACTACGGCTGTTTTGTATTGGGTTACTTGCATTAGCTCAAACAAAGTAGCCGTTTTTGTTTGGGCTCGGCAGGCCGTACACAAAAAGGAAAACAGAATGGATAAACAAAACACCCGGTGGGGACAAACGCACGAAGTATTTTATACAGGGAAGAATACGTTGTTTACTTCCCCCCTGGAGGGGGAAGGTGTCCGCAGGACAGATGAGGGGGAAACGAAAGGAAATATGTACACTGTAGAGTGTAACAAAAAGGTTGCACTTCCCCCTCACCCGGCCTTTGGCCACCCTCTCCCTCAAGGGGCGAGGGAAACGACCCGCGGGTTTACGCTCATTGAACTATTGATCGTGGTGCTGATTATCGGTATTTTGGCGGCGGTAGCACTGCCACAATATCAAAAAGCCGTAGAAAAAAGCCGGGCCTCTGAGGCACTAGCTTTGTTTAAATCTGTGGTGGCCGCTACGAAAGTTTATTATTTGGCTAATGGAGACTGGCCAACTTCGTTGGATGAGTTGGATGTAGAGATCCCGTGGACAGGAAACACTCCTCTACGAACTGGTGCGCAAGACACTCGTTCTAATGAGGATTGGAGTATGGATTTAATGAAAGATACGAACGAGGGTTCTGCCAAATCCGTTGGCATTTCCATAGGGCGTATTTCCGGCCCTTATAAGGGAACAGGGTTTATGTACTACAATAGTTATGTGTATTCAAATAGGTTAGATGAAATTTTTTGCCAGGAATATGAGAACAGTGTAACTGCTCCCTACGCGGACGCAAGTGCCGATGGAAAATATTGTAGAAAAATAATGGGCGGAACTTACAACCATCACAATGGGCACGCCTTTGTATTTTCACTACCCCATTGAACAGAGGAGGCCTGCTCTTATTTATGCAACTTCCACCACTGTAGCATAATAATCGTCTTGGCATCACAAATTTCCCCTTTTTCTATCATTTTGTACGCTTGGGAAAAGGGGAATTTTTTGAGATTAATAAATTCATCTTCATCCGGGCAATCTTTGCCGCGTTTTAACCCTGTGGCCACATAGAGGTGTAGTTCCTCGTTAGAAAATGCATTAGACGGATGAAACATCAGCACATGCTTTAGACTTTTAGCCGTCATGCCGGTTTCTTGTTTGAGTTCGGCGCGCGCACAGGTTAAAAAGGTTTGGCCCGTTTCGCGCTTGCCGGCCGGGATTTCCCATGTTACCTTACCTACCGGGTATCGGTATTGTTGTACCAAATAGACAGCGTTCCCTTCTACGGGCAGTATGCCGCTGGCCCCTTTGTGGTCAAAATACAGGCGGGTAGCCGTGTGCCCGTTTACCAGGCGCACGGTATCTAATTTAACCCCTAACACACCTTTAAAAATCGTACGCGAAGAAATGCGCGTTTCTTTTAATTTACTATAATGTTTCATAGAAACATCTTATAATTTTTGGTTCCCTTATGGCAGAATTTGTACAACTTCACAACCACAGTGATTATTCCTTGCTGGACGGCATGCTCCGTATTTCTGAAAACCACAAGCCTTCTAAATTTTTAAAAGGCCTGGCGGAACAAGGCATTAAGGCCATGGGCCTTACAGACCACGGAAATATGTACGGTGCGCTGGATTTTTACGATTCTGCCCGCGGGGTGGGCCTAAAACCTTTGGTGGGATGTGAGTTTTACGTTACCGAAGGCAAATACAATGTGAAGGATAAATCCCTTACCGGCCACCTTACCTTGTTGGCGCGCGATTATGAAGGCTACCAAAATTTAATGAAGTTAAATTCCCTGGCGTGGGTGGACGGTTTTTACTATCATCCGCGCGTAGATACGGAGTTACTGGCCAAACATGCCGGAGGTCTTTTGTGTTTGTCCGGCTGTCTAAAAGGGTTACTATCCCAATATGTACGCAGTGTGGATGGGTTTGAAAAAGCCTGTGCGTTTGCCAAGCAGTATGAAGATATTTTTGGCAAAGGCAATTATTATATTGAACTGATGGATCACGGCATCCGCGAGGAAATAGAATCTCTCCCGCTTTTAAAAGACGTGGCCAAGCGTACCGGCATCCCGCTGGTAGCCACCAATGACTGCCACTACGAAAAAAAAGAAGACTGGGAAGCGCACGATGTACACGTCTGTATTGCCACCAATAAAACTTTGAATGACCCGCGCCGCATGAAAATGTCGCACGAGTTATATTTTAAATCGCCGGAAGAGATGTGCGCCTTGTTTGCCCACACGCCCGAGGCATGTTCCAACACGCTGGCCATTGCCGAAAAATGCAATTTGGAATTCCCTAAACATGGGTTTATTTTACCCAAATTTGACATTCCGCCGCAGTTTGCCAACTCGGCCGAGTATTTTAAGGATATCTGCCGCAAAGGGCTTGTCAAGAAAATGCACGGTAACGTGCCGGACCATTATTGGAAGCAGTTAGAGTATGAGTTTGACGTCATTATTACCATGGGCTTTGACTGCTACTTTTTAATTGTGAGCGATTTTATCAACTGGGCCCGCGCGAACGGTATCCCCATAGGCCCGGGGCGGGGTTCCGGGGCGGGGTCGCTCGTGGCGTATAGTATGGATATTACCCGCATTGACCCGATTGTCAACAAACTGCTTTTTGAACGCTTTTTAAACCCGGACCGCGTCAGCATGCCTGATTTGGATATTGATATGTCCGACGCTGGGCGCGAACGTGTAATTGACTATGTGCGCGGGAAATACGGGGCGGACCGGGTGTCGCAGATTATCACGTTTGGTACCATGAAGGCCAAACTGGTGTTAAAAGACGTGGCCCGTGCTATGGACGTACCTCTGGCCGAAGCCAACCGTTTGACTAAGATGATTCCCAACGACCCTAAAATGACGTTGGAAAAAGCCCTGGAAATTAACGAACTTAAAAACGCGGTAGAAACCAATCCGCAAGCCAAAAAACTCTATGAAATGGCCCGCAAGTTGGAAGGCCTCAAACGCCACACAGGCATTCATGCCGCCGGGGTGCTTATCACGCGCGACCCGGTAAGCGAATACGTGCCGTTGGCACGTGGGGCCAAGGAATCCATTACCACGCAGTTTGAAGGGGAACCGTGCTCTAATCTGGGGTTGTTAAAAATGGACTTTTTGGGCTTGCGTACCCTTACCGTTATTGATAATGCCGAAAAAATGGTGCGTGCCCGCCACAACCCGGATTTTGACATCAACCAAATCCCGCTGGATGATAAAAAAACCTATGATATGCTATCCGCTTGCAAGACACTGGGAATTTTCCAGTTAGAAAGCGGCGGTATGCGCGACCTTATTAAAAAAATCCAGCCCAGCGAATTTAGTGATTTGTCCGCCCTGGTGGCGTTGTACCGCCCGGGGCCCATGGAATCGGGCATGATGGATATGTTTGTACGCCGTAAAAACGGGCAGGAAAAAATCACATACGAAACCCCGCTTTTGGCTGAAGTATTAAAAGATACATACGGGTGTATGGTGTACCAGGAACAAATCATGCAGATTTCTAAACTCTTGGGCGGCTTTACCCCCGGCGAGGCCGACACTCTGCGTAAGGCCATGGGCAAAAAGAAACTGGACGTCATGGAAAAGTTCGGCAAAAAATTTGTAGAAGGGTGTGCCAAAAACAAAATCTCCGAAAAAACAGCCACTCATATTTACGAACAGATGAAAGCGTTTGCCGGATACGGGTTTAACAAATCCCACTCGTACGCTTACGCGCTGGTTACGTACCAAACGGCCTATTTAAAAGCCAACTATCCCATTGAGTTTATGTGCGCCGCGCTCACCAACGAAATTGGCCACAACGCCATTGGTGCTGACGATAAAGAAAATAAAATTGTAACGTATTTGGAAGAAGCCCGCAAAATGGGGTTTGACACGTTGCCGCCGGATGTGAATAAGTCCCAGCCGGAATTTTCGGTAGAAAAAGTAGGGGATAAAGAATACATCCGCTACGCGCTGGAGGCCATTAAAAACGCCGGTACAGAAGGGTGTGTTTCTATTGTCAAAGAACGTGAAAAAGACGGGCCATATACGTCGCTGGATGATTTGTGTAGCCGCATTGATTTATTTCAGGCTAACAAAAAAACGATTGAAAGTTTAGCCAAAGCCGGCGCCTTGGATAGCCTCTACCCCGGGCAGGACCCCAAAATCACGCGCGCCAATATATTGGCCAACATTGATAACGCCGTAGATGTGGCCCACCTGGTAGCCAAAGAAAAAGAAAATAACATGGGTAACTTGTTTGGGGATGACTTTTCCAGCGTGCTAAGTGTGAAAAAGCCCGAGCCTGTAAAGGCCCGTCCGCTTACACAAAAGGAAATGCTATTTTATGAAAAAGAAGTGTTGGGGCTGTTTTTTAGCGGGCACCCCATGGCCAAATACCAACATAATTTGGAACGGTTACATTGTACGCCTATTAGTGATATTTTAGACGGAAAGGCCAGCGGCCGCTTAAATGTGCTAGGCATTATCACGCTATTTAAAAAACGCCAAAACAAAGAGAAAAAAGAATGGTGCCAATTTGTAATAGAAGACTGCACCGGCTCTTTGGCTGTAAACTGTTTTGCCAAAGTATATAGCGAACTGGCCGACAAACTGGCCCCTAACGCCATTTTGAACTTTACCGGAGATATTAAGGTAGATGATGAAAGCGCACGCGTGGAACTAAACTTAAAAGACGTGAGCGACATTACCGAACTGATAGCCTCGGCCGCGGACGAGTTTACCATCCGCATCCCGGCGGGATACCCCAAGTTTGGGCTGGAAAAACTCAAGCATTATTTGGATATGACCAAAGGTACCACCGTGGTGTTTTTGGAAGTACCCTCAAAAGAAGACCCCACTAAAATCCACCGTATCCGTACCAGCAAACGGATCTTGCTACACAAGGGGCTGTTGGAATATATAGAAAACACCATGGGCAACGCGTGGAGTTTTAAGTAACAGACACGCCAATAGTATAACGATGCCCTTTTTCTCGTCATCCCGCAAGGTCTTTGTGCGGGATATAGAAAAAGGGCATTTAGCACATTGTATAGATATAGAATTAGCGACCTATACCATTGTTGACACTATACCGACTATCCAAGTTATGTAAACTTTCACATATTTCTTTGGATGCTATATCTTCATAAATACACTCTCTCATAGGTATAGTCGTTTCATTGTAAATTTCTTCATCGAGTATTTCAAATCCTTTGCTCCCCAGTTCCCAATTTAAACTTTTTATTCTACTAACACCAATACCGCTTTCTATATTTACTTCATAGATAAAGTATTTATCTTTACAAGTAGTTCCTGTACACACCATCCCGTTTGTTAGGTCCACATCTAACGAATGAGTAGCATTAGGCCCCAGAAAAGAGACATTGCGGGGTATGTTATTATTTTCTAACATCCATTTTTTTAATGCTTGCACTGCATTTCGTTGGAATAACACTACTTGGGTCATTCGGCTTTTTAACACTGCTTTGTTATACTGCGGCAATGCCACCGCGGCTAAAATGCCAATGATGAGCACAACTACCAGCAACTCTATAAGCGTGAAACCCCGCCGGGTATATCTTTTGTTCATACGTTTACCTCTTGTTTTAATTTCCAACTTATCCGTCCCAGGAAACGCATGCAAAAACGGCTGGTATGCCCGGGCTTGAAGAGTAACCCAAAAATAACAGCCGTAGTTTACCATACAAATGATAAACATTCGGCACAACAAAAAGGGATTATAAGTTCCTTTCCGTTGCGCCTGAAACGACTGCTCTTGGACTCTTCAACGCCTTGCGGCTTGCGTTTCTTAAACGCTTCCAAAAACAGGATAAAATTGTACCTATAGTATAATAAAAAAGGCTGGCAAAAACCAGCCCATTTTATAGAAATCAGTTCCCCCGGCTTTTACGTTTCATCTCTTTCCACACCGCCAAGGCCTCCTCCGGGCTTTTTGCTTTTACGTTCCCAAACACATGCGGGTGGCGGTAATGTAATTTGTCATACAGTCCTTGTATTACATCATCAATGGTAAAAAGGCCCTCTTCCTTGGCAATTTGGGCGTGTAAAAGAACCTGCAACAACACGTCTCCTAATTCTTCTTTCATATTGGCGGCGTCTTTTTTCTCAATAGCGGCAATTAGTTCTTCGCTCTCTTCGCGCATATTTTTAATCAAACTCTCGTGGGTTTGTTTTTTATCCCACGGGCAACCGTTCGGGCCGCGTAAAATGGCAAAAGTTTCTACTAAATCGGCAAAGTTATTTTTCATTTGTGTTCTCCCGTCAAAAAATGTTATACAATTATTATATGAAAAAATGGTTATGCGGGCTGTGTGCCCTGGTGTTATCTTTGCCTGTGTTTGCACAACTGAGTGTGGTGCGTATAGACGGGAACAAAGTTTATTTGGATATTTCTGACGAGAAAACCGCCCCCGTAAAAGGCAGTACGTTTAAGGTGATTGTATCGTCGGAAACGTTGACAAATCCCCAAACCGGTAAAAATTTGGGACTGATGTATAAGTACTCGGATATAGGAACCATTACCGAAGTGCAACCCCTTTACGCCGTGGGCGAACTGAAAAACATAACTGGCGTTACGGTAGGAAAACAAGCCGTATGGGAAGAAGTTTCTGCCCCGGTTGCCGCCCCCGCAAAAGAAAATCAAACGCCGTTAAATATCCGCAAAAAAGTTACCTATCAGCCGCTGGAGCAGAACATCATTAGTGTAACGCAGGCCGACGTTACTGCCCCCCAGGCACAAAACATAGTAACTTTGGCGGATAACAATCAAATTATGGTTTATGCCCGCGGGGAAAAAGAAACGTTGCAACCACGGGTATCATTTGAATTACCGTCCGGGAAAAAGGGATTGGCTATTTCTGCCGCCCCGGTTAAGGAAGGGCTGGCACAAATTTTTGTAGCCGTGTTTGATGCGCGGCGCAACCAGATTAGCACACTGGTATTGGAAAATACCAACGGGCAACTTACGCACATTGCCACGTTACCGTTTTACGTCAAAGAATTAGGGTGTGGTAAGGATAAAAAAATCTGGGCACAGCGCCCGTTTGTACTGGGCAATACCCCCGGTAATGCGCGCGAAATAGTTTTTGAAAAAGGCAAATATGTGGCCAGCGCGGCCACTTTTAATACCAAACATAACTGGTTGGAAGGCCTTAACTTGTATCCGGTGGAAACGGCCGGAGAAAATAACCTCATTGCCACGGCCGCCAACGGTAGATTGCGCCTATCCTTAAACAATGGGAAAACGGCCGAAAGCAAAGATTTGTTTGGCTCTACCCCATTGCGTGTACAATACAAACAAGAAATACTCAAATTTTACCCGTCTGTGCAAGTGTTTGGACAGCCGGGCCGGGCCACCCTGGCCGCGGTAGAAAACGGCACCAAACTGGGGTTGTTGTCCGAAACGTTTGGACAATACCAGGCTGGGAAAGTTCATTTTCTGACGTATGAAAAAGGCCGTTTGCAAATAACCGATACAACCGAATTAGACGGCGTATTATATGACACGGCCTGTACGGATACAGCCATTTTAACCGCCGAGGTCCTGCCCAACGGCACCAGTACGGTGGTAGAAATTTTAAAATAATGTAGGAGAAATACTGTGGCACAATCAACTGAAAAAATTGATGTACTTGATAAAGGATTTGTCCGCCTGATTGATTTTATGGGCGGGGATGACCGGGCCGTACAAGCGGCGCGTGTATCGTTTGGGGCGGTTTCTAAAGGGCCGGAACAGGATAAACGCCTGATTAAATATCTTATGGAACACGCCCATCACACCCCGTTTGAACATTGTTATTTTCAATTTCATATTTGTTGCCCCATTTATGTGGCGCGCCAATGGATGCGCCACCGTTGGGGTTCCTATAATGAAGT
This sequence comes from Elusimicrobiaceae bacterium, assembly GCA_045606825.1. Taxonomy (GTDB): domain Bacteria; phylum Elusimicrobiota; class Elusimicrobia; order Elusimicrobiales; family Elusimicrobiaceae; genus Avelusimicrobium. The sequence continues at coordinate 191,530 of JAZUSQ010000021.1, forward strand.
AAGTGCCCGCTATACCGAAGTGAAAGACGAGTTTTACATTCCCGCCACTTTCCGTGGGCAAGATACTAAAAATAAACAAGGCTCCGTGGCAACCTCCAGCCTGGATCAAGCCGCTTTGCATCAAATTTACGAACAAAGCATTGAAGCCTCGTATGCGGCCTACCACAAACTCATTGAAGCCGGTGTGGCGCGCGAAATGGCCCGCGGCGTGTTGCCTGTGTGCCAATACACACAATTTTATTGGAGTGTAAACGCACGAAGTTTATTTAACTTTTTATGTTTACGTACGGATGCACACGCCCAGTACGAAATCCGCGTATATGCGGATGTGATTGCCAAAATTGTGCAAGAAAAAATGCCCTGGGCTTGGGAAGCGTTTGAATCGTTAAACAAGCAACTCCCGCTGGGCGCGCCGTAGTTTATAGCAAGGGTAATAGGATGAGAGTACTTGGCATTGTAATGGCTGGCGGCAAGGGCGAACGCCTCTACCCGCTTACCAAAGACCGTTCCAAACCGTCTGTACCATTCGGCGGGAAATACCGCATTGTGGATTTTGTATTGTCCAACTTTGTAAATTCAGGCATTTTTTCGTCGTATGTGTTGGTGCAATATTTGTCGCAAAGTTTAATTGAATACTTGCGTACGACGTGGCGCACGGAAGGGATTGTGTCAGACCATTTCTTAACTTGCGTACCGCCGCAAATGCGTTTGGGGGAAATTTGGTACCGCGGTACGGCCGATAGTGTGCGCCAAAACATCAATTTGGTAAAAGATTTCGCGCCGGACTTGGTGGCCATTTTTGGGGCTGACCATATTTACCGCATGGATGTGCGGCAAATGATTGATTTCCACGTTAAAAACAAGGCAGACGTAACGGTAGCCGCCAACACAGTTCCCCTGGCGGCCGCCACGGCGTTTGGCGTATTGGGCACGGATGACAAGGGGCGTATTATCCGCTTTGACGAAAAACCGGCCCACCCTGCCCCCATTCCGGGCAACCCCAAGTGTGCGTATGCCTCCATGGGCAATTATATTTTTAATACAGATACCTTATTGCAAGTATTGCAAAAACGTTTTGCCGATACCCCCGCCTTGGATTTTGGCAAACACATTTTACCCAAAATTCTGACGGATTACCGTACCTACGCGTATAATTTCCAGAGCCAAAAATTACCCGGTGCCAAACCGTATGAAGAGCCCGGCTACTGGCGTGATGTGGGCACGATTGAATCCTTCTGGCAAACCCACATGGACTTACTGGGCGATAGCCCCAAACTGGATTTGAATAACCCCAAGTGGCCCATTAACACCACCTTAAACCGCGTGCCGCCTACTAAGTTATTGGGGGGCAGTATTACCAATTCGCTAATCGGGGACGGGTGCGTCATTAACCCCAAGGCTAAAATCAAAAATTGTGTGATTAGTGATAGCGTGGTTATTGGTGAAGGGGCCGAATTGGAAGGCTGCGTAATTATGGATAATTGTGAAATTAAAGCCGGTTGCAAATTAAAGAAAGTAATTATGGACCGCTTTAATACCATTGCCCCCAAACAAACCATTGGGCTGGACTTGGAAAAAGACTCCCAAAAATACTATATTGACCCGTCGGGTATTATTGTAATCCCGCGCGGAAAAAATAAGTTTTAACAAAAGCCCGGGCCGTATATGCAAGCACATATTTTTTATAACACCGCTGTTCCAAAGTACCTGCGTTGCACCGGGCGTTACAAACTCGCATTGGAAAAGGGCCTTAAAAAATTGGCCCGCCAACATATAGAGGTAAATGTGGTTTTTGTGGACGAAAAAGAAATTTTACGCGTCAATAAACAATACTTAAACCACCACTATGTTACAGATGTAATTTCATTTCATAATCCGCGCCCGCCCGTGCAAATACCCGGCGAGGCGTGGGGGTTTGGGGATATTTTTGTCTGCTATCCGGTGGCACGCAAAAATGCCAAGCAATTCGGCCACACCATTCTACAAGAAATGCTGATGTATGTTACGCACGGTGCGCTACACTTATCGGGCATGGATGACCACAACCCCAAGGACCGTGCCGAAATGGACCGCCAGGCGGAACGGATTATCAAAGAAGTGCTGGACTGATTTTATTTTCCTTTCATAATCGTTAAAATGGGGGTAAAATCCTTACGCGTCTTACGCACCAAATACGGATAAGCATCTTTTAGTTCCACTTTGTTAAAATCACTGCCCATTACTTCGCGCATAAAAGAAACCAACTGTTCGTTAAATACGGGAAATACAAAAAAATCATCATGGCGAACTTTCTTCTTGCCGCGGTATAAATCCCCTTCCACATAGGCGGCAATAATACCGATAAGTTCGCCCGTGTTTGTCATCACGCCTGAGCCACTCATGCCTTTTTTAATGCCAAAATTTTGGGTGTAGGCATACCCTAACTCTTTTACATAATACACGGGGTTGGGGTCCGTTTGTACCGTACGTTTGCCGCCAAAAATGGAAATGACGGACATGTTTCTATCCAATACATAATTGCCGTTATCAAACACGGCAACCGGCGGCAGGGTGGGGCTGAGTGCGTGGCGGTAAGCACTTTTGGCGCGGCGGTTTTTGTTTAACCAATTTTCAAACTGCGCTTGTGAAAGAGCCGTATGCGGCGCGTTTGGTTGGGTACTGCGGCGGTAATAAACTTTAGGGGCACGGTTGACATCTAAACGGATGAGCGCAAAATCATCTTTCACTAATTTGCCGGGTTTGTAGTTGGGGTGTACAAATACGGCCGGCTGTTTGGCAGTATGGGTAGTTTGAACCATGGCAGATACAGGCGTTTCCAATAAATCCAACCGTAACGTACACCCTTGCGCGCATTGTTCTTTTACACAATGGGCGGCTGTAGCGAACCAACGCGGGGCAATGCGTGTAGCCTGGCATTTGGCCCCCGGTTTACCTTGTGCCTCAATGAAATACTCAAAGGTGTGATAGAAATCTTCTTTCTTGGTGTGTTTGTCTTCGTCAGAAACGGAAATAACACTTACCTCGGCAAAGGCAGAAATGGCCAGCCCCGCGCAAAGAAAACCAAGCAGTTTTTTTTTCATGGTTCAACTCCGGCTGGTGGGAAAATCAAACAGGTATCAAATCCGCTACGTGTACGGAAAACAGTATCGGCCTGTGGCCAAGAAAGTACCGTAACATCCTGTTCCACACTGCGTACAAACGGGTAGTTTTGCATTACATATCCAAACGGCATATCCGGGCCTAATTGATGTACTTCTAACTGCAGTACAAAGTTTTGATCAGAAGGGTTGCTAAGCGTAAACGGCGCGCGGTAATGTGTGTGCATAGAACCCGCGTAAATAAATAGCACAGCATGTGGATTTTGCACGGCTACCTCATCAATAATGCGCCGCCAATGGGCGTTACGCTCTTGCAAACCATAGACGGATTGGGCTTGGGTTTCCGCGGGAGTAATGAGGGCTTCATGTTCTTTGATATAGGCCACATTTTCCAACCCAATGACACGTATTTGCTGACGCATCAAATTTTTTAAGAATGCAAATTGATGACTATTTTGCCGCAAGGGCAGTTCTAGTGTGTGTACCGGGCGGCCCGGTTTTTGCCAAGGCAGTAACCGGTCCGATACAAATTCTGTCAGTACAATTAACGGACGGTTTGGGTATGCTTTTTGATACTGTAATACCAGTTGCTCAAATGCGTGATAAATAACCGGCTGGTGGTGTTCTTCTCCCACGTAAATTTTACGCACATGAGGCGGGATTAAGGCGGCGTAGTTAATTTCGTCCGCACCAATGCGTGCCGTGCGCAAGGTTTTTAATAATTCGGCCTGGTGTGTGGTTAAAAATTGCAAATCTTTATCCACAATATCCATCCACGGGAAGGCTATTTTGTCATTTTGGGCGGCAAACAGGACATCGGGCTCTTGTAAGGGGGCTGTTGCCGTGGGCACGCTAAGCGTGGCCATCCCCTGAAAGGGCATAAATTGGGCCGTGTTAAAATAAGCCAACCTATCTTGCTGGGCCAACCGTGCTACGACCGGAGAAAAAGAGGAACTGCGGTTTAACTGGCGGGTAATAAGGGCTTGTAGCCGTGTTTCTTGGGCGGCAGATGCGCGTGTTAATGATTTCTGCCAAAAACGCATCATTCCCCCCGCCTGGGCCGGCCAAGCCATACCTATGCACAATAAAAGGACCCACCACCGAAACACCCTCATTAGTTGTATTGTAACAAGAATACTGCTAAAAGGCAACTCTGCTACGTCTGTTTCCCACGCGGCAAAAATAAACCCCCGCGTACCAATTCGGGGGTTTAGCTCATTCGTGTCATTACTATGACTCCATGTTCCTATTTCCTAGGGAGGGAACCTTTCCGGGTCTTCATGCAATCGGCATCCACGCTGTGAACGCCCAACTGCAACCAAGGATAAGCCCTTGTCCCAAGTACTAATAGTTAATAGTATAATAAGACTTTTTTGAAAAATTTCAAGGCCTAATTTTATATTTTATCTAAATTGCGTAAATTATCGTTGGTAACTAGAAGAATAACCAGGTTATTCCCACCAAGTCTTCTGGGTGATTTGGGGGATGGACGAAGCATGAAACCCCGGGTTTTCCCCGCGTGCTTTTTGGGCCCGGTAATCTTGCAAGGCCCCGCATACTTGTTTGCGAAGACGCAAAATTGCGTAAATGTTAATAAGGGCCATCAATGTCATGCACAAATCGGCCAGACCCCAAGCCAAATTAAGTTCCAGCACGGCCCCTACGGCTACCATCGCGCAGGCTAATAAGCGAAATACAACCATCACCCGCCGACGGCGGCTCCAAAATTCTAAGTTGGATTGCCCGTAATAATAATTACCAATAATAGACGTAAACGCAAATAACAATACACTAAACGATACAAAATAATAACCGAATCTTCCCATTTCATTAGCCAAAGAGGCCTGCGTAAGGGAAATTCCCGCCAGTCCGGGGAATTGGGTGTAATCTGCCAATAATACAATAAATGCTGTACAACTGCAAATGAGTAGCGTGTCCACAAATACACCAAAAAGTTGCACATACCCTTGTTTAACCGGGTGAGATGTATGTGCCGTAGCGGCGGCATTAGGGGCAGAACCCATGCCGGCCTCGTTAGAAAATAATCCGCGCCGTGCCCCAATCATAACCGTGGCCCCTAGCGTCCCCGCAGTTATTTTCTGAACGGAAAAAGCATCCGACAAAATCGTACCTAACACATGGGGCAACTGGGTAATATGCAGTAGCATTACCACCAGCGTAATGGCAATATAAGCCAACGCAAAAACAGGCACAATAACAGCCGAGAAATGAGCAATACGCCGTATGCCCCCAAAAATAATTACCCCCGTTAGGGCGGCCAATACCAACCCGGTAGTTAAGGGAGTAATGTGAAAAGTAGTCTGTAAAGACTGGGCAATGGTGTTGGCCTGCACAGAACTAAACGCAAAGGGGAATGTTAAAATCAGCATGACGGAAAAGACCATGGCAAGGGGTTTGTTTTTAATTCCTTCCCGGATATAGTAGGCAGGCCCGCCGCGGAAGGTATTGCCGGATTTTACTTTGTAAATTTGGGCCAAGGTACTTTCCGCAAAAGAGGAAGCAGCCCCCAAAACGGCTATGAGCCACATCCAAAATATGGCCCCCGGTCCGCCGGTGGTAATGGCCAGTGCTACCCCGGCAATGTTGCCGGTTCCCACGCGGGAGGCGGTACTAATGGCAAATGCCTGAAAAGGGGAAATGTGCCCTTGATCGGAGATGGCTTTATCGTTACGGGTAAGTAAAATCCACAATTCGTGCAGATTCACAAACTGTACAAAGCGTGTGGCCAATGTAAAGTATAGGCCACAACCAATTAACATGGTAATGAGAAGATACCCCAAGATGTGGTCGTTTACAAAGGCCACCCAGTGAGAAAATTGTGCTAACATAACAGGCTCCTTTACGTTTGCGGGTACAAACAATAGGGGCAAAAAGGGTACAGTACAGTATATCTTTTTTGGGTAATTACGGCAATTTTTTTAATTTGGCATGTAACCATTTTTCAAATAAAGAGTTGCTTGCCAAAATAAAAGGTGTTAAAAGCATGGTTTTGTAAATTTGTGAACGCGGGATTTTTACGCGTTTTTGCGGGTTTAGTAAATCAGGTGTATTGGCCAGTTTATGAAATGTATCGGCCGTCCACAACATAGGCCACGCCACAGCAGCACGTATGCGCCACGCCGTTTTGGGAATGGCCCGGTAATAGGTAACGGCTTGCGTTAAATTATCTTTTCCCCACTGAGTCCATTTTTGTTGGATGGGGCTAAACATAGCCGATTTTGCGGCCTGCTGCAAGTCAGTGGGGGTTAGGTTATTTTTTTCCAAATCCGTAAGCGGAAAATAACACCTTCCCTGTGCAATATCTCTAGGTAGATCGCGCAGAATGTTTACTATTTGCAAAGAATCGCCAATTTGCTGGCCTAAATTATAAAAAATTGTTTGTGGACAACTTACAGGCACGGTATGGTAAATAAGTTGACTCCAAAATAAACCGGGTTTTCCCCCCATCAGGCGGCAATAATGGGTCAAGTCTGAATCTAATAAAAACGCTTGCGGGGCCGCGTGGGGCGTATGTGCAAATGCCATCAAATCAATTTTCATTCCTTCACATACGGCATCTACCACATCAAAGATGAACGCTTGTTGTGCGGACGGTATTTTGTCTAACGCACGCAAACAATCAGCCAGATGGGTGATAAGAGCCGTTTCATACGGGTTTTCACTGGTGCCGGAAAGTGCCATGGTCAGTTCTTGTTGGCGGGTGGTGTCTTTGGTGCGAACAATGAGGGGAAATTGTTGAATCCAATACACGCGTTGCTCGGCGGGCAAAAGGGAGGTATCGGCAATGGTATCGGCATAGCGGCACAATAAGTAGGCCAACCCAAAGGCAGGACGTATGTTTTTGGGCAAAATCCGTACACTTAAATATAAACTGCGTGAAGTATGCTTTAAAAGGGTGTTTAAGTTCATATATAATAAAATAACATTTTATTGACATTCAGTGCAAAAACCTGCTATACTAAATATATGCAACAGATGATTAAACACCTAAACCTACATAACTGCTTTAATCCGCTAAATTGGGCGGAGGAGCACTTTGTTGGGTGGGTGTAATCATTAACTTGTTTTTGTTTTTCATACATCCCGCCTAATCAAAAATTAGGCGGGTCTCCTTTTTATGGAGAAGATTTTTGCAAATTTGCCTTGCATGGCAAGGCAATAAAAAACAAAACGGGTACAACAAAAAAGAAGGTTTGCGCTCACTTGTGGGCGCGGGCCTTTTTTGTTGTATTCTTAAGCAATGTTTCATAAAAGACATTGTTTTTTGGAATAAGTTTTATTATACTATAGGTACAATTTAATGTGTTTTTGGAAGCGTTTAAGAAACGCGACGCTTTAGATACTAAGGCAAATTGAACTCCAAAAATAGCTGTTTTAGGTGCTATACTGGCAAGCTGATCCCTTGTTGGTATAGCACCGAGTGTTTGTCATATTTTATGGCAAGCCGCGGCTATTGTTGTTTGGGTTCGTTCAATTGCTCATCAATGGTGGCCGTTTCTTTTTATATGCGTTTTCCGAGACGGAGAGGATTGTAAATAAAACAACCAAGTCATGCTGAACTCGTTTCAGCATGACAATAGGGAATAAAAGAGGTAAATGTATGAACCACACAAATATCCGGCGGGAAAATACGCAAATTGTTGCAAAAAATCAAGTCATCCTGAACCGCGGCCTTTACCGCTGGGCCGCGCCCCGTAGTGTTTTTGTACGGGGTCCAGTAAATTATAGATTTCAGGATCTTCAACGCTTGCCGTTGTCGTTCATAAACAGCGTGCGTGGAAGATGCCAAATCAAGTTTGGCATGACAACTTTGTTTAACAATGGCGGCTTTACCGCCCGCTCCGTCACCCCGCAGTGTCGGTATGCGGGGTATAGCGGGCATCCCGGCTTTACCCTCATTGAGCTATTGGTTGTAGTCCTCATCATTGGTATTTTGGCCGCGGTAGCATTGCCACAATATAATAAGGCAGTTATCAAAAGCCGTAATGCAGAAATGAAACAGGTAGTTAAAGCGGTTGCAAATGCCGAGCATGTCTATTTTTTGGCCAATGGTAAATATGCCTATAATTTTAATGAATTGGATCTTGAATTGCCGCTAACTCCTGTCAAAATAACAAGTGTTCCTAATTATACAACAGGAGATTGTAGTGTCTCTGCCGCTGGAACGGATCCTATTCGCCAGAACCAAGATTATTACGTTGTACTAAATTCACAGGGACCAGATGCATGGATGAATGTAGTGGCTTACTGGAGAAGAGGACCTTATAAATGTGCTGGGTTTGGTATAAGTTTTTTAAACAGCGAATTAGGAGAGTTACACTGTCGTGAAAGGTCTACGGGAGGATTTTATACAGCGGGGGCAGATAAATTTTGTAAAAATATAGAACAAGCCATCCCTATAAATATACCAGATCCAAATTGGCGGTTTTATAGTTTGCCTTAGATAAAATTGTACATTTTTCCTGTAATTTGCTATACTTAATATATAGTTAGTAGCGCAGGGAAAGTGCAAAAATGCAATGCGCAAATTTGTACCTATTTTTTGAAAATTTGTCAATTTTTCAAAATCCCCGACGGGGAAAATAAATGTTGACAAATTCCACAAAAACTGCTATACTAATTAGGTAAGGAAACAAAAACGGATTTGTTTCCACAGAAGTTAGAACAAGAACCCTTTTTCAAATTTTTGAAAAATAAGAAAATTGGGTCTTGACATTTCTGTCCTTTTTTGCTAAACTATCTTTTGTAGTTGGAATTGATCTTTTAAAGTAACAATGTAACAAAACTTCTTTTTAAAGTTTTAGTAAGTACCAGAAAACTTTCCGGCACCAAAACATCACCTACTATTATAATAAAGGTTCAAACGATGGACTGAGGCCAGCCGGTCAAGTTAGTGTGCTAACTAAAACAAATACTGCAAGTCTTACCCCTTTGGTCCAAGCGGCCGCGACTTCCTTGAACAATCAAGAAGTACATAAAAGGCTTGCAACAAGCAGTACCTTATATTAGGCGCGTTAGCAAGCGCAAAAAAGAAATGCTTGACAAATCTTTTTAAATATGCTAAACTAGTAGTGTAGTGATTGAAAAGCGAGTTTGAAAAATCAAATTTTAAAAAGGCTTGACAAATTACTAAAGATTTTGTTATACTATATCTGTAGCAACGAGGCTACAGAGAAGATAAAGATAAACTTTCCTGCTTTTTCCGGATAGGAAAAGAGCAAGGGGAAAGTTTCGCTCTCTGAAAATTTGACAGCAATGTGCGAATGGGCGATTTGAAATGATAGCGCCGCAAGGCAAAACAGTTCAAAGGCTCATTAAGTTAAGTCTTATACTTTAAAAATAAGACACCAAGTTAATTCAAACAAGTAAGAGTCAAATGTCAACAACTCGCTGTTAACGATTGTTTGTCTTTACGCTCTTTGAGTGTAAAGATAAATAATTTTAATGGAGAGTTTGATCCTGGCTCAGAGTTAACGCTGGCATCGTGCATAACACATGCAAGTCGAACGGGACTTAGTTTTGTAGCAATACAGAATTAAGTTTAGTGGCAGACGGGTGAGTAATGTATAAGGAACCTACCTTTGAGTGGGGAATAACAGTCCGAAAGGATTGCTAATACCCCATAACATAACCAAGTGGCATCACTTGGTTATCAAAGATTTATCGCTTGAAGATGGTCTTATATTCTATCAGCTAGTTGGCAGTGTAACGGACTACCAAGGCAACGACGGATAGCCGGCCTGAAAGGGCGACCGGCCACAAGGGCACTGAGACACGGGCCCTACTCCTACGGGAGGCAGCAGTGGGGAATTTTGGACAATGGGCGCAAGCCTGATCCAGCAACGATGCGTGGAGGACGAAGGTT
>JAZUSQ010000022.1:0-204626 GCA_045606825.1 Elusimicrobiaceae bacterium
AGCCGTGGGAGGGGCCGCCGCAGTAGCCGCGGCACATACGTCCGAAAATGTTACCCCGCAAACAACTTCATCCGATACGCTTGAAATTGCCACGGATAAAAACCAGCCCGATTTGTTGGAACCCGTCCTTCCGGCCCAAGAAATGCCGGCGGATGTGTCTGCGGCAGCAGAAACGACCCCGTTACAAACCGAACCGGCTGATTTGCCATCCCTAGAGCAAAACGCCGTTGAGCAGGATGCACAATCCCCTGCCGAAGAACCAACCCCTGCCTCAGATTTGCCTTCCTTGGATAATGCCGGCCAAATACAAACCCAACCGGCGGATACGGACCAAGCGCAAGAACCTGAAATGCCGCAACCATCCGTTAGCGAAACAGAATCCGAACCAGTTGAAGAATTGTTACCTCCCCAACAGACGGACACCCCCGAAAAACAAGTGGGTGTTCTGACCGATAAAGATTTAGAAGACGCGTTTGGTACTTCCCTCCAGCAAGCACCGGAACCGGCCAAGAGCCAGCAAGAGGATGTTTCCGCCCCGGTGCAGGCATCTGCGGCGCAAACTGCTGATGCCCCTGTTGTGGATCAGTTACACACGGTAACGGCTAACACAGCGGAAGAAACCATTACGCACGCCAGCAACCCCAACGATTTAACAGAAATTGAATTAAAAGAAGGTTCTACCTATTTGATTTCTGACTTTGTACCCCCGGCCCAACTTACGGACAATGTAGCCGAAGTGATGAAGGACAAGAAAACCGAACAAACCGATAACAAAAAAGAGGCAACTGCCTTTCAGGATATGTTGGCGGCTACTATTACCAACCAGTCTACGCAATCGCTTCCGTCGGACGGATTACCCGCTGACCTGGCGGCTACCCAAGTGAATTTAGAAAACACCATTCAGGCTAAACGCGGTGCTGCCTTGGATATTAAAACCGTTCCTATGGTGCCGGAACCGGGCCAAACAGATCGGTTAGACGTTAATGAATTGACGGACGTAAATGCCCAACATGATGTGAAACATGCGGGAACTTCCAAAGCAACTAAATTAGTAGTAGGGGGATTGGTAAGTATATTGGTGCTGATTATTGCTTACGTGTTACTGGGACTTATGCACCTGTTGCCGCAAAAAATCAATGCATTTGGCGGACAAAAGGCAGCCGTTGCCCAACCGGCACAGGAATTACTGGAAGAACAAATTCCCGCTTCGCAACCGCAAACACCCAGCCCGGCAGACCAGGCGTTAAGCCGCGTGCAAAATTTCCCGTTACCCAACGGGTTAACACTCAAAGCATTTATTGAGTCCAAACATGCGTTTGCCGAGCCGGAAATGATTACCTGGACCGTAGCCGAGGCCGTAGAACCGGATAATTATTCCGTTACGGTGCGCGTTCCGCCGGAAAATCCGCAAAGTTTCCAAACCGCTTACCGCTTCAACTATAGCACGGTAACAGGGCTTTTGGAACCCACTATTTCCGACGCGAAGAACCTGTTAGACCAAGCCTACGGCGTGCAGGCACCGGCTTCGCAACCGCAGGAAGTTGCAGAGCAACCGGCCCCGGTGGTAACTCAACCTGCTCCACAAACGGCAGGGACCAAAGCCCGTACCGGTGCAGCCCGGAAAACCACTGCCAAGCGCACTAGATAAATGGATTTACTTTCGCTCAAAGAATCATTGGAACAAAACGCTCTGGGCCGCGGGATATTAAAAGCCGCCAGTGTCTTGTATGGGGCGGGCGCATGGGCGCATCAGACCCTCTACACGCAGGGTTGGAAAACCGCCCAGCGTGTTAACTCCCGCGTGGTGTGCATTGGCAACTTAACCGCCGGGGGAACCGGCAAAACGACTACCGTTTTGTTGGCGGCCACTACCTTGGCTAAACAAGGGGTGCGCGTGGCGATTGTTTCGCGCGGGTACAAACGCCAGCAAAAAACGGACGGACCCATTATTTTGTATGACAACCCGGATGCCGATTGGCGGTTAGCCGGAGACGAACCCTTTATGATGAGCCGCGTGCTCAGCAAATACCAGGTGCCCATTGTTATTGCCAACCGCCGTGCGGATGCCGCTACCGAAGCCCTGCGCCGCTTCAAAAGCCAACTCATTTTACTGGACGACGGCCTGCAACATTTTGCCTTACAGCGCGATGCCAACATTGTGTTGGTGGATGCCAAAAATCCGTTTGGCAATAAAAAATTATTGCCCTATGGCATCTTACGCGAACCGTTATCCGGCCTGAAACGTGCGGACCTGGTTATTTTAACGCATTGCGACCAAGTTTCCGCCCGCCAATTAGAAGACGTGCGCGATCAAGTGCGTATGTATAACGATACAGTGGATATATTGGAAAGCGAACACCGCCCGGAATATTTTGTAAACATTTGCACCACCCGGCAAGTACAGTTGGGTGAAATTAAAGGCCCCGTGGCATGCTTTTGCGCGTTAGGGCACCCGGAAAGTTTTGAACGCACCCTTACCGGTCTTGGGTTAGAATTAAAACAAAAGTGGCGTTTTGCAGACCACCAACATTACACCGAGGAGCACCTGCACACCTTTGAAGAGACCCGTGCCGGTTTGCCGTTAATTACCACGTTTAAAGACTTTGTCAAATTCCCCAATAACTGGCGCGATATTTTGACTAAGGATGTGTATGTATTGTCTGTCAGTTTGCACATCCGCGGGGGGGAAAAAGAGATGCAAAAATTTCTCAACGTGTTATACCCGCACAACAAAAAATAACCACACAAACGCTTGGGCTTAGTGGTTACTATTTATAAAAAAGACTGGTTTTTGCCAGTCTTTTTTATTATACTATAGGTACAATTTATTCCTGTTTTTGGAACCGTTTAAGAAACGGATCGCTAGGGAGAAATCCCGGCCATACATACACCAAAGACAGTCGTTAAAAGGTACAAGACAAACGGCCTAATTACCCGTGCGTTTTGTGCCGAGTGTTTTTTGCATTGGCAAAAGACTACGGCTGTTATTTTTGGGTCAGTATGTAGGCTCGAATATATTAGCCGTTTTTTTGGGTTTCATAAGCAGATGAATTGAAAAAGTAAATAAAGTTGTCATCCTGGACTTGATCCAGGATCTCACCTTGGGGCGTTACAGGCGGTGAGATTCCAAATCAAGTTTGGAATGACATTATACAAACAGGAGAAAACTTATGAAACACCAAGCAAATGTAGTTATCTGTCCCCCTTGTGGGGAAAGTGTCGCGAGAGCGACAAAAGAGGGGCAAAATAGGAAGAATACCTTATGGCCCCTCCTACCCCGCCTAACGGCGGTACTCCCTCCACAAGGGCGGGAGATGTTCCGCGGTTTTACCGCCCGCTTTGTCATCCCGCAGGGTCGGTATGCGGGATATAGCGGGCGCGTAGGCTTTACGCTTATTGAGCTCTTAGTCGTGGTTCTTATCATTGGTATCTTAGCCGCCGTTGCCGTGCCGCAATACCAAAAAGCGGTAGAGCGCAGTAAAACCAGGCAAGCCATACAACTGTTGGAAAATGTGTATAAGGCACAACAGGTATATTATTTAGCCAAAGGGGAATATGCTCGTTCGTTTGCCGATTTAGATATAGACATTCCTTGGCAAAATACATCATCACGTTGGTCTGCTATCGCCGTAGATACACGGGCTAACGAACTGTGGAACATTGAAATTGCCGCCAATCAGTGGGGAGATATGATGTTGTACGCAGGACGCAACAGTGGACCATATAAGGGCTCTGGCTTTCTAAAACAGTTAACTACTTCCGATCCTTATACCTATTGCGTGGAACGACGGGCTGATGGAATGATATATGATGCGTCAAACGGTTCGTATTGTCAGCGTTTTTTTAATTGCACGCCAGGCTCATCGGCCTCTACCTTGAACCGTTGTTGGAGCCCTGTCCATTAAACTTTAGCATGAGCCCAAATACAAAAAACAGGATAGTCAAAAACGACCTCTGTTGAGGAACTAAGGCATCAAAACTGTACGCAAAATAATGGCCGTCACAGTGGAAAACACCAACGTCAACAACACCACGCGCAGCGTATCTTTCCACCCGCTCTCGCGTAGCATCACAAAAAACGTGGCAATGCACGGCATATACATACTCATAAACACACACGCCACCACCAGGGCTTGCGGGGTCAAGTTGAACGGCTCCAACAGCGCAATAGACACATCTTTACGCAAAAATCCTAAAAGTAGTAGCGGGGTAGCATCCGGCGGGAGTCCAAGGGCCCACTCCACGGGCGCGCGCAAAATTTTGGTCAACCACGCCGTAATGCCGGAAAGTTGCATCAAATCCACAAATACGATCCCCGCCAAGATAAGCGGCAACGCATCGGCAAAATACTCTTTCATACGGATCCAAATTTTCCGTGCCAGCGGTTTTAGTTGCGGCACTTGCCAAGACGGTATTTCCATAAACAGTTCGGGCGTTTCGCCTTTCATCAGGCGGTTGAGTAGCGTGCCAATAACAATGCCGTTTACCACCAGGGCCCCAAATACCATTAACATATATTTTACGCCGTAGGGGGACAAAATAGAAATAATCATGGCCGTTTGTGAAATACACGGTGCCAGCACCAAAATCAGGGCCAGGGCAATCACGCGCTCACGCCGGGTTTCCAACACACGGATGCCCATCACGGCGGGCACCTTGCACCCAAAGCCCAACATAATGGGCAAAGAGCCATACCCGTGCAATCCAATTTTATGTAAAATTCTATCCAGCAGTACAGCCAAGCGCGGCAAATACCCCAGTTCTCCCAAAAAACCAAGTAAGGCGTAAAAGGCAAACACATAGGGCATTACATCTACCAGGGCAATGTGTAATCCGTCCGTAAGCACGCCAAAATAATTCTCGCCGCCGTCGCCCAACAACAGTAACCCGGGTACGGTATCTTTCAGCCCGCCCAACAGTTTCTCCAGCAAGGGCAAGTAATAATTTTCATACAACGGGTCTAATAAACCAATCAGGTTTTCACCTACAAAGCGTACCAGTAAGAACGATACCACCAATACCACAAACGCCAGCGGCAAGCCGGTACTTGGGGCCGTAGCCCACCCTTGCAAATGTTCCCAAAACGAGGGGTGTTTGTGTTTTACTTGTTGTACGTCGTGAATAATACGCCCGATGGCCTGCCATTTTTCTTCGGCGGTGGGGGGGATGGTAATGGTTGTCTGGTTGGTTTGTCCGTTAGCCAGTTTTAGGGCTTCGCGCTCTAATTCCTTTAGGCCTTCTCCCGTGGTGGCCACCGTGGGGATAACCGGGATACCCAGTAGTTTAGAGAGTTTTTTTACGTCAATGCTAATCCCTTTACGTTCGGCCTCGTCAAATTTGTTGAGCATCAGAATAAGCGGTTTTTTAAGTTGTAAAATTTCCAACACAAAAAACAAGTTGCGCTCTAAGTGAGATGCATCCGCCACACACACAATAAAATCATACTCCAGTTCCGTAAACAGGTTACGTTTTTTTCCTTCAATGAGCCATTCCTCTTCCAAGCGGTAAAGGCCGGGGATATCTATAATATCATATGCTTCACCCCTAAATTGGGTTGTCCCGTAATTAAGCCCCACGGTAGTACCCGGGAAATTGGATGAAATAATCCCAATCCCCGTCAAGCGCGAGAAAATCAAACTCTTCCCCACATTGGGGTTGCCGGCCAGTAAAAACGTATTTTTTTTGGCCGCTACGATAATTTTTTTGGCGGTTTCACGCCCGATAGCCACCTGCGTGCCGGACACCTCCACCACCACAGGGGAGGAACCTTTTTTACGTGTAATCAACTGGCCGCGGGCAATGCCCATAGCGGCTAGTTTGTCCGACATTTTACCTTCGGTGCGGATGTCTGTAATCCGGGCGGTTTGCCCGGCTTTTAACTGATACAATGAACGAGAAATTTGTGCTTGCATAAAAGTTAGTCTTTCCTTACTTTATATTGTACCATAATCCGCCCTGCCGTACAAGGGGGCCTGTGTACAAGATTAAACTTGCAAAGTTTAGTATAATATAAGCAGTAACTTTAACTTATAGGAGAAACAACTATGGCTTATAAAGTAAACCCGGATGTCTGCATCAACTGCGGTGCATGTGAATCTTCCTGCCCGGTAGGTGCAATTAGCGAAGTGAACGGCAAACGCCACATTGATGAAACAAAATGTATTGAATGTGGGTCTTGTGCGGGCACCTGCCCGGTCAGCGCGATTGCGTTATAACCCGCGTCCAAGCAGTTTGCAAAATAAATATCCCCCGGGCATAGCCGGGGGTTCTCGTTTGCAAATTTACGTACGCATTGAAAAATGCGTACGTTTTTTTGTTATAATATAGCGTGGAGGATATTATGAAAAAAACTGGTTTACTTGTTGCTTTAACTGCTGCGGCATTGCCGTTAGCCGCCCAACATACCGGCAGCAGTTTTTATGAAGACGAAACCCTGGCAGAGCGTAATGCACGCACCATCCAGGCTGCTCAGCGCGCCGCTGATGCCCAGAAAACAACCGGGGATATTTACCGTGGCAAAGTATTTAATGCCACGCAACAACCCTATGCAAACCGCACGTTAGGCAGCCGTCAGCCCGCCAAAACAAAATACGTGTATGACACTTCTCTTATCCGCGCCATTAAAATGAATGACGAGGACCGCGTACGCACCCTTATCTATGCCAATATAGACGTGAACGAACGCAATTATGCCAACTTGACACCCCTTACCGTAGCGGCCGAAAAAGGAAACCTGACCATTATCCGGTATTTAGTAGAAGCCGGGGCAGATGTAAATGCGCCTTCCCCGTACGGTGTTACCCCCGTTATTGCCGCCTCTGCCGCCAACCAGCGCGAAGCCGTACAATACTTGATTAGCAAAGGGGCCCAGGTTAAAGACGTAAAAGACGATACCGGCAAAACCCCCGTATTATACGCCTCTCACTTTGATGATGCCAACCTCTTACAGGCCTTGGTAAAAGCCAGCCCGGACTCTGTCAACGTGCCAGATAGTGCCGGCAATACGCCTCTTATTTATTCTGCCCAAAAAGGATACGTGGATAATGTAAAGGTGCTCATCAGCAACGGGGCGGATGCCAATTACCGCAACCCGGCTACCGGGCTAAGTGCCACTGCCGCGGCCGCGGCAGAAGGCAACGCGGAAATTATCCGCCTGTTGGCCCGCAAAGCCCATGCCGATTTAAATTTAGCCGATAACGAAGGCCGCACCCCGCTTTCCTATGCGACCGAAAACGGACAACTAAGCGCCTTACACGAACTGCTTAGTTTGGGGGCCAATCCCAACGCGCAGGATAAAAACGGTGTAACGGCTTTGATGCGGGCCGCCGCCAAAGGGGATGAATCTACCACCGCGTTATTGCTACGCCAGAAAAAAATCAACGTAAACTTGCAGGATGCCCAAGGCCGCACGGCTTTGATGTATAGCGTGTATGCGCCAAATGACAAAACGGCTATCCAACTGGTACGCAAAGGGGCCGACATCAACACAACCGACCACGCCGGCAACACGGCCCTGACTATGGCACTGTCTGCCCAAAATGAAGCCGTGTCCAACTACCTAATTAGCATGGGGGGCGCAATGCGTGCTAACGCCTTAGAAACGGCCCAGCAATATATGCCGGGTTCCTTGCCGGCACAAACCCTGGCTGACCAAAAAGAACAAGCCTACCAGCAAGCCTTGCAGGAAGAAGCCGCCCGCTTGGCAGATGTACGCGAACTGGAAAACCAACTGGCCCAGGATGAAGCCCGCGTGCAAGAACTGCGTGCCGCACAAGAAAAAGCCGCGGCCGCAGCCCAAGCCTTGCGCGAACAGGCTGAACTGGAAAAAACAGCCGATTTAAACAAAGTACTGGGCGAACCGATTGAAGAAGTACAACTGTTAGAAGAACAAACGGTTGCGGTACAAACGGCCGCGCAACAAAGCGCGCAAGCCGCCCAAACGGCTGTTCAAGAAACCCGGGTTGCCGCACGTGAAACGGCCCAAGCCGCTGATGCCGCCGCTACCCAACAAGCCGCGTCCGCCCAAAAAACGGCCGCCCGCGCTAAACCCCGTGCAACCAATACACGTAAAACCACGGGCCGCCAGGCCGCCAAAGCCCGCGGCACCATCCAATCCGCCCCGGTGTTGCAACCGCGCCTACGCAGTATGGCGGACGAGTAAACCTATTATCTTCAAAAACACCCCCGCCAAACAGCGGGGGTGTATTTTTTGTATACAGACAACCCCCGGGCTACGCCGGGGGATTGTTATTTCTGCTTTTAATATTCTCTTCTAGTTACACCCAAATGGGTTTCCACGTATTCACACAAAGCAACTCCTTCTTTTGTAAGAGTAGGATCACATATCCCGCCCCATTGCAAGGAAGATGATTCTCGTTCAAAAGAAATATCTGCCGTATTTCCATTTTCTTTATTACTTAACATGATCTTACATAAATAGTCCGGATCCCCGTAACAATTAAATACATAAATGTCAAAATCTTTCTCTATATTGGCAAGGGGAATCTCCATATCCAGGGCAGACATATCTGTTTTAAAGTCCTTGTCCACAAACCCGTTTTGAAGGACAAAAACATCCATGGCATTAGCGGCATTTTTTAAAAACGCCGTTACCTCTACCGCCCGCGCTTTACCTACTGCCTTTTGGTACTGCGGCAACGCTACCGCCGCCAATATACCAATGATTAACACCACTACCAACAATTCAATCAATGTGAATCCTTTTTTCATCATTTTTTTCCTCTTATAACTCATTCGGCCCAAGCAAGTAAATGTAGCCAACAAAAACGGCCACCACACTTGGGCACAGTGAAATCCCCAATATATGACAGCCGTAGTTTGCCGCCTGGCGGCAAAACCGCACAAACGGCAAACGTTCGGCGCAATCTAGCGGGTTTCGAAGGTCCGTTATCTTGCGCCTCAAATTGGCTGTCTTTGGACTTCACTGTGGCCGTTTCTTACAAACGGCGACCCGTATTCTATAACACGGTTCCAAAAACAGTTAAAAATTGTATGTTGCTTTTTCTACACTACCTCCGTATATAATTACCGGTATTATACTAAAAATCCGTATCCGGCGTTTCGGCCAGGGCCGATAGGGTACTTGCAAACAACTTGCGTACCTCCGCCCATTTACCAAGCGGCAAAAAAACCCCTTTTTTGGTATATCCTTTGTCTTGCTCCCACTGGCGGATATCCAATCCGCGCACATTCCCCACAGCGGCCACCGTGGCTACAATGCAAATACCCGGCCGCTTGGCAAATTTGCCTATGGGCCCCAACGGCACCTGGTTGGCATCTTCGGGCAACGCGACAACGCGCGGTACCAGGGCGCGCACAATATCCGGCGTCATGGTAACGCCACCTGCGGTGGGTACCGTTACCTCCCCGGCCTTGGCGTACCTACGCACTGAAATATACCTATATCCCCGGTACGCATCAATAGAGAAACGGATTTCTTCCTGTTCGTTCAAGACAAGGGTTCCTATTTCCCTAAGTAATGTAAAACTGCTTTCTAACCCCATAAAAACCCCTATATAAAAAATTCAAAATATGCTATGATACCTGTAGTTATATTGTAGTGTTTGTTTTCACTAAAATCAAGGGATAAAGGGAAATCGTATGGCAGAAGAGTCAATTCCATCTTTAGTAGGGCAAGAAATTTCCGGCTGTGAAATTTTACAAAAAGTAGCCATGGGCGGTATGGGCTCCGTCTATAAAGCACGCCACAAAGCGTTGGACCGCATTGTGTGTGTCAAAATTTTAAGTCCTGCCTTGACCAACGATAAAAAAGCCGTAGAACTCTTCCTAACCGAAGCCCGCGCCATTGCCGAGTTGGAACACCCCAACATTGTACAAGTGTATAACGTCGGCAAAGAGAAAGGATATTATTTTATCGTAATGGGTTTTATTGAAGGGCAAACACTTTCCCAACTGATCAAGCACAATAAAAATTTACCCTTGGATACGGTGTTGGATTTATTTGAAGGTATTTTGCTGGGCTTAGATGCCGCCCACGCCAAAGGCATCATCCACCGCGACATCAAACCCTCTAACATTTTAATCAATGCCGATATGCAACCCAAAATTGTGGATTTTGGTATTGCCAAAAAAATGGATAAAGACAAAGGCTCCACCAAAACCACCGAACTGGCAGGCACCGCTTATTTCATTGCACCCGAACAAGCCCTCGGGCGGGATTTAGACACCCGTGCGGACCTTTATTCCGTGGGGGCCAGTTTGTATTACGTGCTGACGGGCCAATTCCCGTACAATGGCAAAAATACCATTGATATTATCCAAAAGCATATCAATGAACCCGTTCCCAATCCGGCCGCGTTAGTGCCGGAACTTCCGGCCTGGCTGACCGGGGCCGTTCAAAAACTGATGGCCAAAAAGCCGGAGGACCGCTTTCAAACCGCCAAAGAAACCTATGTATATTTTCAAAAAATGCGCGCCGAAGAACAACTGCGCCTGGAACAAGGGGGTTCGCTCAATTTAAGCAGTAACAATTCCCTCAAACTGGTCAAGGAAGAAAAATTCTCTACCACTTCGGTACAACAAACGCGGCAGGCAGAAAAATACATCAAGCAATCCGCCAATACCAAGCCTTCGTTGTTACCTTCTGTAGATGCCGCCGTGGTGGTGGAAAACAAACCGCAGGTAAAACCCCAACCAACCCAACCCGCGTTGGCAAACACCCCGCAAAATGTGAAGCAGGCCCCCGTGGTGCCCAACACCCAACAGGCCCCGCAAACGACGGCGCGTACCAACCGAAAATTGTTGCTCAACCTGGCCGTTAAATTGCCGCTATTTTGTGCATTCATCGCGTGGGTAACGTATGTGTTCTACCACTTGGGAACCATTTGTTCCGTGCATATAGACGGCCAAGCCGGATTTTTGTCCGGTTTATGGCGCCCGTTTATTGCCGGCCGGTACGAACCGGGTCAACTGCTTTTTGCCTTATTGGCTGTTATTACGCTGGCCGCTATATTATTCTCTGCCTATATCAAAGAATATGCACGTGCTACCCTTACGTTACTGGTGCTTAGTGCGGTTGCCTATATGGCAGGTTTGTTTACCCCGCAAATTTCTTTGACGGATTTCTCCATGCTGGCGCACTTTCTGTTTACGCCTGCTTATTATGGGGGATATCTGGTGGTAGCAGCAACGTGGCTGGCGGTTCTGTGTTTTACCTTTAACCGCACGGTATCTCAAGGAATTTTGGGGGGTGCACTGGCCGCCTTTGTGGTTACGTTATGCTACCTGGCCACCCGCCTCTCCATTGCACCGGATGCGTCCGATACGCTTATGAAGATTTTATTTTTTGTGTCTTTATTTAGCACGGTTATATCTGTTTATTATTTGGCAAGCCGGCAGGAAAAAACCAGTATTTTTAAACCCGTTTTCTGCCTGTTGGTTGCCATGTGGTGCATGTGGGTGTACACGGCATCAGGGCTGGTACATGTTACCCGCACCAGCGCACAGACACTCATTGATACTTTGCAAATTCAACCCCTAAACGGAGTTGCCCAAAACGCACTGGCAGAAGAAGAATTAGGCATTGACTCCAACCGTGAACGCTTTGCCTATATTGACCAAAACAATGCGGTTTCCCAATTAAATAAAGCAGCCGCACAGGATTTTCTGGAAAAACACATCCAGGAACATGCGGCGGGATTTTTCTCCGAACAACAAACAACTTTCTTTGCCGGTCTGTTAGACGAGTATTACCGCGGCGGGGAGGGGAAAATGAATACGGCCATTTGGAAGTATGCCTTATTATTACCGGTTGAACGGCTTAATGAACAAGCCCCCCAAACTGCCGTCTATGGATTTATGATGTGGGCACTTATGGCGTTGGCCGGTGCGTTTTGTATCGGTTCAATTGTATTCACAAATAAGGATACTGCGTTATGAAACCCTTTGACATTGAATTTGCCGCGGTAACGGATATCGGGAAAATACGCGAGAAAAACGAAGACAATGTGCTTATTTCATCCGATTTAAGTCTGGGCGTAGTAGCCGACGGCATGGGCGGGCACAGTGCCGGAGAAATTGCCAGCAATATTGCCGTATCCGTCTTGGCCGAAACGATTCGCAAAATCAATGCGGGCAAATTACAAATTCCAGCCAATTTTTTACCTAAGTTATCCCCGTCAGAACGCAAAATTTTGTTAGCGGCCAATTTGGCCAATGCGGCTATTTATTCCACGGCCCAATCGTCCGAAACGTACCGCATGATGGGTACCACCATGACCGGGTTACTGTTGGAAAATAACGCCGCCACAGCCGTGCACGTGGGGGATTCGCGCCTGTATTTACTGCGCGACGATAAAATCATCCAAATCACTACCGACCATTCCTTAGCCATGGAACATATCCGCCGCGGGCTGTTAACCAAGGCCGAAGCCGACCATTCCAAAATCCAAAACATTTTAACCCGTGCTATGGGTATTAAGAAAAATATTGAATTTGACTTGCTTAAATTCCCGCTTCACCAACACGATATTTTGTTGCTCTGTTCAGACGGTCTGTACAAGGGCCTGAGTGAAGACCAGATTGGTGCTTTATTGCGTGCCGGCAGAAATATGCCGCTGGTAAAACTATGCAAACAACTGGTACAGGAATCCAACCGCCGCGACGGGCAAGATAACATTTCCTGCGTACTGGTTAAAATCCTGCCGCCGCAAAAATTAACGTTTACGCAACGCCTTAAACAGTTATTTAAGTAACCATATTCCCTGTGCACCGTTTACCCGTACATTTAGAAATTCTCGTGGACTAATAAGTTCTCGTACTGATCGCGACTTGAGGAAATACCTACCTTACATTTGCTTTTTCGAGGGACTCTTTCGTTTTGAGTATAATACTGGTCCGTTTTTTTAGAATAGCAAAAATACTCTAGTCCTTGGTAGGCATTGGCAAGTTGACCCTGTAATTGGGCGATATTATGGCCAAAATTTTCCTTCACAGAATTAGAAACGGGGATTCTATCCGAATGATTAACTATATACTCATATTGATTGTGTATAATTACATTGAGTGGGCGCGATCCCTCAGGAACTGTATTTTTAAATTGCGCATCCGCTTTACTTATTTGATTATAATATTCCAAATAGGTTTTTAATGTTTGATATGACAGAGCCGACAAATCAATTAAACCAAACGAAAACGTCTTGTATTCAGCCCCTTCTTCTAGTGATTTTTTAAAAGCTTTCGTAGCCTTACGTACTGAGCAAGAAGCAGATTCCTTTACATCCTCATTTAAGCATAAAATCAATGGTACTGGATGATTTCCAGGAATACCGTAAATTATACTCGGGGCTGCAACCATATAATCCACCCCCCAATCTGTTAAATAATAAATAGTGTCTAACGAGGCCATATAACATGCATCTAAAAACATGATATCAATTTTCAAATTGTATTTAGAAGCAACAAACGCAATATTACTAGGATGTAACCAAATATCTCCATTACCCATTTCTATACCACTACCATGGCCTGAAAAGACAACCCCTGTATGTAATTGAGAAGAAGATAATTGAAAGTTTTTGAAGATAGCATCCAAATATTCTTTCGCTTCTGTAAGATTTTCTAGATATACATCTTTGCTAAGGACTTTTTCTCCTGATTTATAAAAAAATGTCAAATACATTTGACTAAACTGTTTCGGCAACGCGCCATCATACTTTGGCCGTAAATCCGCCACAACCGCCCATTGGGTACGCCCTTGTTTAATACTTTTTTCTATATCTTGTAGCATATTTTCTTGGTTTCCCAACATCCATATAACGGCAATTTGCCAAGGGTGTTGAAGCGAAGTTTCCGATTGCGTTTCTTTCCCCAAAGGATCCGTTAATCCCTGCTGAATTAACGCGTTCTGCCGCCCCATTTCAAACCAATGATCCACCCGGCTGGCTATAGAGGGCTCGGAATCGGATTGTTGCGCCATGGCACAAACCGTAACAATTTCAAATAAACATAAGAGTATAAGTTTTTTCATAATATTTGTCTCCATAGGTGATGTATTTATCAGTATAGTACTCTAAAATTAAAAAACCAGGGCCTTTGGCCCCAATATGGCATTAGGCCCAAAGGCCCTGGAACTTTTTTTTTGTTTTCCCTATACTATAAATGTGAAGATAAGGGTTCATAGCGTTTTCATCTTTATAGTGAGCGTACTTGTACTAAGTGCAAGTGCGTTGCCTGCTTGTGCCCAAAAACGCCAAGTAGTCAAATATTTGGCCGAAGAAACCAAAGCGGTTAAAGGGGTTAAAATCCCGGCGGTAGTTAATCACAAATTATCCCTGGCTACGCAACAGCGCGTAGCGCAATTTAGTAACTTTTTAACGCAGCAAACCCTGCGCCAGTCGGCCGCGGCTACTGCCACTGTACCATCAAGCACCCTTTCTGCGCCGGGGTTGGATGTTTCGCCCGCGCCGGGCTCAATGGTTCCCTCTTATTTACAATCCGAATTTTTAACCGGTCCGCAAGCGTTGGAGAAGTTCCGGCCAGGGTGGAAAAGCGAACTACTACTATCCGGCTTTACGGAAAGTGAACTTACGGCTATAGAAGAAACATTTGTAGAAACCGACCGCTTTTTATTTGAAACGGACCCATCCGGTACTTGGTTAGGCCCCTTAGGTAATGACTGGGAATACGCCAACTGGTTCTCCCTTGTTTTACATGACAAAATCGCCCTTAATGAAAGCCAGGTAAAAACGCTATTTGGTAAATTTTCATGCTTAGATGATGTGTTTACGCGGCTTAACTTGCAGGCATTTTGGCTGGTTAACGGGCGCGCGCCTAAGTCCGGTGCGGCGGGGGAAGAAGGGAAACTGGCCCGGCACGTGAAATATAATCTGGACAAGCGCGACGGGAACAAAATGAACCCAGAAGTGGAAAGGTATATATATGGTAACAGAGAGGTAATTGTAGCCCAATCCGAGCCTGTTGAGTTTAGCGCACCCACGCCCACTTACGGGCCCAAAGGCCGCACACCCAGAAGGACGCCTGACGAAGTGTTAGAACAAGTGTTGCAGTTTATCAGAGACAATGGCAGATTCCCTATTGAGAAAGGGGGAGACCCGGAAGAACGCTCGTTACGCAGAGCATTTAACCATGCGTGCGAAAAAGCCGAAGCGCAAAACTTAAAAGATGGTACCAGCCAACGGCTACTTGCATTAAAAGCCCAATGGGTAAGAGAAAAAGCCGATGCCAGAACTGTGCAAGAAGTATTAACCGAATTAGAAACGTTTATTGAAAGATACCATCGTTACCCTTCTCTGGATGCAGAAGATCCGGCAGAAAAATCCTTACGTAATGCAACTGACAACGCAATAATGCGTGCCGAAGATCCACAAGACCCAACTATCGTACGCTTAACAAACTTAAAAAAGCAATGGGTCAGAGATATTAAAAGACCAGAACAAGTATTAACCGAATTAGAAGTTTTTATTGAAAAATACCATCGTTACCCTTCTCAGACGGCAGAAGATCTGGCAGAACGGTCTTTGCGTAATTCAGTGGACGATGCGATAAAACGTGCTAAGGACCCACAGGACCCAACTATCGTGCGGCTTACATATCTTAAAACCCAATGGGTAAAAGAAAAAGCCGATGCCAGAACACCGCAAGAAGTATTAACTGAATTAGAAACCTTTATTGCGGAAAACGACCGTTACCCTTCTCAGACCGCAGAAGACCCAATAGAACGCTCCTTGTATTGCGCAGTTGACAATGCTATACGACGTGCCAAAGACCCGGAAGACCCGGTAATCGTGCGGCTTACATCTTTAAAAGAACAATGGGAAAGAAAAGGCAGAACACCGCAAGAAGTACTAACTGAATTAGAAAACTTTATTGAGAAATATCGTCGTTACCCTTCCCGAGAGGCAGAAGACCCAATAGAACGCTCCTTGCGTGATGCAGCTGACGGAGTAATCATGCGCGCCAAAGATCCACAGGACCCGATAATTACGCAGTTGGTGGCCTTGAAAGCCCAATGGGTAAGAGAAAAAACCGAGTCCAAAACCCCGCAAGAAATTTTAGACCAAGTAAAGGCATATCGTGCTACACATAACGGAAAAAATCCTTCCGCGTATGCTACCGATAAGGAAGAAAAAAATTTGCGCTTTGCATGGAATTATATTTATTACAAATACAAAAATGTCCCTTTGGAAGACATTGAAGACCCTACCACCCGCGAACTGGTCCAGTTACACCGCGAAACCATAAAACCGCACAAGAATAAGGTTCATTAGCCCATCTACTCCCACAAAATTAGCACTCTAAAAAAAAGATTGACAATTTTGTTACAGAATGCTAAACTAGCATTATCACAAAGCGAGTGCTAATAAAATAACACCGCCACGTACTAACTTATTTTAGGAGGAAGTGATATGGCAGCAGTAAATATAAAACCCTTGGGGGACCGCGTAATTGTCAAACCCATTGAACGCGAAACCATGAAAGGGGGGATTATCATCCCGGATACCGCTAAAGAAAAACCCATGGAAGGTGAAGTATTGGCCGTGGGTGCCGGTAAATTAAACGACAAAGGCGAACGCGCCCCGATGGACGTAAAAAAAGGCGACCGCGTACTTTACGGCAAATATTCCGGCACGGAAGTAAAACTGGATGACGAAACCTACCTCATCTTACACCAAGACGAAATTTTAGGTATTTTAGGGTAACTATAAGAAGGAGAAAAGATTATGGCAAAACAAATTATTTATGGTGATGAAGCCCGCGCCAAAATGAAATCGGGCATTGAAAAAGTAGCCAACGCCGTGCGCGTAACCTTGGGGCCCAAGGGCCGCAGCGTGGTATTAGAAAAAAAATTCGGCTCTCCCTTAATCATTGACGATGGCGTAACCATTGCTAAAGATATTGAACTGGAAGACAAATTTGAAAACATGGGTGCCCAACTCATCCGCGAAGTAGCCTCCAAAACTAACGACGTCGCGGGCGACGGTACCACCACCGCCACCGTACTGGCCAACGCCATGCTGACCGAAGGGATTAAAAATATTACTGCCGGGGCCAACCCCACTTTAGTCAAAAAAGGGATTGAAAAAGCCGTAGAAGTAACCAAACAAGCCCTTGAAAAAATGCACAAACCGGTTAAAACCAAAGAAGAAAAAGCCCAAATTGCTACCATTTCTTCTAACGACCGCGAAATCGGTAATATGATTGCCGAAGCCATTGAAAAAGTAGGTGCCGAAGGCGTTATTACCGTAGAAGAAGGCAAAACCGCTACCACCCAACTGGATATTGTAGAAGGTATGCAGTTTGACCGCGGTTACATTTCCCCGTATTTTGTAACCGATTCCGAACGCATGGAATGTGTGTTGGAAAACCCCTACATCATTATTACCGACAAGAAAATTTCTTCCATGAATGAACTGTTGCCGATTTTGGAAAAAATCGTACAAAGCGGTAAACAATTCTTAATCGTGGCCGAAGATGTGGACGGCGAAGCCCTGGCCACCTTGGTAGTCAACAAACTGCGCGGTACCTTAAAAGGGTGCGCGGTCAAAGCCCCCGGCTTTGGGGACCGCCGCAAAGAAATGTTAGAAGATATTGCCATTTTGACCGGCGGCAACGTCATTAGCGAAGAACGCGGCATGAAGTTAGACAAAGCCGAACTGCCTATGCTCGGCCAATGCGCCCGCGTGGTGATTGACAAAGAAAACACCACCATTGTTTCCGGCAAAGGCGATAAAGCCGCCATTGACGGCCGCACCGCCCAAATCCGCAAACAAATTGAGAACTCTACCAGCGACTACGACAAAGAAAAACTGCAAGAACGCTTGGCCAAATTGGCAGGCGGCGTAGCCGTCATTAGCGTGGGTGCCGCCACGGAAACCGAACTCAAAGCCAAAAAAGCCAAGGTAGAAGACGCCAAAAACGCTACCAAAGCCGGTGTGGAAGAAGGCTTAGTGCCCGGCGGCGGGGTGGCCTTAGCGCGCTGCCAAAAGGCCTTAGACGGCATTAAAGAAGAAAACGAAGATGTCCGCACGGGTATCAATATCGTTAAGAAAGCGTTAACGGCCCCGTTAAAACAAATTGCCGTAAACGCCGGGTTAGACGGTGCCGTAGTGGTAGATAAAGTGCTATCCATGAAAGGTGCCGCCGACGGCTATGATGCCGATAAGAACGAATATTGCGACCTCTTGAAAGCCGGTGTAGTAGATCCGGCCAAAGTGGTACGCACTGCGTTAGAAAATGCGGCCTCTATCACCGGGACGGTGCTGTTGACCGAAACCCTGGTGGCTGATGCACCGGAAAAAGAACACAACCACGCGCCTGCCGGGATGCCCGGTATGGGTGGCATGGGCGGCATGATGTAATGTATTAGTTTGCACCGCGCTTTAAAAACCCCGGGACCATATTCCGGGGTTTTTTATGGTTTCCACATTTGGCAATCTCCGGCCGACTTTCGCTCGCGTACTTGCAACGCTGTGCGTTGTCTTGCAGACGTACGCCACGCTCAACTTACGGCCTTACCTAGGCTCAAATCTGAAAACAGGAACTTACATGCGTTTTCCACGCGCACTGCCAACTTCCGCGCTAACTAATTAACTGATACCTCTTGCGGTGTACGACCGCGAGAGGTAATGCAGTGTGTAACTTTTTCTAATCGTAGAAAAAGTTACCAAAAAGAACTCGCCGCTATACGCTATAAAAAGCAGTTCAAATAGGGAAATCCTGCAACTCGTAAACTCGAACAGCAGGATTTCCTTTTTCTATTTGAAACGCTTTTTATAAGACCGCGTAAATGCGGCCTTAAACGACCAAAATCTGTACTTCGCAAATTTAAAAACAGGATTTTTTCGTTTTCCACGCGCACTGCCAACTTCCGCGCCAACTAATTCACTGATACCTCTTGCCGCGGTATTACCCCAAAAACTTACCGAAACATACGATGAATTTGTTCAAGTTCATAGTCAGTTTTTCTCTTTCACTTCCTCAGTCTTGTTGGATTGTACACTCGACTAATTTGTAGGAGAAACTAATACAATCCCCAATCCAAACACTGGGGATTGTGAAATTATCACAATATATTTGACTGACAATCATATGTAGAGAAAACTTATTAAATTTTTAATAAGAATCTAACGTATCAACAAATCCTTCTTGTTTTAATAAATCACACCCTGTTTTTCCTGAACCAGCGTACAAACATTCTCGCTGTGTATATGAATTAGTTGCATAATCATATTCGAGGTAGACATGAAAACCATTATATGCAAAGGACTCATCTGTTTCAGCTGGGGAGTGAAAAATAATACTCCCTTTTTTGCCAGAGGATAATTGAACTATATAGTCAAAACCTTCTACGTGACAACTTGTGCTTCTATAACCATCATCCTCTAAAATACAGTTACCAGGCAATTCAATAGACAAACTGGCATCTGGGTTTTTACCTGTAAATTTTACATCCACAAATCCATTTTCTAACACATAAAGATCCAATGCTGTTTTAATTGTTGGTAAAAGTGCTACCATCTGTCGGGTCCTAGCCTTTACTACTGCTTTTTGATACTGCGGCAAGGCTACCGCCGCCAATATGCCGATAATCAAAACTACCACCAATAGTTCAATGAGCGTGAACCCCCGCTTACAACACATTTCAGACAATTTATTTTTCATGTGAATATCTCCTTGAAGGGGAATTCCCCTCATTTGAAGATATCAAAAAAAAAGTGTCAAGCCCGGTAATATAATGTATAAGAAAAAGCGCACCTACAAATGCGCCCGCTGTGCGTCTGCGTGTTTGTTTGGTTACACATTCTCCAATAATCGTTGTACCAGCCGTGAAACGGCGTAGTTTGGCATATCTTTTATCGGAATTTTGATAAACCCCTCCGCCACGCGGCGCGTGGGGGGGAGTTGTACCTTATATAAATAGGCGTAAATAATTTGGTGCGATAGCACATGCTTTACCGGCGCGCGGGTGATTGCCGTTACCGGGGCCGCCCCAAACCATTTTTTTAGTTGCGCGCGTGCGCCTGCCACCTTTTCATCCGGCGTTTCCACCAGGGGCGGCTCATACAAATGTTGCCACACATCCCCGGGGCCGCGTTGGTGCAACCACGTAAACGCCCCTTGCTCCACATATATATAGTGAAAGTAGCGCGTGGAAACCTTTGTTTTTTGCGCTTTGACGGGCAATTTGTCCTGTGTGCCTGTCCGGTAGGCGCGGCACTGCCGGGCCAACGGGCAAACCAAACATTGCGGGGCTTGCGGCGTGCACACCAGGGCCCCAAAATCCATCATGGCCTGGTTATAATCGCCGGGGTGTTGTTTATCTAATAATTTTTGTGCCAAGGCGGAAAACTGTTTTTTGCCGTCGGTAGAATCAATCGGCGTGCGAATGCCAAACACGCGCGCCAATACCCGCAGTACGTTGCCGTCCACCACCGCGTAAGGCATATTGTAAGCAATAGAACATATTGCCGCGGCGGTATAGTCGCCCACGCCTTTGAGGGCGCGCACCCCGTCATACGTGGGGGGGAAAGTGCCCTGCATACGTTGCGCGGCGGCGTGCAAGTTGCGCGCGCGGGAATAATACCCTAACCCTTGCCACAGTTTAAGCACTTGGTCCTCGGTGGCGGCGGCCAACGCGGCCGGGGTTGGGAATGCTTCTACAAACTTGTTATAATAGGCAATGCCCTGGGTAATACGGGTTTGTTGCATGATAATCTCGCACAGCCAAATTTTATACGGGTCTTTTGTATGCCGCCAGGGCAAATCGCGCTTGTTTTTATAATACCAGGGCAAGAGGGGTAACGTCATATATAAGATTGTACTAATTTAAATAGAAATTATGTAGAATAGAAATGCAGTACAACTAAAATATATCTGTTTTTGGAACCGACAAAAAGGTGCCCCCGGCACAGTTATACATCCAAGACAGTCGTTTTGAGGCACAACTTTGATGGGAAATCTAGAGCCCGCTAAGGTTGTGCCGAGTGCTTGCCGTTTGTACGGCAGGCCGCGGCTGTTTGTAAAGGTTCCTGTATAACTGACCTGGGCAATATAGCCGCTTTTGTTTGCCTAAACAGAAGGAGATAAACATGACAAACCAGTTATACACCCGGCGGGGGAACACGCAAGACGGAAAGGTAGTTATAAAAAATAAAGTCATCCTGAATTTAATTCAGGATCTTCCACGCACGTTGTTACGTACGGATAAAGGCAACGACAAGCGTGGAAGATGCCGTATCAAGTACGCCGTGACGGACCTATTTAATAACAAACGGGAAGCGGGAGATCCCCGAGTCCTGCTGACGGCAAAACCGGGGATGACAACTAATTTTACAACGGCCCGCGGCTTTACCGCCCGCTTTGTCATCCCGCAGGGTCGGTATGCGGGATATAGCGGGCGCGTAGGTTTTACCCTCATAGAACTGTTGGTGGTGGTGCTTATCATTGGCATTTTGGCGGCGGTAGCGGTGCCACAATACCAAAAAGCGGTGATGAAAGCACGGATAGCGGAATATGAAGTAAACCTCAAAAAGATCGCAGATGCGGCTCACGTATGCAAACTACAAAAAGAAAATGATTGTTCCATTGATGAACTGGAGATAAAAGTACCCGAATGCAAACCCCTCAAGCCTACAGCAAGTTGTTCCTATCAAATCACAGGACAAGGTGCAGTTATTGAGTACCACACCAGTACTACTAATAATAAGACATATACCCTATTTGGATACAGGTCAAATTCTAGCATTGTATCGTATATGGCTAGTTATATCAACGGAAGACCCGAGTTTTCTTCTGTCCAAGTTCCTAACGGAATGTACTGTGCCGATACTTTTATTATAGATTGTACAAAGATTGGTTTTAACACACGTACTCCGCTTGTTGGAGGTACTGGAGGGCCTTCAAACTATGTCTATTTTAAGTAAAACTCCCCAAACTTACACCCGGGTTTTCATTACAAGCAAATAGTTATAAAACAAATCCCCTCCTTTTATAGGGGGGGGATTTTAATACGTTACATTTGTTCGCATTTTGTGGTAAGGCCGTTGTCTTATGTCGCACTACAATTTTGGGGCGCGTTTTGCGTTTTAGTCCCGCCAGCAAACCTTCTCTTGTTTTTAAAAACAATTTACGCAAAAACGCTCCCAAATTTGCTAATCCATCATAAGGTTTCTTAACTGCATTATCAAAAAATAAGTTTGACAAAATCTTAGTGGGTTTGTTCATTTTTAAGTGCTGTTTCTAGAAAAAAATTACCAGTCCAACCAGCCCCGCATTTTTACCCTGCTTTTTGCACTTTTGGGTAGATTAGGGGGGGATTTTATGTCTATTTTATCCACTTTATATGGCATATAATTGACATAAAATAAAATTAACTTGACATAAAACCACAAAACAGGTATTATATGGCTATTCCAGGGGATAACCCCTGTGCAAAACTGGCCGCTAGGGAGGGAGTTGTCCACATTTATGAACAATGAAGAATCTTCACTTAAAATCCGCTTCCGCTTGCCGGGAGGGGAGGAGTTTGAGGCCCAAGGCCCACAGGAATTTATTGAGCGCGAACGCGCCCGTTTCTTGCAGTTGATTAAACAAGGGACCCTAACGGCCGCCACCCCCAATTTCCCAGGGCAAACCGCCAATCAAGCAAACAATGCACCCGGTTTCCCAGGGGGGCAAGCCAACCCAACTCCCGCGTTCCCGGGCCAGGCCAACCCAACTTCCACTTTCCCGGGGCAAGCCAACCCAACTTCCGCGCTCCCGGGGCAAGCCAACCCAATAGCCACCAACGTACCCGTTTTTGACTCTGCGCGGGTTAT
This sequence comes from Elusimicrobiaceae bacterium, assembly GCA_045606825.1. GTDB lineage: Bacteria > Elusimicrobiota > Elusimicrobia > Elusimicrobiales > Elusimicrobiaceae > Avelusimicrobium. The sequence continues at coordinate 22,818 of JAZUSQ010000022.1, forward strand.
TACACCAGGCTTTCCTTCTGTTTCACAGCCCCATACAACGCCGGGCCAACCCCAACTGCGGCTGTGGGAACATCTGTTTAAGGAAGACGGCACCACCCTGCTTTTGCGCCAGCGGGCCAAACTACCCGCACCGGACCTGGCCTTGCTACTCTTAGCGGGTGCACGGATATTGCTACAAAAAGAACATTATTCCGCCTTGGATTTAGCCCATTCTTTCAAAGCCTGTGGGGGGAAAGAAGGCCGGTTGGACCGCATGCTGGCCCCGGAACTGCAAGCCGGGCGCATCCAAGCCGCCGGGGCTAAACGTAGCCGCACCTACCACATAACTGCGGAAGGATTTGCCCGTGCCTATGCCCTGGCTGAAAAACTATTACAATCCAATCCAGCCAACCGTTTTTAAGGGTTATTTATGCGCACACAGACCCCCTATTACATTAAAATATGTCTATTTTTAAAAGTACTTATATTTTAAGTACTTTTATTTTTTACATTATTTTGTTAGTTCTTGTTATTTTTTACGGAAACAGATTACTTATCCACAAGTAAATTTCGTAAGCCACCTTATTTTGGTAACTTTACTGTCAAAATGACCGTTTGAGGGGGTATTTGCCACCCTTTATTTAACTAATGAGAATATATATTATGTTAAGTAATTAAGATATGTTACAATACATACTGCTACTTATAATAATTATTATATTTATCTGTTTTATACTTATTATATTTGTATTTTTATATATAATCTAATATATATTTTAGATATTTTAACCTGGCAAATTCATCTTCACAGGGGGCATACAAAATGGCCCGTTTTGGGGTAAGACAAGGGGCTAAACAGGGGATGTGTTCCTCCCCCCACCTGTACCATTTACGTACCACAAAATTAACTGTTTTTTTGTGTTTTTAGTTCATCATCAAAAGGGCCCAAAAACAAGTATCGTTTTATACATTTCATATACCCAACCAATACACATAAAAACGGATATAATTTTGCCTTGCTTTATATATATTTGGATATTGTGCAAAAAAAACTATTATTTTGCATTTCTTAAAATGCCCCAGAACGGTTTGGGGGTACCTAGGATCTTGCTATCTTACTTTTTGGGCCGCCAAAAAGTAACCAAAAAATTCTTCTCTTACTTTTTGTGCCGACAAAAAGTAACCAAAAAACTCGCCTCCGGGGCCTATAAAAACCACTTATACCGGGAAATTTTGTAAACTCGCGCTACTCAAACACACAAAATTTCTATTCCGGTATAAGGCTTTTTATGAGCAGGCCCATGTCGGCCTTGAACAACCAAACGGTTGGTGCCGTTTATGTACGGAGAACCACCGGCTTTTCGCTAGGGAAATAGGTAAGTTTTACCGTGTTGCTTAAAAAGATATCATCTGCACGGTGGCATACTGGGGCCGTATAAAAGCGTCATGGCAGACGTGATCTGCCATCTTCGTATGTGGGGTGTCTTTGGGAGAAAGAGGAAGGGGGGTAATCCGGCTTATTTATTGCGTACGTGCTGGGACAACTTTTGGTTCAACCCTTCTACATTGGACTGGGCCGGGTTCACGTCCATGGGTTTGCCCTGCTGGGTGCGCAACGTGCTGGACTGTGCCGAACTGTCCTTGGCTGATTCGTTAGTTTCGTTGCCCAGGTTGATAGGCGCACCGCCGTTGGGGGCGGCTTTCCCCCCCGGGGCACCTGCCGTAAAATCTTTGGCTTTTTTGGGCTGAAAGTTACTCATAGAGGTGGCCGTTGTTTTTCCCCCCGCTGGGGTTGCCCCCCCTCCGCTGGCCGTATCCGGCGTGGTGGGGTGTATGGCTCCGGCCGTCGTTTGCGGATGCACTGCTTGCGCCGTTGTAACCGGATGTTCCGCCGCAACACGGGTAACCGGGTGCTCTATGGCTACGGTCGTTTGCGGATGCACCGTTTGTACTGCGCTTTGCGGATGAAAAATATTCCCCGTGGTTTGGGGGCGAGTCATTTGTACGGTGGTTTGGGGGCGGGTTACCCCGGCAGTAGTTTGGGGTTTTCCCCCCACCGCTTGCGTAACCAGGCGGCTGGCCGCAACGGTTGTTTGGGGCTTTTGGGCCGCTACGTTTCCCGCCAGTAGCAACATGCCCGTGGCCGCCAATAACAATGTACGCATATTACCGTTTGGCCCCTTGCGGCACTTTGGGGGCGGACGGCGTTTGCGTATTCCCCCCCATCAGGGCCGACATATCCGGCATCCCCGCCGGCATGCCCGTCTGGCCCGTCATGCTATTTACCATATTCATCATGCCTTGCACTTGTTGCATCATAGCCGCGGCTTCGGCAGGCGGTTGCCCGGCTGCTTGGGCCGGCACAACCGTTTGGCTGGCCGCACCGCTGGAGGCTTGCGTAGGGGCAACGGGTTGTGCCGCCGGCTTATCCGGCGTAGCGGCAACTTGCTTTTTGCCAACCGCCGGGGATTGCTTTTGGGTGGCTAACTCCGTCTGCACCGTTTGGGTCTGTACCCCTTGGGTCTGCACACCTTGCCCCCACGTGCGGTTATTATAATTGCTAAACGAACGGTACCCGCCCTGTTGGCGTTGCGTGTTATTAAAATTTGTCCGGTTTTGTTGCCCGGCCTGATACGCACCTGCCGGCAAACCACACAACATACCTACCAGCACCAAAATCATGTATTTCATAAAATTCTCCCCGTAAATACTACTTTATAGTATAGTGTTACGAAGGGATTTTGTCAAGTTGCGTTCGGCCCAATGCGGGCTAGAACGCGAAGCAACCTGGCTGGAATACCGCCGCGGCGCGGGGGTGCACTTGGGCCATTGTACGTGGCACACTGGGCCTGTATAAAATGTCATTGCTAAGTCCCGCGCACGGCAATATCGGGAATCTTCCACGCATGCTATCTTACTTTTTGTGCCGACAAAAAGTAACCAAAAAATTCCTCTCTTACTTTTTGGGCCGACAAAAAGTAAGCAAAAAACTCGTTGCCAACGCTTGCAAACGCTTATACGCCCCGGGAAATTTGTTCAACTCGTTTCACTCAAACACACAAAATTTCTATTCCGGTATAAGGCTTTTTATGGGCAGACCCATGTCGGCCTTAAACGGCAACAACCACGGCACGCTACGGCAACCTAACAACATCCATTTGTTGTTGCCGTTGGGTGGCCTTTAGCGCGTTTATAAACGGGGTTTTTTGCGTGTCCAACGGACGGACTTGTCCGAAGGCGGTGTATGCGCCAAGTTGTCCGGCCGGAAGCAAAAATACCCGTTTATGCGCTGGGGCCACGGGTCTTTTGGTTCCTTTTCTACCCAGAGAAAAGGAACATACTACTATCTTTTACTTTTTGTGCCGACAAAAAGGAACAGAAATATCGCCGCAATAAGTATCCCCCGGTAATCAGCCGGGGGTTATTTATACACAAAAAACCGCCCCCAGGCAAAGGGGACGGAACACAAACATCCTTAGAAAGTTATTGGTTATCTTCCTCTTACCACCGTGCAGACTTCGGCATAAAGCGCATAACTTTTAATCTCTTTATCAATAGAGGCTACTTGCGTAATTTTGCCGTCCTTCTTGGCGGCCTCTACGGACATATCCCCCTGGATAAACAACCCTAGGTAATTTTTTCCGCACGCACGGCCTACTTTATTGGCCCCGGCGTTGTTAGTTACCATCAGCGGTTGCACCGTGTCGCTAAACAAGGCAATCCCCACTTCGGTGCTGGGGGTAGCACACGCCCCTAAGAGTAAAACTGAACTTAAGACAAACAGTAATTTTTTCATAGTATCCTCCTAACAGATGCCTTATTGTAACATATTTAGTTAAAGTGTATAAATGGCGTGCGCAACATCACCGGGTAAAAATGTTCAGTACCCTGATTTGTCAAAATTGAGGATAGGCAAGGCCGTAAGTTGAGCGTGGCGTACGTCTACCGGACCGCGCGTAGCGCGGCAAGTACGCGAGCGAAAATCGGCTTTGGATATCCCAATTTTGGCAAATCGTTGGTCAAGAAAAAGCCCACCCTGTTAAGGGTAGGCGAAACAAGCATTACAAGGTAGCCGTTCTTTACAGTGGTATATTTCCCTGGCGCGGATTCTTCTTCGGGTTGCGTTTCTTTTTAAGCACCTCAAAAGCGCGGATGATTTTCTGGCGTGCCTGGGCCGGTTCAATGACCTCATCAATAGACCCGTTTGTAGCCGCCTGGTAAGGCGAGGCAAACTTGTCGGAATATTCCTGCGTCATTTTTTGTTTGAGTGCTTCTTTTTTCGCGGCATCGGTTTCTTTCTTTAAATCGCGCGAGTACAAAATTTCCACCGCCCCGCGCGGGCCCATTACGGCAATCTCGGCCGAGGGGAAAGCAAAGTTAAAATCCCCCCGCAAATACTTACTGCCCATGGCAATGTACGCCCCGCCGTAGGCTTTGCGTAGTACCAGCGTTACTTTGGGGATAGAGGCCTCGGCATACGCATACAAAAGTTTGGCCCCGTGGCGGATAATGCCGCCATGTTCCTGCGCCACACCGGGCAGATACCCGCCGGTATCCACCAGCGTAAGCAAGGGGATGTTAAATGCGTTTAAAAAGCGGATGAAGCGGGCGGCTTTGTCGCTGGCGTCGCAATCCAAGGCACCGCCTAACACGGCCGGGTTGTTGGCCACTACGCCCACCACTTGTCCGCCCAGGCGGATAAAACCCGTTACCATATTTTTGGCAAAATTTTGGTGGATTTCAAAGAATCCAAAATCGTCGGCCAGCCGCCAAATAACGTGCTGGATGCGAAACGCCTTTTTGGGGTCCATTTCACACACGCGCTCTAACACAGGCACTTGCCGGCTGACTAAATCGCTGGTGGTAACCAAGGGGGCGTTTTCTTCGCAGTTTTGCGGCAGGAAAGACAACAGTTCGCGCACTTGGCGGAAACAGTCCTGCTCTGACTTGGCCACAAACTGGCACACGCCGCTTTTTTGGCTATGGGCCTGGCTGCCGCCCAACGTGTCAAAATCCACCTCTTCGCCGGTGGCGGCCTTTACGGCCCCCGGCCCCGTGATAAACATGTGGCTGATGCCTTCCACCATAAAAATAAAATCGGTAAGCGCGGGGCTGTACGCCGCCCCGCCGGCACAGGGACCTAAAATAATGGAGATTTGCGGAATCACGCCCGAGGCTTTTACGTTGCGGTAGAAAATCTCGCCAAAACCGTTGAGGCTGTCCACCCCTTCCTGGATGCGCGCTCCGCCGCTATCCAACAACCCGATAACCGGGATTTTGGCATCTAACGCGCGGTCCATAAGTGCGGCAATTTTTTGCGCGTGGGCCAACCCTAGCGAACCGCCCAGTTGGGTAAAGTCCTGCGCGTACAGGGCTACCTCGCGCCCGTTGATGCGGCCAAACCCGGTAATGACACCGTCTCCTTTGATGTGTTTGTCTTTAATGCCAAAGTCACTGCACGAACTTTCCATTAAACTTTTAATTTCAATAAAACTGTCTTTGTCTAACAAGTAAGAAATACGTTCACGCGCGGTCATTTTGCCTTTATCGTGTTGGGCTTTGATGCGCTCTTCGCCCGCGCCTTTTTGCGCGTCCAGCGAAACTTGGCGGAATTTAACAAGGCTGGCAGGGGCCGGCTCGGTAGAGGGCTTGTCCAGTCTGGGGTCTTCAAACAGTTCAATCATGTGTGGCCTCCGTATTATAGATATATTTTACTAAATATAGAGCACTTACACCGCAAAAAAGCGGCCCGCAACAGGCCGCTTGATGTATAATGCTCAGGTTAATTAAAATAATAACACTCCATACCATCCGCTTGATGCAAAGGAGGACACTCCCCTTTTGTGGTAGATAATGCAGCACATAACCAACAATCTTCTGCTCCTTCATCGCACAAACATGCTTTGCGCTTTGTTTGAAAATAATATACAAAAAATACAGCAGGTTTCGCATCTATTGGAGCTATACTCACCCCTTCACTATCTGATCCTCTATCGGCGTAAACTCGTAGCTGAGGTTCTCCTGTCAATCCTGCAAACTCAATATCCAGTTGTTCTCTATTCGTAGCATATTCCCCATGTGCCAAATAATATGCCTCTTGTGCTTGAGAAACAACTTGTAATGCCAATAATTCTTCCATTGCCCGTGCTTTGGCAACGGCTTTTTGATATTGCGGCAACGCCACCGCGGCTAAAATGCCAATAATAAGTACCACTACGAGCAATTCTATAAGCGTAAAGCCAACGCGCCCGCTATATCCCGCACTAAAACGCTGCGGAATGACGGAGCGGGCAGTGAAACCCTGGGCCGTTGTCAAATTAGTTGTCATCCCCGAGACCTGTAATCGGGGATCTTCCACGTATCTGTTTAATAAGGCATTATCCTTTGTTTTACAACAGCAAACGTTGAAGATTCCCGATAGAAACCATCGGAAATGACCATTTTTTATGACAACATTTTTGTTTGTTTGCGTATTACCCCGCCGGGCAGTTGTGTGTATCATTTTCATTCTCCTTTCGTCGGATTCACATCCGACCTACATGTTAAGTTGCACAATTTACCTGCCCGGAGTTACACATAAAACGGCTATTACCGTTTGAGTAATGAACGCACCCAACCATGTAACAGCCGCGGCTTGCCATTATAGCAAGCACTCGGCACCAAAGAGCAGGCTCATGACTTCCCTTTCTTTGGTGCCTTAAACGACTGTTTTTGGCGTTCATTACTCCTTTAGTTCGCTAAAGATGCACTGCACACTCCCTGTGCAGTTCCAAAAACAGATAAAATTGTACCTATAGTATAATAAAAAAACAGGGGAATAACAAGTAAGAAAATTTATTTTCCCACGGCTACACTAAAGCAAAAACCGGGCCGTAGCGGCCGGGTTTCTAACTGAATTTGCGGGCGGCCCAGGGCGTTGTAAATATCTAGCGCGCGGCCCACAAATTGCGGCCGGCCCCCCACCACACGAATATCAAAACTGTTAATGCTTAGCCCACTGCCCAGCAGTTTGACCAGGGCTTCTTTTTGGGTCCACAGTTGGGTTAAGAAAGCGTCCGTTTCTTGGGTCAGTTCGGACGGATGAAAAAAACTTTCTTTCCACGCACGGATGCGCGGGGCAATTACTTCCAAGTCAATGCCGATATACCGCGCGTGCGGCGCAAGAGCCGCCACGGCAAAGCCGTTGCTATGCGTGAGGCTAAAGGGGATGTGTAAGGGTTTTCCCCCCGCAACAACCGTAGGTTTGCCCACGCCGCCGGGGGCCAACAGGGTGTAATCCGCCCACGTACCGCCCAACCGGGCAACCAGCAACTTTTTTAATGCAAGCCTGCCCCCAAGCCATTCGCTACGCCGTTTGGGAAGTTTGAGCGTGTGGTAAAACGCACATTCCACAGGGCTTAAGAGCGAACTGGCCGGGGGCAGGTGTTGTAAAGCAGTTACTTCTAACGAATAATCCACTTATTGCCCAATGGCCTGATAGCCGTGGATTTCCACCCACACGTTGCCTTGTGCATCAAACACGTAGGCATCATGCAAGGTTTTGCCGTCGGCCGTGGTGCCTTTGTTCACGCCGTAGAGGTACAAGCGGGCGGGCGGCAGTTGGTTGTTGAGCACAGCCACCTCGGCAATGCCGTCGGGCAAGGTCATTTTGTGGGCTATGGCCATGTCCTGGAACCCGCAGCATTGGAACGCGGCTTCAATGAGCATGGGGTTGGCCAAGAGCGTGCGCGGGCGGTCCGGCCATTGCGGGGCCGGGGTGGTGTTGTAAACGGCTAAGGATTCCCGTTCATTGACACGCACAATACCGCCTAATACCTGGAAGGACGGCCCGTGGAAGTATTTCTTGTAAATTTCCGCCGGGGTTACCTGCAACGCGGCCTCTAAGCCGGCCATGGCCTGGGCTTTTACCTGGGCCCAGGTGGAGGTAAAATTGTCCAACGTTTTGGCCACAAAGTGGCGGCGAGTATTGCCCATTTTAACGCCTTTGCTGTTAATAAAGTCTGACTCAATTTCCATTTCTACCCCGCCGGCAGTGGCTTTGCCAATAACACGCACGGCTTGCGGGCGGTTACGCAAGAGTTTAATAGGCAGGAAGAAATGCACATCTTTAAGCGCGCGGGTTACTTGCCCGGTTAGCGTGCTGGACACTTCAAAAAATGTTTCCAATCCCATCACGCCCGGCACATAGGGGGTGCCTTCAATGGCGTGGTCGGCCAGGTAAGGGTCGGACTCTAAATTAAACTCTTTTTCGGTATGGATTTCACTACCGGCCACTACGGATTTGACCGTGCCTAAAAAGTGGGTGGCTTTGGCGGCATCCGGCCCCAGTACGTGCGCTGGCGCGGCCGCAGAAGCGGCGGATTGCCCCGCAGGGGCGGCTGGGCCTTGGGGCGTTCCACCTTGGGGCGTGTTGTTATCGTCGGAGGCGAAATCGGCCGCGGAGCCGATTTCGTCCCAATCAAACTTTAACTGGTGGTCCCAGTCCAGGCGGCCTAACGAGCCGGTAAGCACAATCTCAGGTACTTGGCCATAGACAATTTCGTCCAAGAAGATTTGCATGCCGTCTTCGGGGTCCACAAAGTCCACCCCGTTGGAGCGCAGGAAGGTTTCCACCCCGGCACGCACGCCCATGCCTACGTTTTTGTACGCACTCATGGCAATGCTAATGGCGCGGTAGCCCTGGTTGGTGAGCGACAGGGCCGATTTGGCTAAATAATCGTTGGCACTGGCGTAATCGCTCTGGCCCAGGTTGCCGTATTTGCCGGCAATGGACGAAGCGAATGCAAAGAAGCCGTCATCACGCACAATGTTGTTAGCCAGGAAGGAGCCAAAACTGGTGGCTTTTACGTCAAAGATACGGTAGTATTCTGCCGGGTCTTTATCGTAAATAAGTTTGGAGCGTTCCAAGCCCGCAAAGTGGATAAGCCCGTCCACACGGCCGTTTTTGGCTTTAATCTTGGTGCAGACTTCTTTGACCATGGCGGCGTTTAGCACGTCGCAGTGGTAGTATTCCACCTCACTGCCCAAATCACGCAGTTTTTGCATGTTGTTGTAGAGGGTAATGGAATCTTTCACGCGGCCGAAGGTGCGTTCCAACAGCACCGGGGTGGCTTTTTGCGTGTGGTCTGCTTTTAGATCTTCCCAGATTTGTTTTTTAAGGGCCATCAGTTCCGCTTCGTTCATGGTAGCCCATAGCGGGGTTTTCTCTTGCAGTTCAATGATATCCAAGATAATAATTTTGCTATGGTACTGGGCGGCAATTTTTTGGCTGAGCATGGCCCCAATGCCGCGGCCGCATCCCGTGAAGATGATGGTTTTGCCGGCCAGGTCGTGATGTTTGACGCGGCGGTCTAAGCGGGTAGGTAACGACAGAATGGTAGAGCGTACCCCTTCGCGCGTGCCAATCATCAGGCGCATATCGCCATGGAGGACTTCATCCATGGTTTTTTGGGCCATTTCGTCCGGCGTGGCGGTGGGTTCAAAGTCCATTAACTTGCTAATGGCACCGGTGCGTTCATACACATCTTTGCGGTAGCAGGTGGTACCCCCGGTTAAGGCCCCTACAATGGGGTTGAACTCGTCTTTGGTATAGTAACCAAAGTTGCCGTCAATTTTGGTGTTTACGGCAAAGAAGGTATCGCTATCCTCGCGGTTGGCCAGGCCTTTTTCAAATACGCGCAAGGCGATAAACAGCGGCATGACGGTTTTGGTCAGTTCGTTATGCGGGCTGGCTTTTTTGTCAAATTTCTTGACGGTAGCCCCCAGCAAATAGACAATCCCTTGGATGTTGGGGTCTTCCTGCGCGTAGGCTTTTAGCGCGGCCTCGGTTTCTTCGTACGATTCCCAATTCATAATGGTGGTGTTGCGGCTGCGCGTTTTGAGCGTGGTAAACACGTGGTACGGCACGCCTAACTCTTTGCACTCTTCCTGATAGGCTTTGATGAGTTGGGAATTATCGGCAAAGATAAGCACCGTGCGGTTTTTGGACAGGCGGCGGCTGGCGCGCTGGGTTAACGGAGCATCGGCCACCGTGGTAACGTAGCGCAGTTTTTTCTCGTGGCAATGCTCGCCTTGGTAGCCTTCGCGCTCCGGGCGTTCCGCTAACGAGTAGTGCGCTTCAATAGGGGCCGTGGGATTGGTAATCAGCGCATCGGCCTTGGGGGCATCAATATGTTCGGCCACTACGTGTTCCGGTTGGTGCACCAATTTGTGTTCCGGCAAGGCGCGGCTGGGCTCAAACGGTTTGACGTCCGCTTGGGCGGCAGGGGCGGGTTGTACAGGGGCCGGGGCCGCTACGGGCGCGGGTTGCACAGGTGTTACCGCCGGGGCCGCTACAGGCGCAGGTTGCACAGGTGTTACCGCCGGAGTTACAACCGGTTGTGCCGCAGGTGCGGGCTGAGCCGCGGGCGCGGGTTGGGCCGCCGGGGTTGCACCCGGTTTGCCCGCATTGGCCAACACAAACTTAATGCAATGGCGAATGGTCGGATAATCTTTTAATTGGATACCGTCTTGCTGGGCAATGCCGTAATGTTCGCGCATTCCGGCAAACAATTCGGCTTGTTTGACGGTATCAATGCCCAGGTCGGCTTCCATATCCAAATCCAGTTCCAGCATGTCTTCCGGGTAGCCGGTTTTTTCGGAAACCATGGATACCACTTCTTTGGTTACCGTGGCTTCATCCAACGCTTTAGCAGGCGCGGCTACAGGGGCCGGAGCCGCTACAGGCGCGGGTTGCACCGTGGGCGTGGCCACAGGCGCAGGTTGGGCCACAGGTGTTACCGCCGGGGCAGGTTGGGCCACCGGGGCTGCCGCCGGTTTGCCCGCATTAGCCAACACAAACTTAATGCAATGGCGAATGGTCGGATAGTCTTTTAATTGGATACCGTCTTGCTGGGCAATGCCGTAGTGTTCACGCATTCCGGCAAACAGTTCGGCTTGTTTGACGGTATCAATGCCCAGGTCGGCCTCCATATCCAAATCCAGTTCCAACATATCTTCCGGGTAGCCGGTTTTTTCGGAAACCATGGCCACCACTTCTTTGGTTACAGTGGCTTCATCCAACGCTTGAACGGGCGCGGCCGCTACAGGGGCCGGGGCCGCTACGGGCGCAGGTTGCACAGGTGTTACAACAGGTTGTACCGCAGGTGCGGGCTGAGCCGCGGGCGCAGGTTGGGCCGCATGGACGGTGTTTACTTTATCCACAAACGCTTGCGAGCCTTCCATCACCAAAGCGGGTTTAACGCCGTGTTGGTAATTGTCTTTAATGCGTAAGGTGTTTTGTACTACCTCTAACACCGGGGCCTGCTGGCCGGAAATTTGTTTAAGCCAAGCGTCGTGGGCGGCGTTGTCGCAAATGCGGGGTTCGCCTTCTTTCCACATGCTTTCTAGTAACGTCATCCCCAGTTGGGAACCAAACCCGGCCGCCAAACGCAAAGCATATTTAAAGTTATAATGGCCCCCTTTGCTAAGGGTAATCCCTTCCAGTTCCGGGTCGGCCTCTTTAAAATTGGCAATGGGCGGCACCAGGCCCGTGTTTAAACAACGCACGGCAATGGCATCTTCTAAGCCGGCCCCCATGGAGTGGCCGGTAAACCCTTTGGTGTTGCTGACAATCACGTTACTTACGTCCGCCCCGAAGGTGGATTTTAACGCGTACGCTTCGGCACTGGCAGAACCGCCGCGCGCGGGCGTGTAGGTCTCGTGCGAGATAAACACCAGTTGCTTGGCTATTTCACTGCGGGTTAACCCGTAGTCTTTTTCCGCCTTGGAAACCAGGCGGTTCATCACGCTTGCCACGTGGCCCACATCCAGGCGGGTTACGTGGAAACCGCTATTGGCAATTTCCGTTTCCAACAGTTTGGCAAGCGGTTTTAGGCCGCGTTTTTGCACTTCGGTTTCTTCTTCTACAATTAACGAAACAGCCCCCATGCCCACAATCATGCCGTTGCGGCGGCGGTCAAAAGGCAGGGCGGCTTTGGTTACGTCCGCCTCGGTCGTGGCAGCACCGCTGGCTAAGAAGGCGGTTAAAATCCATTCGCTGACGTTGTCGTTGGTGATGTCGTCGGCACTGATGACAATGACCCGTTTGCAACGGCCCAGTCTAATCCAATCCTGCGCCACCGAGATAGCCTGCGCGGTGGAGGCACAGGCGGCACTCATGGCCGTGGCCGGGCCGCGGGCGCGGATCCATTGGCAGAAGTGAGAATGTGCAATAATAATGGTTTTTAAAATAAATTCAGACGTAAATGCCTGCGGTTCCACTTCTTTGTCTTTAAAGTTCTGTTGGTACCAGGCTTCCATTTCGGCTTTGAGGGCCGGGTCTGTAATTTGGGCAATAAATTTATCACAAAACGCACGCACTTCTTTGGCGGTTTTGTTGTTGAGTAACCCCTCTACCCGTTTGGTCAAATCGCCCATCATGCTGTTGGCCACGGGGAAAGCAGAGGTAAAAATGACACCCGTTTCGTCAATCATTTCCGCAGGCAGGCCCCAGCGGTCCGGCAGGTAACCGCCCGTAGAGGTGGGTTTGTAATACAACACCAAGGGGATACCGGCATCTTTGAGGGCCAGCATACCGGCCGCAATGGCCAGTTGGAAGGAACGGTCCATAGAGCGCACCCATTTAGCGGGCAGACCAAATTCTTTTTCCAAGTCAAACGCGCCGCCGCGGGCCGAAAGTTTAATGGCTTGCGCGGGCGAGGTTAAGCGTTCAAAATGGTGGTTGCCGTCTTGGGATTTGACAACAAATTCTACATGTTTATCAATTTGTTTTTGTTGGATTTCCCGGCTGACGGGTTCAATCATGTTGCGGCCGGATAAAATTTCGTCCAGTACCCCTTCACGGAAAATTTTGTCCCAACTGCCGGGTCCGCCGGCGGCGATACCGCTAATTACAATGGATTTTTTCATAAGTTCCTCATCTTCGTCTTCTAAATTGGTTGCTTGGGCACCCGTTACCGGGGCGGCGGCCGCGGCCTGTACAGCGGCCGGGGCGTTTTGTTTGACCCAGTTTACAAAAGCCGGGTTGTAGGTGGCGTTGTTGCCAAACATATCGGTGCCGGTCCAATCTACATGAATGCCCGAAGAAATAAAGTTGGCAAACAAATCGTTAAACTCCACAATGCCGCCCTTTTTGGGGTGGTTGGAGGCCACTACCTTAATATCTTTCTTGTCGGCCAACGTACTGGTGGCCAAGGCGGATAACACGCGCTTGGGCCCGCACTCTACAAACAAGCGTACGCCGGAATCATAGGTGGTTTGCAGTTGTTTAATCCATTCCACGGAATGGGAAATCTGCGTAACCATGAGGTCTTTAATTTTTTCCGGGTCGGACGGATAAAACTCCGCCGTTACGTTGGTGGTAATGGGCATGGTGGGCGCGTGGAACGTAAGCGTATCCAAGAAGGCACGGTACTGCGGCATAGCCGGGCGTACAATGGCCGAGTGGAACGCGTGCGACACCGGGATTTGCACCGCCTGGATACCCATAGCGGTAAACAGGGCAATGGCGTCGTCAATAGATTTACTGGCCCCGGCTATAACGGTTTGGGTGGGGCAGTTTTTATTGGCTACGGCCACATAGCCCGCAATTTTGGAAAGTTCCGGCTCTACTTTTTCCACCGGCGCGGCAATGGAGGCCATTTTGCCGTTGTCTTCCACGCGGATTTCACTCATTACTTTGCCGCGTGTGCAGACGGCTTTAAGCCCGTTTTCAAAATCAAAAATACCGGCGGCCACGGCGGCGGCGTATTCGCCCAAACTGTGGCCCATGACAACGTCCGGCTTGATGCCAAAGGACGAAAGTAGGCGCATCATGGCAATGTCTGCCGTGAGCACGGCGGGCTGGGTCATTTCGGTTTTTTTAATGGCGGCTTCGCGCAGGGCAATTTGCTCTTTGCTTTCGCCGGGTTTACTCCACAACGTTTCGGTCAACGTTTGGCCGATAATGCCGGTAAGCAGGCGGTCGGCCTCGTCAAACGTATCTTGCACTACCTTATATTTAGAGGCCAGGTCTTTCATCATGTCCACATATTGGGACCCTTGGCCCGGGAACATAAAGCAGACTTTGGGTTTAATTTCAGACGGAATAAACGGGTAAATGGCCTTCATACGCAGGTGTAGGGAATCGGTGGTCCATACATCTTGCTTGGCGGCAATTTTTTTGAAAAATTCAATTTTCTCTTTGAGTTTCTCCGGGCTTTCCACGTTAATGGTAACGGCAAAGCGTTTGGGCTTGGCCACGTGGTTTTGGTAAGAGATACTGGGCAGGTATGTGGGGTCCAGCACGGCGGCCAGGGCGGCTTGGTCCAGCACGGTGTAAAGTGCTTCTTTCGTATCAGCCGAGAAGGTAAGCACGTCGCTTTGGATTTTTTCGCCGGGAACGTGCAACGTGTAATCCGTACGGACCGGGGCGGCTACGTGCACCGTCTGCACCGGGGTAGCGGCCGTTGGCGCAGGGGCAACAGAAGCGGCTTGCACCGGGGTGGCTTGCTTATGCAGTAAGCCGTCGTTCATTTCTTCCATGGCTACGTGGAAGTTGGTCCCGCCGAACCCAAAAGCAGACACGTTGGCGCGGCGGATTTTGCCGTCCGGCCACGGTTCGGTTTTGGTAATCACGCGGAAGGGGCAGGTGGCCCAGTCCACATTGGGGTTGGGGGTTTCAAAATTGACAGAGGGCGGTAATACCTTATTATATAAGGCCAGGGAGGTTTTGATTAACGCCGCAATCCCGGCCGCCGCTTTGGCGTGGCCGATTTGGCTTTTGACACTGCCCAGCCCAATGGTGCCCGGCTTAGCATACGGGCCAAAGGTTTCGGTTAAACTGGCCAGTTCCACGGCGTCGCCCACGCGGGTACCCGTACCGTGGGCTTCTATGAGGCCCACGTCGGCCGGGGTGTAATCTACTTGTTCAAAGGCTTTCTCTACGGCAATTTTTTGGCCTTTGGGGTTGGGGGCGGTAATGCCTTTGCCTTTGCCGTCGGAAGAAGCACCTACCGCGCGGATAACGGCGTACACGCGGTCGCCGTCTTTAACGGCATCCGAGAGGCGTTTTAAGATGACCATGCCCGCGCCTTCGGCCATGACAAACCCGTTGGCACGCGCATCAAAGGGGTAAGAGCCCGTTTCGGACAAGGCCCCAATTTTGCAGAACTTGATGTAGGCAGAGGGAGACATCATCTGATCTACACCACCGGCAATGGCCATGTCAAAGTTGCCCAGGCGCAGCCCGTTGACGGCTTGGTCAATGGCGGCTAGGGACGTAGCACACGCGGCATCTACCGTAAAGTTGGTGCCGTGCACATCAAACACGTTAGCCACGCGCCCGGCAATGACGTTGGCCAGTTCGCCGGGCATGGAATCCTCGGTAATAGGGGTAAAGTGTTCGCGCACGCCTTGGTCCATTTCGTCCAACATTTGTTGGGCGGCCTGCGGGGCCAACCCTTTATAGGTAGGCGTGTTTTTCAAAATTTCATAAATAAAGGGGCGGTTGAGGCGCGTGTTGGACATTTCATTTTTCATGCCCCCCATGGAGTTGCCAATAATCACCGCGGTGCGGTTGTGGTCAAATGCTTTTTTGTCATAGCCACTGTCTTCCAACGCCATGCGGGTGGTTTCAATGGCCAGGTGTTGCACGGTGTCCATTTGCTTGGCAATTTGCGGCGGGATACGGTATTTTAACGAATTGAATTTAAATTCCTGTGGGATAAATCCGCCAATTTTAGAGTAAAGTTTATCTTCGGCTTTGTGGTCTGGGCTGTAGAATAATTTGTAGTCCCAGTAAGAGGCGGGAATTTCGGTAATGCAGTATTTGCCTTCTTGAATGTTTTGCCAGAATTGGTCCTTATTTAAGGCCCCCGGCATGATAGCACCAATGCCTACAACGGCAATCGGTTCTAAGTTTTTATGGGTCATGATGTCTCCTAGTGCGGGGCTCTTTGCCCCACAATCTTACACATATATTTTAGTAAATTTGGAGATTTGGCTTTTTATTTTGCTTAAAAACGCTTGACAAAATTTAATTGCCATTGTTAGATTTTTTGACTATTTGGCAGTTTATTTTCCCTTTCCCGACGGGTTAGCGGCTATGTTGGATAACGGCACGCAGCAAAAACAGTCTTGTTTTTAGAACTGACAAGCACAAATTTATGGCTATTTTTAAAAATGAGAGATGCAGATTTTTATCTTTTTTGCGGTTTTATGCTACAATATGGGTACAATTTACTCTGTTTTTGAAAGTGTTGCAGAAACACAGAGCCGGTAAGGCACTAATCCAGTTCAAAAACAGCCGAATTAGGCACAAGGAAACGGACCTTCGAAACCCGGTTTCTTGTGCCGAACGTTTCCTTGCTTTTTTGTAAGGAACTACGGCTGTTTTGTTTAGGTTACTGGATTAGGCTTAGGCAAAATGGCCGTTTATTTTGCGCGCGCCTACCAAAACAGATAAATAAGGAGAAAAAAATGAACCATCCACAATCCCGGCAGGGGAATATGCAAGAAGTTGTAAATGCCGTACATCAAAACGGGTATCATTCCCGAGGAATTAGCGGCCCGCAGGGTTCGGGAATCTTCCACGTACTAAGCCGTTGCCATTATAAAGTCATCTTGGACTTGTTTCAGGATCTTCCACGCACGTGGTTACACAGGTATAAAGGAAACGACATGCGTAGAAGATGCCAAATCAAGTTTGGCATGACCCCTTTGTATGATAACAACTTAACGGCGCGGGGATTTACGCTCATTGAACTCTTGGTTGTAGTACTGATTATCGGCATTTTGGCGGCAGTTGCCGTGCCGCAGTATCAGAAAGCCGTAGCAAAAAGCCGTTTTGCGGCTTTAAAACCACTTGCCAAGGCGGTAAAAGATGCCCAAGAAGTCTATTACCATGAACACGGTGTTTATGGTAATTGGGATGACCTGGATATTGACATTCCCGCAGAGGCAGACTTGGAACTGAGCAACATAAACGGACACGAATATGTACGGGCCACCAGTGATAAACTAGACAACAATTACACACTGTATTTTGACCATAGCGCCAATTTTGCCGGTAATGCATATTGCGAAGCCCTAACGGACGATGACCCGCTATGCATAGCAGAAGGCGGACATACAGACGGGCAAAAAAACGGCAATTACATACTGTATTTAATCAGTGGGAATAGCACGGGCAATTTTGGGCCCGTTATTACCACTACAAGTTGCGGAACGAACTGCACCCGCTATGCTGTAGGGGATAAAAATGTAGATGTGGAGTATGTACCCACTAGTTACTCAGGCCCAATGATTACGGTAGATAGCACAGATGGCTACGAACAATATTGGTGGAAAGAAGGGAACTATGGGGGAAGCCAATATGGGGGACCTTCATTATGTGAAAAATATCCTTTCGTAGAACAATGTAAGAGCCTATCTAACTAAATACGACACCCTAATAAGAAATATACGAAATAGCCCCGCCAAAAGCGGGGCTATAAACTTTTCAAACAGAAATTCGCACGTGAGCCGTATAAACAGATAGCATGGTAATTTCAAACGAGTTTAAGGCAAGACGCGACGCGGGCCGACGTAGCGTACTAACTGCGGACGGTGCGTAGCACCGCAGGTACGTAAGGAGGCCCGCAACAAAGTATTGCCTTAAACTAGGCAGAAATTACGGAAAATGTTAGGGAAGGGCCTTCTAAAATTTGAGTTCTTCTTCCGGCAGTTCCGGCACCAGAGGATTACGGGCCGGGAAATCTTCCGCGGGGACAGCAGATGCATCACCCGTTGGTGCGGTATCCGGTTGTGGCTGGCTATCCGCCAGGTGCGGTTCGGTAGCCACTGGTTGTGGGGCATCTTGCGCGGGCAAGGTAGCGGCGGTCTCCCCCCCTTTGATGTGTTCCAGTTCGTCAATCACGCGTAGCAGGGTAGGTTGCAATTTGTTTACATATTCTTGCTCAAACGTGCCCACGCGCGTTTCCAGGCGGGCCAACTGGGCGGCCGCATCTGCCTGGTGTTTTTGGGTGGCGGCCGTGAGTTCTTCTAAACGGTAATACAGGGTTTTGAATTGCTCTTTTAAGTCGGCCAGTTCCAACGCGGCCGGGCTTTGGGCCGTTTGCAACAGCGAAGCCCGCGGCGTAAAGGTAGGGGCCGCCGAAACGGTTGTTTCACTCATCCCCGCTACTTCATCTTCCAAATCCTGCCCGTCTTCCAGGGCGGCTTGGTACTTGGCAATAAACACAAACAGTAAAATAAAACACGCGGCAAAGCCGGTTACTTGCAAAATAGTCATGGTATCCATAGTGTTATCCTAGCATATTTTTATTTGTTGTGCTTGTTTGACGGGCGAATAATGCCCCGGTGGCTAACCACCACAAAGCACATGCCAAACAGCAGTACCCCCACCAAGCCGCACACCACGCCGCGCGCCACAGGGGCCGCCGGCAACGGGCACAACCAGTAAAACAGGCCGCCCAACACAAAAAACGCTACAAAATTGGGGATACTAAATTTGAATTCCAGTTTCATCTGCGGGCCCTCTTATTTAATGACCGTCCCGGTTTTACCGGTTTGGTAATACACAATGCGGATTTCTACGCCTTTCTCTTTAGCCAGGCGCACGGCATCCGGGTGGAGCACACTGGCCCCGTTTAAGGCCAACTTGTACATTTCGTCAAAATCTAAAACTTCATAGCGTTGGGCTTTGAGGTTTTTGTTGGGGTCGTCCGAATAGACGCCGTCCACATCTTTGACCATTTCCACGTGGTCCGCACCCAATTTATGCGCCAGGAACACGGCAGACACGTCCGAACCGCCGCGCTTAAGGGTGGTAATTTCTTTGTCCTCGCCAATGCCCTGAAATCCGGCCACAATGGGCACGTGTTTGGCGTTAATTTCCCGCGCCAGACGGTCGCCTTTTAACGTTAAAATATCGGCCCCGTTGTGCGTGGCCGTAGTAACCAACCCAATCTGCGAACCCGTCAGCGACACGGACGGCACCCCCAACGCGCGAAGCGCAATGGACAACAGGGCCACGCTTACGCGCTCGCCGGTGGTAATGAGCATATCCAGTTCGCGCTTATCGGGATTAGGGGCAATACTAAAAGCGTGGTCTAACAGTACGTCAGTCAAATTGCCGTTGGCGGAGGCTACAATCACGGGCGCAAGCCCCGCATCCCAGCGCGATTTAATCAGTTGGGCCGCCAGGAGGAGTTTTTGTTTGTTGGCCAGCGTATTGCCGCCAAATTTCATAATGCAGACGTTGGACATAAATATAACAGGAGTTTGGGCGCGTACATATAGCGCATTCCACTCCTGTTATATTATAACTAATTTTTGCCTCATATTTTATGGAAGTTTATAATGTTTCCCTACTCCACGTTCTTCGGCCTCTTCGCCTCCTAACAATTGACAGACCTGAGTTGCAACAGGAGTAAAAGGGATACATTTATGATCCCACGGAGGGCTTCTTCGCCAATTCCATTGTAACTGAAGCGCTCCCTCCTGCACTTCTGCTTTCCCATAGATAGCAAAATTACCTCCGTATCCCCACACAATATTTGGATTTGCCTGCAGATCTAAATCGTTTCTATTACTAGCATAGGAGCCATGTTCTAAATAATATGCATTTTGTGCCATTTCCATAGCATTAAGCAGCGGAATATATTTTACCGTACGCGCTTTTAGTGCTGTAACTTGGTATTGCGGCAGGGCTACCGCGGCTAAAATGCCGATAATCAATACCACTACCAACAACTCAATGAGCGTAAACGCTTGTTTATTTTTTGTCATCTTTTCTCCTACCCGGCTATGCTTTCTCTGTTCCTAACGCATAACAGGCTTGTTAATCTATGAGACAAAACCTACGTCTGTCCCTCAGATTTCAAGATAGCAAAAAAAAAAAACAAGTCAAGACAGGTAATATTAAGGTATATAGATAAAAAAGGCTGGTTTTCGCCAGCCTTTTTTATGAACAAGAGTTGCGTGTAAAAACATTACTTTGGCGTTACTTGTTGGCCTTGCGGCGTGTCTTTTACCGTAAACCCGGCGGCCTCAATTTGGCCGCGTAACTCGTCCGACAACGCCCAGTTTTTAGCCGCACGCGCCGCCTGGCGTTGGGTTAATAAGTCTTGCACGTGTGCCGGGATTTCTACGTTTTCTTCTGCCGGGGCGGTAAATACGTCCAGGGCCAAAATGGTATCGGCAAAGCGTAAAAAGTCCACTTTCTCAGCGGCGGACAGTTCGTTAGAGCGCACGGCCTCCCACGTAACGGCCAGGGCTTTGGGGGCGTTTAAATCATCCTGCATGGCGGCGGTAAATTTGTCTTTCCACGCGCGGGAGTTTGCCGTTTCGGCCACGTTACGGCCGGCTTCTTGCGCGTACCCGCAGGCCAGGGTGCGCAAGTTTTTCAAACTCTTGGCGGCACTGTCCATACTTTCGTACGAAAATTCCAGTTGGGTGCGGTAATGCGCGCCCAAGCAAAAATAGCGGTAGGCCAACGGTTCATAGCCCTTTTCTTTCAGCACGTCCACGGTTACAAAGGTGCCGCCGGATTTACTCATCTTGCCGGAGCGCAGGATTAAAAATTCGCCATGGACCCAATAGTTTACGTATTTCTGCCCGGTGGCGGCTTCGCTCTGGGCAATTTCGTTGGTGTGGTGAATGGTTACGTGGTCTATGCCGCCGCAGTGGATGTCTAGCGTGTGGCCCAAGTATTTCATGGCCATGGCCGAACATTCAATATGCCACCCCGGGAAACCAACCCCCCACGGGCTGGGCCACTGCATTTGGCGGGTTTTATCCTTGGGGGAAAATTTCCACAGGGCAAAATCGGTCGGGTTGCGTTTTTCGGTGCTTAGTTCCACACGGGCACCGCCTTGCAAGCCGGAAATACGGGCATGGCCCACCAGGGCATCATAGCGGGGGAATTTAGACGTATCGTAGTAAATCCCGTCAGAGGTGCGGTACGTATAACCTTTTTCTTCCAAGGTTTTCACCAGGGCAATCATCTCGGCAATGTGGGCGGTGGCGCGGCTGATGACCGTGGGGCGCGTACAATGCAGGGCATCATAATCCTGCCAGAATTTGGTTTCGTAAAATTTAGCGATATCCCACGCGCTTTTGCCTTCACGTGCGGCACCCAGTTCCATTTTGTCCTCTCCGTCGTCCGCGTCCGAGACCAAGTGCCCCACGTCGGTTACGTTCATGACGTGTTTGACCGGGTACTGCAAACGCAAGGTACGTACCAGTAAATCTTCAAAAATGTAGGTACGCAAATTGCCAATGTGGGCAAAGTTATACACCGTCGGCCCGCAACAGTACATAGTAACCTGGTTTACGTTTTGGGGCGTAAAAGTTTCTTTTTGGTGCGAGGCGGTGTTGTATAATTTCATTTTTTCACCCCTTGCATCAGTTGCTTATATTGGCGGGTAATTACATTAAAAAACAGCGTGCAGGTGGGTTGCCCCACTTGGTTGGCCGAACGTTCACTTAGTTTGCAGGCCACCTCAATATCCGAAATAGGATTGACGGCCCCCACACTGCTCATGGCATAGGTAAACCCTACCGGGTGGTATTGTTTGAGGGCCACGGAGTAGGCTTGATCCAACGATTTTTGGAAGGCCGTTATTTCCGTTTTACCGGCCAGCGGCCCCAGTTTGAATTTGTGGGTGGCTACGGTGGCAACCACATCCCCATAGGTGCCGTAAGAATTGGTAACATTCTCGGCCGTGAAGTCTTCATCCTCACCGGGTTTGGGAAGTTCCCCTTCTGCGCCCAGGGCGGTTTCTTCTTCTAATACAGAGGGCACATCCAACGGAGAGGAAGAAAACTCATAATAAGCCGTATTGGCATTGGGGTGAGCAAAATCCGTCGGTGCCGGGAAGGTACGTTTGGACGGATCCTGTAGCGACGTACACCCGGCACTAACTAATCCTGCAAGTAAAAAATAAATGATATGTTTCATAACTCCCTCACTTGTACGGTTGCCACGGCTTGGCACATGGCGGCCTCGCCGCGGCCGATTTCCCCCACGTGCTCGTGGCTTTTGGATTTAAAACTGACCTGTTCCAGCGGCATTTCAAAAATGGCCGCCAACGACTTACGCACCGCTTCATAATGCGGTTTAATTTTGGGCTCTTGCGTAATGAGAGTGGCATCCAAATGCACAATTTGCCCGTGATGTTCGCGCACAATTTGTAGCACGCGCCGGGCAATTTCTTTGCTGTCTATGCCCTTGATGGTAGGGTCTGTAGGCGGGAACAACATACCAATTTCCCCGGCACACAACGCCCCCAGCAGGGCATCACACAACGCATGGAGAACCAGGTCCCCGTCGCTATGGCCTAAAAAACCTTTTTCGTGCGGGATTTCTACCCCGCCCACGATAAACTTCCGCCCCGGTTCTAAGCGATGTAAATCAAACCCAAACCCGGTGCGAACATACGTATGCTCACTCACTAATGCCTCCGCCAATGTTAAATCCTGCGGCGTAGTAATTTTAAAATTTTGCTCACTGGACGGCACCAACGCTACGTCCACCCCCAGTTTTTCCACCAGTTGCGATTCGTCCGTGGCGTCTTTTTCCCGGCCGAATTTTCCCAACGCCTGCACCAACAGGCTATGCCGGTAACACTGTGGCGTTTGCGCCGCCCACAGGCGGGAACGGTCCAAGGTGCGAATGACACGGCCGTTGGCCCCTTCTTTCACGGTGTCTTTCACGGGCACGGCCAGTACAC
This sequence comes from Elusimicrobiaceae bacterium, assembly GCA_045606825.1. Classification (GTDB taxonomy): domain Bacteria; phylum Elusimicrobiota; class Elusimicrobia; order Elusimicrobiales; family Elusimicrobiaceae; genus Avelusimicrobium. Next base: position 45,512 of record JAZUSQ010000022.1, read on the forward strand.
TGGCCCCTTTTGCGTATGCCACCGCCAAAGCGGCTTCTATATCTTGCGGGCGCACCAACGGGCGGGCCCCGTCGTGCACGGCCACCACATCCGCCTGCGGGTTTACACGTGCCACCCCGTTTTGCACCGAGGCTAAGCGCGTATCCCCCGGGTTGGCAAACGTAACATCCGGCGCGTAGCGGGAAATAATTTCCCGGTTTTCGGGCGGTGTTACCACCACTATTTCCGTTACGTGCGCGCATTGTTTGCACGCCAACACACTGCGTACCACCACCGGAACACCGCCAATGGGCAAGAGTTGCTTGGGGCGCCCCATCCGGGTGCCGTTTCCCCCCGCTACAATAACCACACTGGCTGTAAAATCCGGTTGGGACATATTATTTTACCCGCGCAAAAATCATCCGGCCGGTAGAGGTTTGGTAAATAGACGAAACAGACACCTCCACCCGTTTGCCAATGTGGCGGCGGCCTTCATCTACTACTACCATGGTGCCGTCATCCAAATACCCAATGCCCTGCTCCTTTTCTTTTCCGTCTTTCATAATAAACAAAGACATGGTTTCCCCCGGCAAGATAACCGGTTTAAGGGCGGTTGTTAAATCGGCAATGTTCAAGACCGTTACTTTTTTAAGGGCCCCCAGTTTATTGAGGGTAAAATCCAGGGTAACTACTTCCCCGTCCACACTGCGGGCCAATTTGATGATTTGCTCTTGCAGGGTAGGGGCTTTGGGGGTTCTGGAGGTAAAGCGCACTTCTACCTCTTTAAGTTCCTGTAAACGGGTGGCTACATCCAAGCCGCGGCGGCCTTTGGCTTGCTCTAACTTATCGCGCGAGGCGGCCATGCGGTTGAGTTCATCCACCACAAATACCGGCAGTACAATCACGCCGGAGAGGAAACTAATCTCACACAAATCCACAATGCGCCCGTCAACCAGGGCGGACACATCCGCAATTTTTAAATGGTGCCCTTTGTAGGAAAGGCCTTCCAACTCACGCATTTTAAATAAAGCAATCAGCACCCCAAACGCCAAGAAAGCCATTAAAATGTATTGGTTATATTGCCGCCACATAGGGGCATCTATACCGCCAAACATATTTTGCATGCAGTACCCGATAAACGTGTAGAGCATCAGGCCAATTAAAAAGCCGGTGCAACCAATCATAATTTTAATCAGACGCACGCGTTTGAATAATACTTCCCCGGCTACGACGATAGCCCCACACAAAAGTCCACTCCAAAAACTCGTCCAGTCTTTGCCCAAAAAGGTATATGTAAAGAACGGAAAAGCCACTAAAGTGGAGAAACGGAAAATCCAAATAGGCATATATTTCTCCTTATTATATATATGGTACAACTAAAGTCCCCTATATTTTAGCACTTTTTGGGCGGCTGTGGGCAAAGATTATTCCGGCGGGCAGGCTGTTGCGGGGTTATGTGTTCCCCGGGTGGTAAAATTTGGGGGCAAAGATTATGGCGGCGGGCAGGCTGTTGCGTACCCCTGGCCCGGCCCGGGCTGGAAAATGCCGTATTTTTTTATTATACTATGAGTACAATTTAATCTGTTTTTGGAACCTCATAGCAATATGGGTTTGCGTAAGGGAGACCTTGCGTATCCTTCAAGACCAAAAACAGCCGAATTAGGCACAAAACAAATGGAATTGCAAACCGGCTGTTTTGTGCCGAGCGTTTATCGTGCAAACGATAGGCCGCGGCTGTTGTTGTTTGGGTAACTTGAAGGACTTAGGCAACAAAAGCCGTTTTTGTTGCTCTTAAACAGAAAAATTGAAATTTAAATGACAGGAGATGTTTATGAAAGAAAACAATACCCGACGGAGAGAAACGCAAGAAGGAAGAGTAGTTAAAAATAAAGTCATCCTGAACTTGATTCAGGATCTTCAACGCTTGTCGTTGCGGTTGGTGGTGCCACTGATAAACAACCTGCGTGGAAGATCCCATATCAAGTATGGGATGACCCCTTTGTTTGATAACGGCAAGTGCGTGGCAGATGCTGAGCAAAGGCACATCAGCATACGTCTATGTAACAAAAAAGCATTTACACTTATAGAACTCTTAGTAGTAGTGCTGATTATTGGTATATTAGCCGCCGTGGCCCTGCCGCAGTACCAAAAAGCCGTACTTAAGGCCCGCGCCGCAGAAGCGGTTTCTATGCTAAAAGCCATTATGCAGGCACAAGAAATCTATTATTTAGCCAACGGAACCTATACAACGGATATAGACAAGCTAGATGTAGAAGTACCATCATCATCCATATATGCGGGGGGAGATTATCCTGAAAACAGTTATGTATATGGTTGTGAGGCTAACTATTGTTATGCTTATACGGCAAATGCAAATATGCCAGACTTTGATTTTCATGTAACTCATAAGACAACAGATTCTGCCGGGAAATATTATTGCCATTTAAATAGCGGCGATAGTAAAAATAATACGGCAAAATCTATTTGTCAAAGTATGGGCAGAGCAAGTTCCTATTTTGAACAATGGAATTGGGGAAAAGGGAAGTATTTTGTTATCAACTAGCTTTTAAGCACCAAAAAAGGAACTGTTGGATATCCCTACCGAAATATTGTTGGTAGTACCTGACCTACCACAACGACACTCTCTCATCGCCCCTACGAGTCATTTCACCGGGCAGAACTAAATGCAAGCTGATTTTTCAAATTCGCATTTAGTTTGCGGGGAAAAGTTGGGCCGTAGCGTACGTCACTACGCGCCGCACAGCGGCGCAAGTACGTAAGGCCCAAGTCACCGCAAAATAAACCGAATTTGGAAAATTATTGCATAGAAAAGCCCGCTCTTTGCGAGCGGGCGAAAGGAACATCACAGGGGAAGTCGTTTATTTCTTGAGTTGTTCCAGCGCTTTGGAGAGCACCTGCTTGGCATCCCCTACAAGGCCATACTTGCACACGTTAAAGATAGGCGCATTGGCATCTTTGTTAATGCCAATAATTACATCACTATGCTCCATACCCACTACGTGTTGCACCGCGCCGGAAATACCGCACGCCACATACAACTTGCTGGCTACGGTTACGCCGGATTGGCCGACTTGTTTTTCTTTGGGCTTAAATCCCATATCCACCGCCGCGCGGGAAGCCCCTACGGCCCCGCCCAGGGTTTGGGCAAACTGCTCTAACAGGTCAAAGCCTTCTTTGTCTTTCATCCCGCGCCCGCCGGAGATAACTACTTCGGCCTCGTCTAACTTTTGATTGGCAGATACCGGGTCCATTTGCGTTTCAATGATACGCACTTTGCCCGCTTCTACCGGCACGGCAACGGCTTCGTTCACCACGGCGGCCATGCGGCCCGGCGTGGTAACTGTTTTCTTAAATACGTTGGGGCGCACGGTGGCCATTTGGGGGCGGTAGTCCGGGCATTTAATATCCGCCATGATGTTGCCGCCAAAGGCCGGGCGGGTTTGGATTAAATTGCCTTCTTTAATAGAAAGGCCCGTACAATCCGCCGTTAAACCCACAAACAGTTCAGATGAAATACGCGGGGACAAATCGCGCCCGATATACGTGGACGGGAAAAGTACCACGCTGGGGTTGTATTTTCTAATCAGCGTAATGAGGGCGTTTGCATACGCCAGCGTGTTGTAGTGTTGGTACTCAGGCGCGCTGACGGCGTAAATTTTATCGGTACCGTACTGGGAAAGTTCGGCATAGTAATTTTGCACGTTGTTACCAATGACTACGGCGCAGAGTTCTTCGCCCAGTTGGGTGGCCAGTTCGCGCCCTTTGGATAAAAGTTCAAACCCCACGGGGCGCACTTTCTGGGTGCGGCCATCGTCAGAGATTTCAATAAATACCCACACGCCTTTGTAAGCCGATAAATCCTTTTTGGCGCCGCCCGTAGCGGGTAAAGACAATGCTTTCATGGGGCAGACGCTTACGCACGCCCCACACATGGTGCACGCGGCCGAGGCCACCGCCTTGCGGTTTACGATAGAGAGTGCCCCAAACGGACACGTGGCCACACATTTGCCACAACCTACACAATTGGGTGAAATTTGAATCATTTGATTACACTCTCCTTCTTTAAAATTTCTACTAATTTACCTGCCAGTTCAGCCGGGGAACCGGCAAACATTTCCCCTTTTTGGCGTGCGGGCGGCGGGAAGATACGGTCCACGCGCGTGGGCGAACCGTTCAGCCCCAATTTGCCGGGGTCGGCGCCGATATCGGCAGCCGTCCAGGTATAAATGGGTTTTTCCTGCGCTTTGTGCGCGGCCATAAAGGACGGATATTTAGGGGCATAATCCACCGGCATGGTCATCGTAACCAGCACCGGCATATCCGCCTGTAAAATTTGTTTACCGCCTTCTATTAGTTTATTGACGACCACCTGGTTGCCGCTGGCATCCACGTGGGTGCAGAACGTAATTTGCGGGATGTGCAGTTGGTTGGCAATGCCGGGCCCGGTTTGGGCGGTATCGCCGTCAATAGCCATTTGGCCGCACAAAATTAAATCGTACCGGCCAATTTTGCGCACTGCCGTGGCCAACGCATAGGCCGTGGCCCATGTATCCGAACCGGCAAAGGCCCTATCGGAAAGCAAAATGCCTTCATCCGCCCCCAGGGCCAAAGCCAAACGCAAGACGGCAACAGCCTGGTTGGGGCCCATGGAAAGCACGGTTACTTTGGCCCCGGTTTTGGCTTTAATGGCCAGGGCTTTTTCCAGGGCGTAGTGGTCGTACGGGTTTAAAATGCTGGGCACGCCTGCACGGATGAGGGTGCCGGTTTTGGGGTCCACTTTTACTTGGGTGGAATCGGGGACTTGTTTAATACATACAATGATATTCATAAGGTAGTCCTATTTTTTGAAAATCTCTCTTAACTTGGCAGATACTTGGTCCATATCGTCTATGAGGCCGCGCATCTTGTCTTCAATACCCACCAGGTTGACCGCTTGGGAAAGTTCGGCCGTGTTGATGTTGGGGCAAGTGCCCAAAATCAGGCGCAGGCCTTCGCTGGCTACTTTGAAGGCACTTTGCCGCGCGTTTACACGCGCCATGGTGCATAGCGAGTTACTGTCAAAGCGGCTGCCTTCGGTTACGCGTTTGTTGGCACATTCGCGCGTGAAGACGGCGGCCACTTCCATTTCGCTAATCAAATCACCCAGCATAAAGGTTACATACTGGTGGCGGGTCAGTTTGTTGGCACGACAGTCTTCCAGCACGCGCGCCAAGGCTCTAAACCCTAACGCCACGCTGTCCGCCCCGACGCTCGGGTTTTGGGCGTGGATAGCATCAAATTCGGCGGCTTGGTTCAAGTAATACTGGCCGCGCGATTTAAGATGTTCCTGCCAGCGTCCGCGGAAAATCGTCATCTCCAGTACTTCGCTGGTACCTTCGTAAATGCAGGTAATTTTGACGTCGCGTTTGATTTTTTCTACCGCAAATTCTTTGGTATAACCAAACCCGCCCATGGCCTGGATGGCATCTTCGGCCGCTTTGTTGCCCGATTCGGTAGCGTAGAGTTTGGCAATGGCACCTTCGGTGGCTAAGCCGTGGTTGTTGACTTCCAACTGCTTGGCCGTCCAGTCAATATAGGCGCGGGCCGCTTCAAAACGTACATAATGCGGGGTAATCAGTTTGAGCATAAAGCCCTGTTTTTCGGCCAGCGGGCCGCCGGCTTGGATGCGCTGTTGGGCATACGTAAGCGCGGTTTCTACGGCTTCTTCGCCGCCACCTAACCCAAAGGCCGCCACCATTAAACGCGTGTAGCCAAATACGGCTTGTGCTTGCAGGAAGCCTTGCCCTTCTTTTAGACCAATCAAATTTTCGGCCGGCACGTACACTTCATCAAACGCGAGCCCCGCCGTGTTGGATAAGCGGATGCCGTGTTTGTCTTCGTGCGCGTCTTGCGTGAAACCGGGGGTGCCTTTTTCTACAATAAACCAAGACGGACCGCCGGGGGCCAGGGCCAGCACGGTGTAAATATCGGCCACGCCGCCGTTGGAAATCCACATTTTGCTGCCCGTAATTTTGTAGCCCACTACCTTGCCGTCTTTGATGACGTGTTCGGCGCGGGTGCGCAAAGAAACTAAGTCAGAACCGGCATCGGCTTCGGTCGCGCCGTAGGCAACGAGTTTATTTTCGTGCGCGATTTTCTGGAACCATTTGGCTTTTTGTTCCGGCGTGCCGCCTACGTTAATGGGGTCACTACCTAAGAAGGTAGCAAATACGCCGGTGGCAATGCCCAAGTCAATGCGGGCGAGTTGTTCGCAGATGCGGTAAATTTCGGTGGTTTGCCCGCCTAGGCCGCCGTATTCTTCGGGGATGAGTAAGAGATGTACGCCCAGCACATCATGGTTGTACATTTCTTTTAGAATGTCTAAGGGAATTTCGTTTTTTGCGTCGTGTTCGCGGATGAGGTTGAACGAGATGCGGTTTTTGGCGTACTGCTTCAAACTGTCCAGCATCAGGTTACGGGTGGTTAAGTCATTTTTTGCCATAATCAAACGCTCCAAAATAAGTTAACTATATTATACAAAATATAAATGAACGGCGGACGCGATACCTGTTGTTACCCCAGCAACAATTTTCCAAATTTGATTTATTTTGCGGTGACTTGGGCCTTACGTACTTGCCGCCCTGCGGGCGGTCCGGGAGACGTACGCTACGGCCCAACTTTTCCCCGCAAACTAAATTTAAATTTGGAAAATCAGCTTACTGCAAGTTTTACGCGGTGCTTGGGGAAGTGCTGACATACGCTATAGGTTGAAAACGCCGTTGTAGGTCAGGCAATGCCTGACAAAGCCTCGTTAGAGGCTTCTATCTACCGATACCTGGGAAAGAACGCTGCCGTTTGTAGGGCAGGTGTAAACCGGACAACTAAAACGCTCGGTCAAAGTTAAACCGGTCACAATTTGTGACCAGTTCCTGTTTTTCCTGACGGGAAAGCTGAAACATAAAGTGCGGCGGAAACCGCTTGCTGTTACGTTTAACAGCAATTCTTAATAAGGTAATTTATAGTATGAAATATTAGGTATTTTTTCTCCATTTAAAATTTTTTTACAGTAAGATCCTTCCTTTCCTTGAAAAACTATTGCAAAATCACTATTTCCCTCTCTGCATAAGATTTCTTTGGCCGGAGCATTATCAAAATCATTAGCAAGAAAAAAGTACATAAACCCCACTCCTCGGTAAGGACCGCTAAGACGTCCTACAAAAATCGCACTAATGTAATAGGAACTATCATCAAATAATTGCACAGACCAATCTTCATTAGACCGAGTATCTACAATTTGCGAACTAGTACCTGTTCCTGAATGCCAAGGGATATTGCCCGTCCAAGGGATATCCACCGCCAATTGATCAAAAGTAGTGGCATATTCTCCATTGGCTAAATAGTACGCCTCTTGGGCTTGCACCAATGTTTTCATAAGTGCTAATGCTTGCGTAGCCCGGCTTTTTTCCACCGCCTTTTGGTATTGTGGTAAGGCCACAGCCGCCAAAATACCAATAATTAGCACCACTACTAACAACTCTATAAGGGTAAACCCTCTTGTTTTTTTGTACATCATAGTTACATTCTCCGTAGTTTTATTTTCAATTTACCCATTTTCGGAGGCACATAAAAACGGCTCTTGCCGCTTGAGTAAAGGAAGACACCCGAGCCTGCAACAGCCGCGGTCTGCCCGGCAAAGGGCAAACACTCGGCACCTAAGGGTTGGCTCATGACTTCCGCCCCTTGGGTGCCTTAAACGACTGTTTTCAGACTTCCTTTACTCCTGTAGTTGCCTACATGCGTACCGTATTCTTCGTACGGTTCCAAAAACAGATAAAATTGTACCCATAGTATAATAAAGTTTTTCCTTAAAAACAACCCCGGATCTTCTTGCATGTAAATCGTACAAACAAGCATCGCGGTAATTTCAAAATAATTTGGCACAGAACGAGGCTTGCGCTTGCGCGGCATACTTGCTTAGACTGCCCTTCAGGGCAGAGGTATGTAAACAAGCGCGTAACAAAGTGCTGTGCCAAATTAGCAAGAAATTACATAAAGCGTAAGTTTTGTATAATAGTAATATGAACTGTATATTTTGCGGCATTGCGGGCGGCTCCGTTAAAAGCCAACTCATCTACGAAGATGACGACGTGGTGGCATTTAAGGACCTTAATCCCCAAGCCCCCACCCATTTGCTCATTATCCCGCGTAAACACATTGCACGTTTAAGTGAAGCGGACGAACAAGATGCCCTATTATTAGGTAAAGTGCTTTTGGTGGCCAAAAAACTGGCCCAGCAGTTTGACCTCAAGGACTTCCGCTTAGTAACCAACAATGGCAAAGGGGCGGGGCAGAGCGTGGACCATTTGCACTTCCATTTAATGGCGGGCAGACGGTTTTTATGGCCTGCAGGTTAACGTACAACCTGTAGAGCAGGCGGATTTTCCCCAAACACCGGGGACAATGGATAGCGAGCTGATTTTTCAGCTTTGAGCTGAGTTTGCACCGCAAGTCGAGCGTGGCGTACGTCTGCCGGACCGCGCGCATAGCGCGGCAAGTACGCGAGCGAAAGTCGGTGTAAAGGCGGCCAAAGATGGAAAATTGTTGCCGGGGTACAAACAAGCATCACGCCCGCCGTTTAATTTTTTCTTGTCTTTTTGCACTAAATAACCTATAATATATAGGAACAAATTTTAACCTACTGACCCTAGAAGGTGGTGAGAAACACAATGGTTTTTGTAAAAGTTAGAGATGCTGAACACCTGGAAGAAGCCATCAAACGCTTCAAACGGGAATGCGAAAAAAACGGTATCTTGCGCGAAATTAAACGCCGCGAGACCTACACGCCCCCAAGCGTGAGACGCAAACTCAAATCCGAGGAAGCACAGCGCCGCGCACGCCGCACCAAACGCAGACGCTTTTAAGTTTGTTTGTCATTAGGCAATAGTCCTTGTACAAAGGGCTATTGCCTTGTTTTCCATTTTGTTTTCAAGGATTTTACGTGAAAACAGACATTGTAGAACAAATTAAGGACCGCCTGGATATTGTAGAGTTTATCCGCCAATATGTGCCCGGTTTAAAACGGGCCGGCAAAACCTACAAGGCCTGTTGTCCGTTTCATCACGAAAAAACCCCCTCCTTTACCTGTAGCAGTGAAAAAGGCCTGTTTTACTGTTTTGGGTGCCAGGAAGGCGGGGATATTTTTGCGTTCTTAATGAAAATGGAAAACCTCTCCTTCCGCGAGGCCGTGCAACGCCTGGCCCGGGAGGCCGGACTGGAATACAAACCCACCCAGGCCCTTACCCCCGGCGAACAACGCCGCGCCGACGTGCGCAAAGTGTTGGACTATGCACGCCGCTATTATCATCAGTTTTTTTTATCGCGCGCGGGCGAGCAGGCGCGCACGTACGTAAAAAGCCGCAACTTAACCAAAGAAACCTGCCAACACTTTGAACTGGGCTTGTCCCCCGCACCGGGAGTCTTCACGCGCGAGGCCAAACAGAACGGCTACACGGAAGAAATCCTCAAAGAAGCCGGGTTATGTATTCAAACCGATTACGGCCTGCGTGAGTATTTTAGAAACCGCCTGATGTTCCCCATTTTCAATCACCGCGGGGACACCGTAGGCTTTGGCGGGCGTATTTTGGGCGAAGGGGAACCGAAATATTTAAACTCGCCGGAAACGATACTGTTTACCAAATCCCACGTGTTATACGGGCTTAATTTTGCCGGCCCTGCTATGCGCAAAGCGGGCAGAGCCGTCTTACTGGAAGGGTACATGGACGTCATTGGCTGCCACCAGGCGGGCGTGGAATATACCGTGGCCCCGTTGGGTACCAGTTTAACGGCCGAGCACGCCAAACTCTTAAAACGCTACACGCAAAATGTGATTGTACTGTTTGACCCGGATGAGGCCGGTCTAAAGGCCGCTTTGCGCGGGGCACAGATTTTATTGCAAGAAGGGTTGTTTGTAAAAGTGGCCAGCCTGCCAGACGGCCTGGACCCCGATGAATACATAGCCAAGTATGGCAAAGAGGCATTTGAAACTATCCTAGACCAGGCCCAAGAACTCATTGCATTTGCCCTGGAACGGCAACTGGCCGGCCAGGCCCAGCCGTTAAGTGCCCAAGCCAAAACCACCCTTGTAACCGAACTGGCCCAACTGATGCGCTTGCAACCGGATGAAATTGTCCGGCGGGAATGGGTCAAATACGTGGCCGAACGCCTAAATGTGGAAGAACAGTTGGTATTGCAACGCCTGCAACGCACCCAACAAGCCGCCGCTTTTGCCAAGCGCATCCCGGCGCAAAGCACGGCCCGCACGGCCAAAACACCGGCGGCCGAAGAAAATTTGCTGGCTTGGCTATTGCGTAGCCCGCAACATGTGGTCCTGTGCGACCAACTGACCCAAACCGATTTTTCCTCCCCCCATACGTGGCAGATTTTCAACACCCTGGTGCAGGCACACGCCGCCAACCCGCAACTGGAAAACCTAACGGACGCGGCCGCCCAACTGGCCCCGGAACACAAAAATGAAATCATCCGCCTGGCCCTACTGCCCACCCCTGACGATTTTCAGCCCGCGCGCGACATTGCCGCCTGCGTGGCCCAGTTGGAACAAACCGGCCTACAGCAACAACTGCAAGCCGTTACACGGCAAATGAAAACCTATAGCACAGGCAACGTGCCGCCGGAAGTGTTTCAGACGTATATGAATTTACAACAAAAATTAAAAAAATACCGGAGTTAAAAATTATGGCATCTGGAAATAAAGCGTTAAAAGATTTAGTGGAAGAAGGCAAAGAAAGCGGTTTTCTGTCTTTAGAAGATTTGAACCGTTCCATGGCCGCGGCCGAGATGAGTGCCGAAGATGTGGACGGCGTAATGGGCACGCTGGATGACTTGGGCATTCAGGTAGTAGACCAAAAGAAATTTAAAGAAACCAAAGAAGAACCCATTAGCGAAGATTGGAATAACCTCTCCAATGCCGGGATGGATGTGTCTAACTCTATCCGCATGTATTTATCGGAAATGGGCAAAGTGCCGCTGTTAACGCGCGACGAAGAAATTACCCTGGCCCGCAACATCCGCGAGCGCGAAAAAGAACTGCGCAAACTGGTGTTGGAATCCCCCATTACCATGCGTGAAATTTGCAACTGGGAAGAACTGGTGGACCAGGAAGAAATGACCACCAAGGAACTGATGCCCCGCGGCAAACGTACCAACCGCGAACTTTCCAACATGCGCCGCAAATTAAAAGAGGCCGCCCAGTTTATTGGCAAGCGCGAGCAGGAAATTACCAAACTGATGAAAGAGTTGCAAAGTGATACGCTATCGGACAAAAAGCGCAACCACTGCATTGAACTGTTGGAAGCCAAGCAAAAAGAAGTGGTGGCACGCATCAATAAACTCAATTTAAACCAAAATAAAATCAAACGTTTAACCAACAAAATTAAAAACCTGGCCGACCGCCTGCAAGAAACGACAAACGACATGAAACGGTTTGACGAATACTTTGGCCCGTACAACCAGGTAAAGAAATTGGTCAATGATTTTAAAAATAAAAAAATTACGGAAAAAGCCTTCCGCAAAGCCACCCAATTTTCATTAGAAGAATTGGAGCGCGCCCTGGCCAATATTGAAAACGTCCGCCGCCGCCATGACCAAATGGCGGAAATGCTACCTATGAGCGAAAAAGAATTTTTGGCATTTAATGACCGCATTGTATTTTTTGAAAATATGATTTTGCAGGATAAGTTAAAACTCATCAAAGCCAACCTGCGTTTGGTGGTGTCTATTGCCAAAAAGCACGTCAACTCTAACTTGGAACTTTCTGACTTGATTCAGGAAGGCGGCCTGGGCTTAATGAAAGCGGTAGAAAAATTTGAATACAAACGCGGGTTTAAGTTTTCCACCTATGCCACCTGGTGGATCCGCCAAAGCATCAACCGCGCCATTGCCGACCAGGCCAACACCATCCGCATCCCGGTGCACATGAAAGAGTTGGTTTCCAAACTAACCAAAGTAACCAATAAATTCCGCCAGGAACATGGCTGTGAACCCGGTATTGAAGATTATACCAAAGCGTTGCATTTGTCTGCCGACAAGGTAAAAAGCGTACTTAAAATTATGCAGGACCCCATTTCGCTTTCTACCCCCATTGGCGAGGATGAAGACTCCAACCTGGAAGATTTTATTGAAGATAAAAGCGGCCCCAACCCCACTACCGCCGCGGCCGATTTTCTGCGCAAACAAGAAGTGGCCGACGTGCTGGCTACGTTATCTGAACGGGAGGCCAAAATTATCAGCCTGCGCTTTGGGATTGACTCCGGGTATCCCCGCACGCTGGAAGAAGTGGGCAAAATGTTTAACGTTACGCGCGAGCGCGTGCGCCAAATTGAGGCCAAGGCTATCCGCAAATTACGCCACCCCAGCCGCACCAAAATGTTAAAAGATTACCAGGAATAAGTTTTAAACCCCGGCTTCTGCCGGGGTTTTTGCTTTATAAGAAGGCCACAAAAGGACAAACAACCCCATTCGTATTCAAATACTTTTTGTATACGTTATAAGAGCATCTTTCTCTTATAAATCATATATGGTTTCAAACTACCAAGTCCAATATTTATAACCGAAATTTCCGGTACTGTTTTTGAAACCTAACTGCGAACATATTCCTTCCACAGAATGTGCCTGTTCTCTGCAATAAAATCCAATTGGAATAGTTTCCGTTTGATTTACCACATGTCCCACCTGTGGATTAAACGACTGCCCTACAATCAATGACCCTAATTCATAGTGATAAACAAGAGATGTTTTTGTCGTTATTGGAACAGAAATTGCAGTATTTTCACTCTTATATTCACAGCTATTCTCAAATAGTCCTGGTATCGGATTACAGGAAGAGATATTTACATCTAATTCATCTAATGTGCAAGTTTCTCCATTCTGTAATTTGCATGCTTTGGCAGCATCTCCCAGTGACTTTAAGTTTACTTCAAATTCTGCTAATCTACTTTTCATCACCGCCTTCTGGTATTGGGGCAAAGCAACTGCCGCTAAAATGCCGATAATTAGTACTACTACTAACAACTCAATGAGCGTAAAACCGTGGGCCACACGCTCCGTCACCCCGCAAGGTTGGTATGCGGGGTATAGCGTGTGGATCGCCCCTATATCCCGCATTAAAACACTGCGGGATGACGAGGGGGCGAGACTGTGGAATGACGAGGGGGCGAGACTGCGGGATGACGAAGAAATAAGAGAAACCCTGCGGGAATGACCCTTTTTTATATTCCCCGCTTTTGCGCAAAAACATTCCTTAAAATCATTTTTATTCATACCTTGTACTCCCCTATTTATATAAATTTTCTTTTCGTTATATCTCAAATTTATCAAAAAAAAAAAACGCGTCAAGGCTTTTCTGTAAACAACATCTTATAGTAAAATATGGATATGTCCGCACCTGTTAAAATCCAATACTTAAAGGGCATCGGCCCCGCCAAGGCAAAACTGTTTGAACGGCTGGAAATTCAAACCGTGCAGGACCTGTTGCACTATTATCCGCGCACCTACCAAGACCGCCGTTTAAATACCCCGCCCAATGAATATAACGCAAATGCCCTAACCGTTTTTAAAGGCCGCGTGCTACGCACCCAACAGGTGCCCGCTAAAAGTGTACTGATTTTTAAAGCAGTGCTGGAGGACGAACAAGGGCACCAACTGGAGTGCACCTGGTTTAAAAAACGGCCGTACCGTGCTTTTCGCTTTGACCCGTTTGGGCAACTTAAAAAAGATTTCCATATCCATAACGAAGTATGGGTCATCGGCCGCAAGCAGGACCGCGGGGCTATGTTTGGCAACCAAATTACCGTAGAAGAATATTATGTGGCGGCGGACGCACTGACCCCCTTGCACGCCGGGCGGCTTACCCCCATTTACGCGCTGACAGAGGGGCTGACCAACAAGCAATTTAGGCAATTTGTGTATGAGGCGTTACAAACTGAAACACCGGCCACTGAGCCGGAAATTTTGCCCCCTTTTCTGCTAACCAAACGCCAGTTACTCAGTGCCCCGCAGGCCCTAAAAGCCATTCATTTCCCCAATTCACAGGCCGAGTTAGAGGCCGCCCGCACGCGCCTGGCGTACGAGGAATTTTTGCTGTTGGCCACGGCATGGGGCATCAAACGTACGCAAACCAAAATGTTAGCCAAAAATTATACGTATCAAATTAAAAAAAATGTGCTGACACCCTTTCGCACCCAACTGGGGTTTGAATTTACAGGCAGCCAGAAAAAAGTAATTAACGAAATTTTTAACGACTTGTTATCCCCCCGCCCCATGAACCGCCTGTTACAAGGGGATGTAGGGTCGGGCAAAACAGTGGTGGCATTGTGCGCCATGCTGTTAGCCGTAGAAAACGGCTACCAGGCCGCCCTTATGGCCCCGACGGAAATTTTGGCAGAGCAACATTTTTTGACCTTCAAACGCCTACTTGCCGGGTTGCCCGTAAACGTAGCCGTACTAACCTCCAGCACCAAGGCCGCAGAAAAAAAGAAAATTTTAAAGGGACTTGCCGACGGAACCGTTTCTATATTAGTGGGCACACATGCCGTGATTGAGGAAGATGTGCAATTTCATAACTTGCGTTTGGCCGTGATTGATGAGCAACACCGCTTTGGCGTAAAACAACGCAGTAAACTGAAGGAAAAAACGTCCAAACTGGACCTGCTGACCATGACGGCTACCCCCATCCCGCGCACGCTGGCGTTGGCTTTTTACGGAGATTTGGATGTATCCACATTAAATGAATTACCCCCCGGCCGCCAGCCTATCCAAACCGAAAGTGCCACCCCCAAACTGGCGTATGACCGCGTACGCAGTGAGGTAGAAAAAGGCCGGCAGGCCTATGTTGTGTTTCCGCTGATAGAAGAGAGCGAAAAAATTTCTGCCAAGGCCGTAACCGAAGAATTTGAAAAACTAAAACACATTTTCCCGCAGTTTAAATTGGCCATGTTACACGGCCAAATGACCCAGCCGCAAAAAGAACAAATCATGGCGGATTTTGCCGCACACAAAACAGATATTTTAGTGGCCACGCCCGTGATTGAGGTAGGCATTGATGTAAAAAATGCCACTGTGATGGTGATAGAAAATGCCGAGCGTTTTGGCCTGGCCAGTTTGCACCAATTGCGCGGGCGGGTGGGCCGCGGCGAGCACGCAAGTTTCTGTGTGCTGGTCCCCCAGCATGCGGGCAGTGTAGCGCGCGAACGGATAGACATTATTTGCGCCACGCGCGACGGGTTTAAAATTGGCGAGCGCGATATGCAACTGCGCGGACCCGGCGAGATTTTAGGCACGCGCCAATCGGGCGAGTTGGAACTGAAAGCAGGCGATATTTTTAAAGACCAGGCCATTTTGCACTGGGCCATTACCGACCGCGACGAACTGTTAAGCGCGGACCCGGGCCTGGTACGGCCCGAACACGCACCGTTCAAACGCAAATTGCAAGCGTTGTACCAGCAAAACTGGCACCTGATTGATTTATCGTAACAAGCAAAAAAGGCTGGCTAAAACCAGCCTTTTTTTAAAACGGATTAGCCCGCCAACAATACTTATTTTTCGGCTTCGGGTACAATGCGATCTTGCACCTGCTCAGTAAACGTCAGGTGGGCACGGTGCACAAACCCGGCATGCGTAAGCACTTCTTTACGTACAAAATAAGTAGGAACCCATTGCCATTTTCCGTCCACTTGTTGCAATAAGCGCACTTTTTTAAGCGGGTAAAAATCCGGCGTGAACAAGGCTAAATAGGCCGCCAAACCGCCCCCTTTCATATAAGGTATATCCTCGTATCCGGCTACACGCCCTTGCGGGTGCACGGTGGCACGCAAGTGCGGAATATCCCGCAGGGCTTTTTCGGCACGGCCTACGCTTAATACATCGCGCGAGGCATCTAACCCGTCCGCCACCATACGGCTGGCACGTACTTGGTCAATATCGTGTTGCTTTAAATCTTTTACATAAGAAACCTGATTTAACGTTACCACGCGCGGTTGCAGTGTAAGCATATCAAATGTAATAACGGGTACTTGCTCAAATACCACCGGTTCAAAACGCGCCACGGTGGACGTACCGTCATACCCTTGCGGTACGCGGCCCATATACCCGCCGTCCGTAAAAGACTGGCAACACACCCCGCCCAGTTTATCAAAATTATTAACTTTTACTGTAGTGGAAGTGGGCGTCTGTTCCTGTGCGGAAAACGGGTCATCCTCCGTGGATACAGCAACTTGTTTCAAATTGTCTGCCCGCACCTGCCCATACGCATCTTTGTAGGGGGCGGTCATCAGTTCGGCAAATTGGTGGAGGGTTAAGTATTTATCCGGATTACCCAGCACCCAACGTTTTTGCAGGGTATTAAACCAGTTGGCCTGATCGGCCCGTACAGGATATTCGCGGGCAATTAAGTTGCGCCGTTCGTTTTCTAAGGCAACCCATTTGGGGCTGTTTAAATAAAACTCCGGGGTGGCTGCTTCAAAAAAGGCTGTCTTACGGCGTTGGGTAAAATAATCTTTTAAACTTACCGTTTGACCGTCCGCCAGTTTAACAGGTTTTTGCCATAATTGGTTGATCAATGCGCGGTTGGTGCCGGTTACACCGGGTTTGCTGATTTCGGCGTACATAGCCTCCCAATTTTTACGCAGGCCGTTTGCCAACTGTGCTGAATTTGTATAAGCAAAACCCTGTTTAAACGTATAATCTTTCATGGCACTCATTAGTTCCTTGAGTTGCGCGTTGTGTGTATAAATACTGCCATCTTCCTCGGCCAGTTTTACAAACGTATCAATATTTTGGTTGAACTTGTTTTTATAATAACCCGAAGGCAACCGTTGTGTACCGGGGATGAGTTTGTCGTTATACATAAAATCAGGCAAGCGGCCTGTATCACGCAACGGGTTTAAAATAATTTCTTTGGCTTCGTCCAACCCCATATAATAAAGGTACTCAATGATATTATTCATTTTGCGCGGAGTCATCCCTTCAATGGCTTCTACTTGGTCGCGCGGTTGGAAATAGCCGTTTTTAAAATACTCCAGCCAGTCGTTAATGAGTTCTTCCTCTTGCAATAAGCCTGACGGATAGCGCTTGTGAAACGGATTGCGCTTGGGAAAGGCTTCCGTTCCCGGAAACGGCAATCCTACATATAAATACCCGCTACGGGCAGTGGGAACAGATGCACTGGCCGCCGGGGCAGTAGCAGACGCAGTTACAGTTTGTACAGGTGTATGGCTAAGCGTTTGAGACGCCTGCAAAGCGGCTCGTTCCAACTGGGCTGACAGGGACGAGTTGCGCGGAACATACTTGATGTTTTTCCACTGGCCAGGGCGGCCCAGGGCCTTTTGGGCGTTTTTAAGCACATACTTTCCACCACCTTGGGCATGCAGTCCCAAAGCCGTACAACAGATTACCAAAAGAGTTACATAGTTTCTCATACTTGTATTATGCCTGTTCTGCGTGGTGAGTGCAAGGGCATTTAGACCCAGGCTGTTATAGGACCGGGCCCAGGGGAACATACAGGTGCTTCCCCCATATATGCTAAAATATAGGTATGATTGCGCCGTTTCATATTTTAGCCCAAGATAAAAACTCCCGCGCCCGCACGGGCGTATTATATACCAAACACGGAGCCGTACATACCCCTGTTTTTATGCCGGTAGCCACCCAAGGTTGCGTAAAAGCCCTGACGGACGAAGATTTAAAAAATGCCGGGGCGGAGTGTTTACTTTCCAATACGTATCATTTGTATTTGCGCCCGGGCACGCCGTTACTCAAACAACTGGGCGGACTGCACCAATTTATGCACTGGGGCGGAAGTATTTTGACTGATTCGGGCGGGTTTCAAGTGTATAGTCTGCCTAAATTCCGCAAAATTAAGGAAGAAGGGGTAACGTTTCAATCCCACCACGACGGCAGTAAACACCTCTTCACGCCGGAAAATGTAATTGGGTTTGAAAGTGAAATCGGCTCGGACATTTGGACCATGCTGGATGTGTGCATCCACGCCAAAGATCCCGCTAAGCATGATGCGCGCGAAGCGTTAGATATTACCAAACGCTGGGCCGAACGGGCCGCCCGCGCGTATGAGAAAACAGTGCCCGTGCAGGATATTACCCAACTGCCCGACGGAAGTTTTACGGTGGGGCACTCGCTATTATTTGGTATTATCCAGGGGTCTATTTTTCCGGATTTGCGCCAAGAGGCCGCCCGCCACATGGCCGGGTTGCCCACACACGGCTACTGCATTGGGGGCTTATCGCTAGGGGAAACGCTGGAGCAAATGAACGGGGCCGTATCGGCCGTAACCGACCATTTACCCGCCGGCAAACCACGCTATTTTATGGGGTTAGGAACGCCGGTGGAAATGCTTAACGCCATTGAGCGCGGGGTGGATATGTTTGACTGCGTATGGCCCACCCGCGTGGCGCGTAACGGCATGGTCATGACCTCTACCGGGCGCGTGAATATCAAAAATGCGCAGTACCGCACCCAAGAAATTCCGCTAGACACCCAGTGCGACTGTTTTACCTGCCGCAACTATTCACGTGCCTATTTGTGCCATTTATTCCGCGCGCAAGAACTGACTAGCCACCGCTTACTCTCTATTCACAACATCCGCTTTTTAATCCGCCTCATGGAGCGTGCCCGCGAAGCCATAGCCGCAGGCACGTTTGTCAGTTTTAAAGAGGACGTCATTAACCAATACTTGGGAAAGTAACTTTCTTTGGGTGGAAGTGTTGGACTATTTTGCAAAACGATCAACAAAAAGCACAAACCCTTTGAGAAATGGTAAAGAGTTTGTGCAGAGGAAAGTGTACCCCGGTTTTTTTACCCGCGGTGGTGTTCGTTGGTGTGTTGGCAGTTGATACAATAGCGCGCAAACGGCAAGGCTTTCATGCGTTTTTTGCCAATGGGTTTGCGGCAGTATTCACATATACCGTAGATGCCTTTGTCCATTTTACGCAACGCGGCTTCAATCTGGTCAATGGTATTATGGGCATTGCTGGTTAATTCAAACAAAATTTCTTTATCCAAACTTTTGCTGGCATCATCAATCGGGTCCCCTACTTCCGCTTCGGGCATATCCATTTTTTTAGTATTTTGCAAACGCTTACTGGCATCTTCTTTAAGTTCCAACAAATGTTGGCGGATTGCTTTTATTTCAGCCGCGGTAAGCGTATCTTTGGTATCTTTTGTATCTTTTTTTACTGCCATATCAAAACCTCTTATAACTAAAAAAATAAAGTGCACAGCCCTATGTTGGGCTTACACTATATTGGTAAGTTTAGCAAAGTAATACATTTTTTGCAAGAGTAAATGAAGGCTTTTTTAGTACACTATATATATGAAAATATTAGTGCTTTCCTGTTGTGCGCCCTGTTCGTGCGCGGCCATTAAACACTTGGTTACACAAGGTAACCAGGTTACGGTGCTTTTTTATAATCCAAACATTTCCCCGCAAGAAGAATACGAAAAACGGCGTGATGAACAGGCCCGCCTCTGCCAGACAACCGGGGCACAATTTGTGGAACTGGATTATGAACCTGCCGTATGGGAACAGGCCGTGCGCGGCCTGGAAACCGAACCCGAGCGCGGCAAACGGTGCAGTGTGTGTTTCTACGTGCGCCTTAAAAAAGCCGCGCACTATGCACGGCAACATCACTTTGATGTGTTTACCTCGGTGTTAGGCACCTCGCGCTATAAAGATTTAAACCAGGTTAACCATGCCGCCTTGCGGGCCTGGTTGGAAGAAGGCACCCCTTACCTGGTAGCCAACGGGTGGCGCAAACATGGCTTGGAAGAACTGCGCCGGGCACTGATTAAAGAATTTAACTTATACCAACAACCCTATTGCGGGTGCAAATACAGCAGGAGGGAACATGCGTAACACATGGCTCAAATGGCTCATCCGCGGGGCGATAGCCCTGGTAGTATTACTGGCCGTACTGGATACGGCACTGCACCATATCTCGCGTACAAAATGGTTTAATACCCGCGTAACCACGGCGTTAGAAAACACGCTGGGGCGGGATGTTGAGGTAGGCGCGATGGGAGCCAATTTGCGCGGCCTGTTTATAAACAATGTGCGCGTGGCCGAACAAGGGGGTTTTGAGAACGGCACTTTTCTAGAGGCAGTGCACGCGCGTGTCCGTTTTTCACTCTTACATTTACTACATGCGCACGTAAAACTAAACAGCGTAACCCTAGCCGCCATTACCTTGCACGCCAAACGCGCCCAGGACGGCACCGTGAATTGGGCGGATTTATCCTCCCCCCAACAGACCGACCAAACACAGGATGCGCGTATGCCTTTTCCGTTTTCTTTATCGGCCAAGCAACTGCGCTTGGAAGATTTACACGTTATCTATACAGATGAAATTACCCAACGCACCTGGGATATAGATGAACTAACCCTGCATATCAAACACCTGCGCCTAAACAAACCGTTTGCCGTACGCGTATATGCCCAACTGCGCCATACTTTGCATAATGCTACCTTATATATACCGATTTCCGCCAAATTAACCGCAGATTTAAAAAACCAACAATGGCCCCAAGCCTACATAGAACTAAACGCTTTTACCGCCAACCTGCAAGACACTACGTTGCGCGCCAAAGGACGGGTGGATAATTTTACCAATCCCCACGCCGATTTAACCTTTACCCTGACAAATTTATCTCATGATACCCTGCAGGATTTGATTGCTTTGCCCGCGTTTGAACTGGATAAGGCAACCGCCCACATCAAAACGGCCCTGGATACGGAAAAATCCGCTGTTACCTTGCACCAGTTTACGTTGCAGGCACCGGGGGTAGAGATGCAGGCAAAAGGAGGTCTGCTATATAAAGACCCCTCCCATTTGCAATATGATGCCACGGCAAATAGCACCCTGGTACTGGGGGAAATAGGCCGCTGGCTCCCTGCTTTGGCCGAGCCGTACCGCTTGGTAGGCACCTTGCGAACCGATATCCACGCCACGCACCAACAACTTCAAGCCAAGATGAATTTAGACGATTTGGGGGCTCTCTTGCCGCAAGCCGGGCGTGTGTCCGACGTAAACGCGAAACTGGACCTGCAAGAAACCATGGATTTTAAAACCGGAAATGCGCAAGTAGAAAGCACCGGCAAAGTAAACGGCCGTCCGTTTACCTTGGCCTTGCTGGCCAACCAAAAGCCGGACGTAATAGATGTAAATGTGCGCTTGCACGCGCAGGAAGTGGCCCTTCCCCCATTGGCAGAACCCACTGCCCCGGCACAAACACAAGCCGATACCCCGGCTAAACCCTGGCCTTTGCCCCCCATCCGCGCCGTGGCGGATGTACAACTGGGGCATGTGCAAGTACCTTATTTTGAAGGCAATAACGTGGTGTTTACTGCCGATATGCACGGCCTTACGCCGGATTTAAAACAGGCACACGGTAACTTACACTTAACCACGGCCCAGGGAACCATTCAAGACATTTACAAATTAACCAACGCCAACCCACTGACCAAGGTATTGTTTTTATCGTTAAACTTAACGGGGAAGGTGTTTAACTCGTTAAATGTGTTTGGAATATTAAGCAAACTTGGCAACGGCGTTGCCTCCGCCGTAACCGGAGAGGACGAAGAAACACAAGGCCCCACCCACACCCAAACTATTTTAGGACCTGACGGTGAACCCGTGGAGGTAGTTGTTCCCGTTACAGCCCAATCTTCCGATGGGGAAATGCCGTACGACACCTTTGACACACAAGTGGATTTTGTGCGCGGCCTAGCCACTATCAAAAAAGGCTCGTTTGTGTCCCCGGTGATGTCGTTACGTTTGGACGGCACAACGGATTTTAACACCCAGGCTGTAGATTTAACCGTACGGGCAGCCCCGGGCCGGCACGAGGTAGATGGCATGATGCCGCTGACCTTAAAAATTGGCGGAACTATTGATGAACCACAGGGCAATATGCAGTTGTTAGGTTCCGTAGGGGCCCTGGTTACGCAAGGAGTTACCAAAAATGTGGTTTCACGCAATGTAACCAAAGGCATTAAAGGATTCTTTGGGTTATTTAAAAAAGACAAACCGGCCGAAGGCACTCAACCCTAACACGGATTGTTTACACACAAAAAAACTTGTTATAATAAACTAACGGAGATTTTTATTTATGCCCGAAGAACACCGCATTAACATCATGCAAGACGTTGCGTCTGCCCCGGCCGCCCAAGCCGCCGCGGCCCCCCAACCACAACAACTGCCCTACGCCGCTGTTACGGAACGGTTTGTAGCCTTGGCTATTGACTACGGTGTGATTTTCCTGCCGTTACAACTCTTGGCGTGGCTGGTTTGCAAACTACTTGGCACCTATTTGGAACTGGAACATGTGGTGGCTATGGCCGTGGGGATGAACGTGATTTTTGTGCTTTATGAGGCTATTTTTTCATGCGGGGGGCGTGTTACCCTGGGCAAAAATTTAGTGGGGATTGCCGTTGTCAAAAAGGATATCAGCGGGCCGATTTCTTTCCCGCGTGCTTTGCTACGCGCTATAGGATATTATATCAGTGCGGGGCTATTTTTTGGCGGCTTTGTACTGGCTTTGGTAGATGACCGTAAACGCGCATTGCACGACTTTTTAGGCGGCAGTGCGGTGGTACAACTGCGCGAACGTGCCGGGTGGGAAACCTGGGCCGTGCGGGGTTTGGGTGCCATACTAATTGTTTTATTTATAGGGGGGTTGTATCACGCCTTTGGCGGACGAGACTGGCAAGAAAAATACAAAGTGCGCCAAGCACAGGATTTTCTGCAAAAAATTGCCATTTTAGAAGAAGGCCACCTCATCCGCTATGGGGCTTATACCAACGATTTGTTACGCCTGTCTTTACTCTCCGGAGACCCGGTGCAATTCCAGCGCGACGTTCACAAAACACTGGGCCGGCGCGGATTTAAGATTGGCGTTGACGGCAACACCTATAAAATTTCTGCCCAAGCACAAGACAAAAAAAATACCCCGGTCTACTATACCAATAAAATATAAGGGAAAAAGGATAGGACCTATACTACAACCCCATGGGGTTTCTGCAACAGGAAAAAACACAGTTTAGCACCATGTGTAACCTAAAAAAGGCTGGTAAAAACCAGCCTTTTTTAAGTCAGAAATCCAATCGTTCGCAGTGGGCTACTCGTCTTTTTTCTTTTGGTTGTGGTAGTATTGGTAGCGCGAGGATTCATACAACCCGTGTGCCAGGGCCTTCATGCGGGCAAAACGCTCGGGCTCTTTAGCCGATAAATCTTCCTTAAAATTATCGGCCGCGTATTTATAAAGCCCCTCTTGTGCGCCTTGACTGCGGTAGAAGTAATCCCCCTCCACAAACCCAATGACAGACGGCGAATCCGCCCACCCGTAAATCAGTGCCCCGGGGGCGGCATCTTTTTGCGTGGTGAGTACATCGCGCCCGATGGCGCGCGTTTGGTATCCGCGCCCTAACAGCCCCATGGCAATGGGCAAAATATCCACTTGGCTGGCGGTTTTATCAATTACCTGTTTTTTAGTAATGGGACCGCCCGCAATAATAAGCGGAATTTGGTGGTTAATCAAATTGAGTTCCACCGTACCGCGCGGCA
This sequence comes from Elusimicrobiaceae bacterium, assembly GCA_045606825.1. Taxonomy (GTDB): domain Bacteria; phylum Elusimicrobiota; class Elusimicrobia; order Elusimicrobiales; family Elusimicrobiaceae; genus Avelusimicrobium. Next base: position 69,139 of record JAZUSQ010000022.1, read on the forward strand.
TATTTTCCGACTGCGGGGCGGAAAGGCCGTGGTCGCCAAAGATAAAGAAAATGGTATTTTTATAATAGGGTTCTTTCTCGGCCAGTTTAAAAAATTCCCGCAATGCATGGTCAGAGAAACGCAGGGAATTATATTCCGCCACACTGACAAAACTGCGTTTGTGGGCCAAGTCTTCGCCAATGTCTATGGTTTGAAAGCCGGCGTTGTCTTCGGGAATGGTATAAGGGCGGTGGTACCCGGCCGTTTGAATAAACGCAAAGAAGGGCTTGCCTTCTTCCTTTTGTTCCTGGGCCAGCACGCGGTTGGCCTCACGGAATAAATCCAGGTCCGAAATGCCCCACACGTCGTTGCGGTGTTCGTGTTCAAATTGGCCTTCTTCGTACATATGCAAACCGTCAATGTTATGTTCCAACACGCCGCGGATGTTGCCCCAACTGGCACTGCCGCCAATAAAGTAGTATTTCTCATAATCTTTCAAGGCGTTAATAATGACGTGTTGGTCCACAATCAAGGGATTGCGGGAACTGGTTTTGAAAGAAGATACGTCCGGGATGTTGGTAACTGTGGCAAATACCGCACGTGCCGTGGCCGACGTGGGCGAATAAAAGTGTGTAAACAGAATGGACCTGTCGGCCAATTCGCGCACAAAGGGAGTAGGGTCTAAATCCGGGTTGGTAAATGAGATTTTATTCCACGCCAAGGACTCCATAAAAATAACGACCACATTATAATCGTGTTGTTTGGCTTTGGGTTGGTCCGCCACCGTGCGCGCAAACGACAGAGTTTCTTCGTTGGGTTGGTCTGCCTGCAAAAAAGCAGCCACGTCCTTATAGTACTGGCGGGTGTTACCCGTGTCGTAACTGTCTGCCTTTACAAAGCGGGCCGTATCAAACATATTTAAGACCGGGTTTAACGTTAAATTACAAATAAAATGGTTGGTGGAGTGATAAGCGTTACTCCAGCGCAAGGGGTACTGGCTAATCTGCCCAAAGCCCAGCCCGCCGGTAATCAGCAAGGCAATAAAGAACCAGGCCAATTTGCCTTTCCAGCGGTAGTTGTCCGGCTGGGCAAATGCTTTTGTTAGCAAATAATTCACAAACGCATACCCCAATACGCCGCACAACAAAAGCCCTAACACGGCCCACACCAACGGATAGGTTTGCCACGCCATTTGCAAGGAAATAAGCGGGTTTTCCGAATAGTGCATAATGGAATAATTGATACGCATGGAAATGTAAGCGTAGTGGGCAAAATCGGCAAAATAGACCAGTAGCACCAGGGCCTCCAGCAGGCCGTACAAAACGGCCATCCCTTTGCGGATATACCGCGCACCTTTGTAAAAGGCACAAACGGTTAGATACAAGCCCAAAGGAGCCGAAAGAAAAGCGGCCAGGCGGAAATCAAACTTGGCACCAATGTAAAATGTAGTTAACAATTCGCGGGCGGGGTTATCCGGCAAGGCGGCGTGAAACACACCCAGGAAAATGACCCGAAATACACCGAACACCAGCCAGTTGGCCAAGAAAAACGTAAAGAAGGCTTTGATCCAGCCCGGAATGACGATTTTTTTCATATAAAAAGAACCCCAAATGTAGGAATATATGTATATTTTACTAAATTTGGGGCATGGGAATGACGCAGTAGCAGAGATTAACAAGCAGTTGCTGGCGCATCCTCTCCCCCAATCTGCGCCGCACACCTCATATTGGGCAAATGAGAACTTACATAACTGCAGATGGCTGTTCCTCTTACAGTCCACCCTGTGCAAGACCCAACCGATTTATCTTGATAGTCGTAATTTATGACCAAATCCCCTTTTGGATTCCAAGAAGAATCATATTTACTAATTGTAATATTACACAAAAAATCTATTGCACTACAAACTACCGACACATCATAAGAATCCGTTATTTTTTTATCAATCGGTATCTCAATATCCAATTCCTTACGGTTATCAATGTTAGAGCGGGTATCAAAAAACGTTTTATCTGCAAAACCATTTTCCAATACATAAGCCGCAAAGGCCGTCTCGGTGGCTTTGATCATGGTTACAAATTTCACCGCTTCTGCCTTGGCCACTGCCTTATTATACTGCGGCAACGCCACCGCCGCTAAAATACCGATTATCAGTACAACTACCAATAGTTCTATAAGCGTAAACCCGCGGGCCACACGCTCCGTCACCCCGCAAGGTTGGTATGCGGGGTATAGCGTGTGGAGCGCCCCTATATCCCGCATTAAGACACTGCGGGATGACGAGGGGCGGAGTATAAACCCCGCTTTTGTGCAAAAACACACTTTAAAACTGCTTTTATTCATAGTCCGTACTCCTCCATTTATACAAGATTGTCGTTTTATATACCTCAAATTTACCAAAAAAAAAAAACGCGTCAAGGCTTTTAAAAAAGGCCTCTCTACAATTGCTATAATAAAAGGTATGAAAAAACCGATTGTTAAAAATTCTTCCTGGAAATACACCGGGTGGTTTGCCGTAGCCATTGTACTGGGTATTTTTAACGGGCTTTATTCCACACAAACGGGCCTGGTAATGGCCCAGTTTTTAAGCGACGTGTTTATCCGCTTATTTAAGTTTATAAGTGTGCCCATTATTGCCGTTACCATTTGTTACACCATTGCCAACCTAGGTAGTGCACGCACCCAAAAAACGTTATGGAAACGCACGTTGTTTTACACGCTGACGACCACCCTGCTGGCCGCCGGCGTAGGGGCCGCCCTGTATGCGCTTTTCCCTCCCGCCAATGTAACGGCTACGGTTTCTGCCGACGCCGGCCTGGCCGCGCAAAAGGGTTATTTGGACTATTTTGTGTCTCTCATCCCCGATAATCCCTTAGCCCCCCTGGTGCAAGGCAACGTATTGAGCGTATTACTCATTGCCATGGCCATGGGATTTGCGATCCGCCATATTGAGCAAGCCGCCCAACGTACCACCCTGTTAAATTTGCTGGGCGCCGTACAATCCGTGTTATTTTCCATTATCCGCGTGATTATTTTACTGCTACCACTGGGGATTTTTGGGTTTACCTCTATTTGCACGCGCGATTTTGCGCGCGGCGTAACGTTAAATGGCCTAGGGCACTATGTAGCCTTGGTAGTGAGTTCAAACTTATTGCAAGGGCTGGTTGTGTTGCCGCTATTTCTACTGGCCCGCCGTGTAAACCCCTGGCGTACTTTCAAACATATGTCCAAAGCGCTGCTGGTGGCGTTTTTCTCTAAATCTTCCGCGGGTACACTTCCGGTAACCATGACATGTGCCGAAGAAAACAACAAGGTGCATCCTACCGTATCACGCTTTGTGTTACCCATATGTACCACCATTAACATGAACGGTTGTGCCAGTTTTATTTTAATTACCGTGTTGTACCTTATGCAAAACAACGGGGCTGTCATAGGTCCGTCCACCCTACTGGTGTGGGTATTGATTGCCACTGTGGCGGCTATTGGAAATGCGGGGGTACCCATGGGGTGCTATTTCTTGGCGGCCAGTTTGCTCTCGTCCATGAATGTGCCGATTTATTTGCTGGGTATTATTTTGCCGTTCTACACGCTACTGGATATGGTAGAAACGGCCCTAAACGTGTGGAGTGATTCGTGCGTAGCCACCCTGGTAAACAAAGATACACAAACACTTTTCTCTAGGAGAGATCCATGAAACTTACCCTACTTGTTCCGGCCTATAACGAGGCCGCTATGCTCCCCCTGTTTTTAGAACAAACCTTGCCCGTGGTGCAACAACTAAAAGACGTGCAAACCTCCTTCCTATTTATAAATGACGGAAGTACTGACGGCACGTTGGAGTTACTTAAAGCGTGGGCCGCCAAATATCCGTTTGTGCAAGTTATTTCACTTGCGCGTAATTTTGGTAAAGAGGCCGCCGTAACCGCAGGCTTACACCAAGCCGCTACGGCGGACGCGGTCATTATCATGGATGCAGACTTACAGGATCCGCCGTCGTTAATCCCTCAGTTTATAGATAAATTTCATGCGGGGTTTGATTCGGTTTATGGAGTGCGTACCAACCGCCAGTCGGACACGTGGCTTAAACGCACCACTGCCCGCGCGTTTTATACCATTTACAATTTCCTTTCAGAGCGCAACATGCCCCCCAACGCCGGGGATTGCCGCCTGCTTAGCCGCCGCGCGGTACAAGGCTTGCTTCAACTGCCCGAAAGGGAACGCTTTTTAAAAGGTATGTTTAATTGGATTGGTTTTAAAAGTACCGCCGTGGAATTTACGCGCGCCGTGCGCCCGGCCGGGCAAACCAAATGGAACTATAGACGGCTGTGGAATTTTGCTTTACAAGGGTTGACGGCTGGCAGTACGTCGCTACTGCGGCTATGGGCATACGTGGGGATGTGCGTTTCCTGCGCGGCCGTACTGTATGCTATGTGGGTAGCCTTCAAAAAATTAGCCTATGGAAACCCCGTAAGCGGATATACCTCTTTGATGGTAGCCATTTTATTTTTTAGCGGCGTACAACTCATTTCCTTAGGAATTTTGGGGGAATACATCAGCCATATTTTTATGGAAGTAAAACAACGCCCGCTTTATTTAATAGACGAAAAAATTAACTGCTAACCTTCCCGGACAATTTTTTGCGGGCACGCACAAAACGTTCCACATAACCCATTGCATAGGCCGGATCTACTTTTTTACCGTCAGAAAACAAGATAAAACAAGTGTTTTCGTGCCGGGCAAAAATTTTAGCTTCTCGTCCTACTTTATGTATCAGCCGTTCCATTTTCTGCGGACTGCAGTTTGGCATCCAAAATACTCCTTCTTGCTGCCGCGCCACCAAGGCTTGCAACTGCGCCTGTGGCAACTGAAAAACCTCTGTTACCGGGTTTTTCATGTGAAAATAATAATGCGGATAAAACCCATACATGGGTGTCATGGACGGGGTTGGGAAAGCCTCCATTGCAAGCACAAACAGTTCTTTATCCGGGAAGGCCTCCTTGTATAGTTCCATAGCCTCACGCACCGGGAAAAACACCCCGTTACGCAAAAGTTGGCTTAGTTGCCATGTGGTACGGAACGAAAAGAACAAAAAGACAATCATGAGCAAAAATACCCACTTATATTTGTGCAACAGCGGCGCAATCAGCAACGCAACCGTTAAATACAAAGCGGGCACAAACGGCATAAAATAACGCCAAATTAACCAAAAAATTTTAACCGACATTGCCAGCGCAAACACCCCGGCGCATGCCATGGGAATAATCAGCAAACACAGTTCTACCCCGTATGGCCACGTGTACTTTTTGTGATATAAACGCCAACTGAAAAAGGTGCCTGCCAGTACGGCTAGCAATAAAGCCCAAAATCCTTTTAAAGAGGTAAAGAAAAACTCAATCCATAAATTGACCAAACTCCATTCCAATTCCCGGTTTCCCCACCAGTTTCCGCCAAAGCGTTGCTGGCCCAAGTTTTCTACTAAATTAGGGATCATCCACGGCACAAAGCACACCAGCACCAAAGCACAGGTATAAGCAAGCGGCTTAAAACTGCGTTTATGGTAAAGGGCTAATCCCCCCAACACCGTGGAAAACAACCCGAAACAAAGGGCCCCAAAATAGTGGCTCCAGCATAACACAGCCGCCAACCCACCATATACAAACCACCATTTGGTAGCAATAGGCCGGTGTTTGAGAATGCGCCGCGCTAATTTTAAATACAAAAAAGTAAATGGAACAGCCGCACACACAATTAAAGAGTAGGCCCGCGCATGCTGGGCATACAAGATGAGGTAAAAATTACAACTAAGCAGCAATAAAAACAACCACCGGGCCGTTTTACCCAAATGGCGCGGAAACAGAAACCACGCTTGTGCTAATGCACCCAGGCCAAACACTAAACTGGGTAAGCGCAAGGCCCATTCCGGTCCATAGGGTAATATATGGTTACACAACCAAAGCAGAAAATTGTGCAGGGGCGGATGTACATCTATCATTAGATAATGTGTCCACAAATAAGAAAACGGTACTAAAGGGTTTGACGTAACAGCAGTAAACAGTTCATCGTATTCAAAGGAAATACCAATTAAATAAAACCGCAACGCAACCCCAATAAGTATCCCTAACAGGGAACACGCCAACAAAATCCGTTTCATGGGTATATTTTACTATATTTATTTTATCGGCCATCAAAAAGATATAAAAAGAAACCAACCAAAAAGCAATGACAATTCCGCGTGAATATGTTATAATAATGTGTAGATTTAAGCCGGGGTGCTGGAATTGGTATACAGGATAGTCTCAAAAACTATTGCCCGCACGGGCTTAAGGGTTCAAGTCCCTTCCCCGGTAAATTTTTCTTACTAAAATACGTTTCTTCGTTGTTGCGTACTTGCTCGAATACCTCCGCGCTAACGCGCGGGTGCCCACAGTATACTTCGCAAGTTCGCGCCTAGAAGAAGCGTATTTTATTTTGAAAAATTATCCCGCACACTTTTGTATGCTTTTATTTTTAGTAGGGGAGCGCATAAACTATCTCGGCGCGTGAGGGGCTTGAAAGGCGCAGCGTTGTACGAGTTTGCGTGCGAACTATGTGAGCCGCAAGGCGAGTACCACGAGCCCGGTCTGCAGGAAAACTCCGTTAGGAGTTTTACCGCAAGGCAAGTCCACTCCCCGGTAAAATTTTCCCCTTAAAACACACGCTTTTAGACGTGTGTTTTTGTATCTTCCTTAGTTCCTTATTTTTTGCAATTTTATTATGTTATAATTTGGGGGTAGTATAAAAATTTAATCTGTTTTTGGAACCGCATGCAGAGTGTGGGGTGCTTTTGGGAAACCAAAAGTTCCGTTTCAGACCGAAAATAGCCGCTATAAGCACAATACCAAAGAGTTGATCCCTCGGTGGTGTTGTGCTGAATGTTTGCCATTCCGTTTGGAATGGCAGACTACGGCTGTAATGTTGTGGGACTCTGAAACGGACTCATTCATTCCGGCCGTTTTTATTGCGTTTTTCCACGGATAAACAGAAAGGAGAACAACCATGAACCCAAACAATACCCAGTGGGGTAATACGCAAGAAGTAGTAAATGCCGTAAATCAAAATAAGTGTCATTGCCGAGCGTTTCTATCGGGAATCTTCCACGCTTGTCGTAATAATAAAATTGGGCCTAATAGGCCTAAAATTGTCATGCTGAATTTATTTCAGCATCTCCACCTTAATCAACCGTTATGTAAAGCGGAGCAGATCCAGAAACAAGTTCAGGATGACTTTATGATTAAGACACTCCGCGGCTTTACGCTTATAGAGTTCTTAGTCGTCATCCTCATCATTGGTATCTTAGCGGCGGTAGCATTGCCACAGTATCAAAAAGCAGTATTCAAAGCACGTTGGGCACAAGTAGATACCCTTTACTCACAATATAAAAAAGCGTTAAATCAAGCCTATCTTTCAGGGGAAGCCTATGGTTGGTTTAATTTCCGTGGCACGGTTGAATTACCCGGTTGCAAAGGCGAATCCGGCAATTGTGGAAATCATGAGTTTGATTTTAACCCTAATTGCATGCCCGGACTGTGTCGCCTTGTAATTCTTCTAGGTGACCCAAAAGCTAAAAAATTTGTAAATGTAACAGCTCACTTGACCTTTGAAGATAGGGGCAATCGCGGAATACATTTTGCGAACTTGCCCGATTTTTCTAACGAACCATTATACAAACAAGCCGTGATAGTAGATTGGATATTAAACAACCAAATTCCTATGCAAGATAATGCCTATAATAATTTGAAGAAAAGTACCGATAAACTAGGTATTACATTAACGTCGGAAACTTCTAATGCGTGGAGCGGTTGTAAGATTTATCACCGCAGGTAAAACTGTATTCAATAGTAAAATTTAACGAGCCACGCATTTGCGTGGCTCATTTTTTTGTTTATAACAGATTTGTTTTTATTTTACCAACTTATCAATTTCTACGCTTACCACTTCTTCCATATCCGGGCGGAAACCTTCCCAGATTTTTACGGCACGGTGTTTTTTGTCAAACAAGATGGTATGCGGCAAGCCTTGCACACCCAGGCCTTCGGCAACTTCGCCCGCGTTGTAAAGTGCAGTTACTTGCAAGCCGTGCTCTTTTACAGCGTCGCGCACCGGGCCGGGGGCCGGGTCCATAAATGCCCCTACAATTTCTACCCGTCCGTCATATTTGGCTTTTAAGGCATTTACGGCCGGCATCGTTTTTTTGCACCACGGACACCAAGAACCCATAAACACAACGAGCACAGGTTTGCCGTTGTAGTCTTCGGACTGCCACATTACTTCCTCTTGCGCGGCTACAGGCAGTACGGCCTCGTGCAATGTAGGAACCTCCGGCAAATCCGGCAATTTAGGCATACAGGCCACCGTCAACATAGCCACAGCCAGCATAGATATAAGTTTCTTCATAGATTCTCCTTTTTATTTTTTTGCCCCGAAAAGGGCCCATATATGATAGAATACAAAAGATGGGTAAATTTATCAATGCTCTAGCCAGTGCCCTTGGCGAGCGTATAGATATTTTAATTATGCCGCGCAAAGGGGGCAGTACCAAATTAAAATTCCGGCGGCTAACGCTGTTGGTTTGTATAGCGGTATGGCTATGTGTTACGGTGGGTGGCGTGTTGTTTTTTATCCGCGGATATGATTACAATGTCATCAAAGCAGATAACCAACTTATGCGCCTCAAATTAAAACTGATTGCCGACGAACTGGAACGCGGGCGCAAGTATTTGGAACTTACCCGCACCACCGAAACCCAAATGCGCCAAATGCTGGGTATGCCTGACGGTAAGTTTAGTAACCTAACCAAAGAATGGCAGGAAGAAAAAGCCAAGGCAGATGCCCGGGCAAACGTGCTCTTTGAAACCGATTTAAAAGATATAGACGAAGATGAGTTTGGGCATTATGTGGACGATTTAGAACAAAGTGCCAAAACGCGTTTAGCCAGTTTTCAGGAAATTGCCTGGTACGTGGCTAACCAAAAAGAGGGGCTGCACTCCACTCCCTCTATCAGACCGTCTGATGCGCGCATCAGTTCCGGCTATGGCTACCGCCTGGACCCATTTGGGCGGCGCACGTCTAAAAAACATAACGGAGTGGATTTTGCCGGCAAGCCCGATAGCCCCATTTTTGTAACGGCAGACGGGGTGGTGCGCCATGCCGGTTGGGTGCCCAGTTTTGGCCAGGCTATTTTGGTGGACCACGGGTTTGGCTATTCCACCTTGTACGCCCATACAACAGGCATTTTGGTAAAACCGGGCGACGTGGTAAAGCGTGGCACAAAAATTGCCACTATGGGTTCCAGCGGGCACTCCACCGGAACACATTTACATTATGAAGTGTGGAAGGACGGACAAGCCGTCAATCCGCGCAATTACTTTAAGTAAGGAGAATACAGATGGGATTTTTAAAAAAAGATTCTGATTTTTCTTCCGGAGAACATTTTTCCGTAGTCAGTGCGGAGTGTTACTTTCAGGGCACCTTAAATGTGCAGGGCTCTTTGCGGGTGGACGGCACGTTGGAAGGTACGGTAGATAATGCCCGCCACGTAATTGTGGGAGACGAAGGAAAAATTGTGGGCGACGTAACCGCCGAAATTGTGGTATGCGGCGGGGAAATTGAAGGAAATGTCTGCGCTACAATGCTGGAGGTGTTAGGAAAATCTTCTATCAAAGGAGACATCCGCGCCAAAAAAATGATTGTGGAAGAAGGCGGCCGCATTGACGGCCGTTGCACCATTGGGGAAGAAAAATCCCCTGAAACTGACGAAGATGACGATATTTAGGAGTAAATTATGATTTCATTTTTCATTAAACACAAAAAATCTATTCTTATTATTACCCTGCTCTTTTTTATAGGCAGTATTATTTACATTGGCTTAGATGCTTATACCCGCACCCGGTTGAATATAAATGCGGCCCAAGTAGGCAGTGAAACCATTGCCTGGCGCACGCTGGAAAAAGCCACCCAACGCCAAGCCAATTATCTGCGTAGCAAAGGCATGGATGTAGACGAGGAAATGATGAAATTTTTGCAACAGCAAGCCCTTACCGCGTTGGTTACGCAAGAGGTGTTAAACCAGGCCGCTAAGCAAGCCGGTATGCACGTGGCCGATTATGAAATTGCCTACGACATTAAAACCTCCCCCCTGTTTGCGCCGGACGGCAAATTTAACAAAGAGCAATATGCTTATGCCGTGCGCGAAGTGTTCCAAACCTCCCCGGCTGAATTTGAAAACCAAACCCGCCGCCAGAAAATGGCCGCCCGTTTCTACCAAACACTGGCCTCCATTTATAAACTTACACCCGAAGAAATCAAAACGGCCTACCAAGTGCAACATGGCAACTTGAAAAATTTTGATACCAACAAAGCCGCTTTCCAAACGGCTTTAATGGAAACCAAATTAGAAACCACCCCCAATGCATTTTTTGATGCGTTTAGCAGTAAAGTACCCGTCAAAACATTTGTGGAATAATATGAATAACGAAATGTTGGTGGTAGGTTCCGTAGCCTTTGACACAATTGAAAATGCCAACGGCCGTGCCGAACGTGTGCTGGGCGGGGCGGCCAGTTATGCCTCTATCTGTGCCAGTTATTTTGCCAAACCGGCCGTGGTGGCCGTGGTAGGTACGGATTTTACCCAGGAATACCGCGAGCCGTTTATTAAACGTGAAGTGGACATCACGGGGGTGGAAGTAAAAGACGGGCTGACGTTTCACTGGGGTGGCAGTTATGATGCGGATTTTAACACCGCGTTTACCAAGTTTACGGATTTAAACGTATTTAAGGATTTTAAGCCTATTCTTTCCAAAGAACAACAAAATGCTAAGGCTGTTTTTTTGGCCAATATAGACCCGGAGTTGCAACTTTCCGTCTTAAAACAGGTAAAGCACCCGCGTTTAGTGGCGTGCGATACCATGAACTATTGGATTTCATCTAAAAAAGATGCGCTACTTAAAGTAATTAAACAAATTGATATTTTGTTTTTGAACGAAAATGAAGCACGCCTGCTGACCGGGATTTATAATTTAATTGCGGCGGGCAAGTGGCTGCTTTCCAAAGGGGTCAAATACGTAATTATTAAACTGGGTTCTAACGGTTCTATGCTGGTTAGCCACAAAGGCATTGCCCAACTGCCGCCGTATATTTTAGAGCACGTGCACGACACCACCGGTGCGGGAGACACGTTTGGCGGCGGGTTTACCGGGTATTTGGCAAGCCTAAAAAACTGGAACAGTTTGCCAGCCATTAAGCGTGCCATGATGATTGGCAACGTGATGGCCTCGTTCACGATTGAATCCTTTAGCGTAAACCGCCTGGCGGGCTTAACGCAACAGGTAATCAATAAACGCCTTAAAGAATATACGGATATGCTCCGGTTTGATTGAAACTAAACCGCAATATTTGGCAATTTATAATACTCCCTCGATTTTAGTTATATCGAGGGAGTATTAAGATTTACCGTGAAAATAACATTTCGAACCCTGGAGTACTGGCTACCGTGTGAGAAAACCCTAATTTAGCACAATAACCTGCAATGGAATTGTTAGCGTTACCACCACAATAGAATCCTTGTTGTGCAGTTCCGTGAGTCAGGTTCCAACCTTCACCCGGGGTGTAAGTCATTTTCGTTACTATTTTTGCGGGTTCATAATAATATCGAAATATTTCCGTATTTCCATTTTGTGCGCTAATCCAGGTTGCATTTACGCTGTAAGCGCAGCCTGTTGCATTGGCTACTACCCCAGGAATTACGTTACATTCCGGTATTTCCATATCCAGTTCGTCTCTTGTGCAAGTACTCCCCTTTTGTAGTTTGCAAACAGCAGCCGCATCTCCTAGAGCTTTCATTTGCACTTCATATTCTGCTACACGGCTTTTCATTACCGCCTTATTATATTGAGGCAGGGCCACGGCGGCTAAAATACCGATAATTAGTACAACAACGAGCAACTCCATAAGCGTGAAGCCACTGTTCATCTTCTCCCCCACAAGGAGGGAAGATGATAATGTTTCCTGTCCCAATCTATTTGTTTGCGTTTGTCCCCGCCAAGTGTTGTTTTTTAACATATATTTCTCCTGTTGTTTCTGCTCTTGAAATGTATGCAAAAAAACAACGGCTCTTATACGGGACGTTCAGAGCGAAATCCAATATATCAGCCGTAGTATCCCGTATGAAACGGGAAACATTGGGTACAAGTTAATCTGCAGGAAAAACTTGTACCTGACCGGCTATTTTTGACGCTCTGAACACTTCTTATGAAGTTTCCTGTATTCTTCATACAGTTCAAAAACAGATTAAATTGTATTTTTACTACCCTTTTATTATAACATAATTGCTAAAATTGCTGGGCGACCGACGGGTCTTCCATACACAAATAAACTACGGCATGGGGAAACGTACGGCGCAAAAGCGGCACTAAAAATTGGTAAGCCTCTGTACGCTGGGCGGGGCTATAGCGCATTTTGCCATCAAAATCCAACAAAAATTCGCCGTCTAAAAGGGTGTTCTGCGGAAAACGAGTTTCAATTTGCTTTTTTAACTCACGGCTAAAACGCAATGTACCCACGCTAATCCAGGCAATTTTATCGTGCGGCAACGTATCTGCCATTTCCTGCACGGTGCGGGCATAATCTTGCTGATAACCGGGATAAATGACTACCGGGTCAAAATGGAAACCGATTCTGTATCCGGCATGGGCCACTTCACACGCGGCCTGCAAACGTGCCGTTAGCCCGGGGGTAAAATGCTCGGCCCGGTCTGTAATCGGGGCCGCATTGACGGACCAAGACACCACCACATTTTCCGTTCCCCCCGCCGCCAGTAAACCGCCGATATTCACGCTTTTGGTTTTAAATTCAAACTGTAACTGCGGCCGCATGCGGAAGAAGGGCACAATCTGTGCCGAGTAGTGGGTAAGGTCATCAAACACCAAGGAATCGGTAAATTCGCCACTGCCAATGCGGGGGCGGTCAAACGGGCCGGTGCAAAAGGAGGCACCGTCTATTTTGGCTAAAAATTCATCCACATTGGCGGGCAACAAAACCGCATGCAAGTTTTGGTACTGTTGCAAGAAACAATATTCACACTCAAAGCGGCAACCAAAACCCAAATTTACCAAATTGTACCCGCACCCGGCCGAACCGCCACTGCAAGGGCACGGTTTTAGAAAATCGTATTTTTCCCGGTGGATGAGCAACGTATCCAGCCGGTTGGAAAAATAGGGGCTACCTACTTGGGTTTTGCCGTCAGTTTCGTGAAATTGCGCGTGCGGAAAAGCACGACGTACGCGCTGGGCAAGCGGGGTATCTTTGACGGAAGTTTCTATATAAATGGTTTTGGGCGCAAAAGGGCGCGCAGTAAGGTTGGCCTCTTGGGCAGGGTCTAATTCCAGTTTAGGCAAATAAAATTGGTCCTTACGGGCCGTTTTAAAATTAACGGGATAGCGTTTTTGCAACAAGATTTTTTTGGCACGTTCAAAAGTAAGATTGGGTTCAGCGGGTAAAATCTGCGAAGGGGCGATACGGTCCCGCTTGGCAATTTCATACAGTAAGCGCATTAGTTCGCGCTGTTTATTAACACCCAATTTAGGTAGTAACGTGCGGATGCACTCTTCTACTTGGTTAAGTAACATAACTCCTCCGGGGTAAGTGCCCCTTGTGCCGCAGCGGCATTTTGCTTTATTTGCAGGGGCGTACGTGCCCCGGCCAACGCACAAGTTACCCCTGCTTGTGCCAACACCCAAGCCAGGGCCGTTTGAACGGGCAGCACGCCTTTTTGCGCGGACACTTCACGTACGCGCGCCACGGTATGTTGGGCCTGCAAAAAATTTTCCCCCCGGTAGCATTTATAAAAATAATTGCGCGCATCGGCCCGGCGCAGGTTAGGTTCCTTCTTATATTTACCGCTTAATAACCCTCCGCATAAACTGCCATAGGCTACAAATCCTAGCCCGTATTGGCGGCACACCTCAAGCACGGCCATCCCTTTGGCCGGGTGCAACAGGGAAAGTTCTTCTTGCACGCAACAAATCTGCCCGGTTTGGGCCATTTGTGTTACAGTTTCCGGCGGTACATTACACACCCCAATGTGCCGGATTTTCCCCTGGCTTTTGAAACGCACCAAGGTATTTAATGCATCTTGCCAAGGTATGTGCGGGTCTAGGTAATGAATAAGGTACAAGTCTATATAATCGGTCTGTAAATTGCGAAGGGAAGTTTCTAACTGGGTTTGAATGGTAGAGGGGCGCAAGTCATGGTCGGTCCATGAGCCGTTTTTCCTCAGCCCGCATTTGGTAGATATAATCACATCCGAACGACGGCCCCGCAACGCGCGGCCCAAAAGGGCTTCACTTTCCCCGTAAATAGGGGCTGTATCTATTACGTTTACACCGGCATCCAATGCGGCTAATACTGTTTGCACGGCGGCGGTTTCGTCCACAGGCCCCCAATCCGGCCCACCGCCTAACGCCCAGCCTCCTAATCCGACCGGAAAGAGCGTTAAATCCGTTTGCCCCAGGCGGCGGTACTGCATATTACCAAAGCCCGTTCTCGGCCATAAAGCAAGCGTTTACGGCCTTCATCCCGGCGGCGGTGGCCAACACAAAAGCCTCGTCATCCTGGGCCCCGGGCTGGAACCAAATCTCTTTGACTCCTTTGTTTTTGCACTGCCCCACAGCAGGCACTAAGGCGGCCGGCGGGATAACCATAATGGCTACATCCACAACGTGGGGTACCTCCGCCAAACTGGCATAAAATGCGTGCCCGTCTATTTGACCGCCTTTGGGGTTAATGCCACACACGCTAAACCCTTTTTGCAACAACGTGTGCAAAATCTTATAGCCGTACTTTGCCGGATTTTCCGACGCCCCGAATACGGCAATTTGCTTGTTTTGGTAACGGCTAGGCATTGGGAATACCAAAGTTACTGCCCATGGCTTGCGCGGCCATCATCTGTGTATCGCGCACGGCTTTGTTTAAGGCATTTTTAATGTCTTCAGCCAGTTCGGCTTCGCTGACCGTTTTGGCGGCGGCATCTACATGCACTTCTTTTACTTCCATAGAACCGTTCATGGTAATTTCTACCAAATGACGAGGGCCTTGCGCCTTAATGACCATGGCATCTAAGCGTTTTTTCATTTCTTCCATTTGGCCTTTTAGTTTCCACAAATCTTTTAACTGCCCTAATTTATCAAACATATTATCCTCCTGCAATTATATATATTGTAACTTTTATAACTCTACCGCCGCAAATGTACGCACAAATATGGCTGAGGTATGCACCCTTTTACCGGGAAACAATTTTTCAGCCACTTGCTCATACACATGTAACTGGGCACGGTATTTTGCTTCAAATAAGGTTTTTTCCTCTCCCGCATTGACTTGGTCTGTTTTGTAATCCACTACCCACACGGCTCCGTCCGGTTCCTCCAACACAGCGTCTATGAGCCCGGCTTGTACCGACCCGTCTGCTAATAGCATGGAAAAAGGCATCTCGCATGCCAACACCTTACAGGTACGCAGTTGTGCAAATAAAGCCGAGGCCGCAAATGGGGCCAGCAAAGTGTGTACTTCGCGGGTACGTTCAGGTGCGCCCAGTTGCCGGGCGGCACGTTCACAGGCTACGTCCAACGTTACAGACAAATCTGTAAACATCTGCTCTAATGCGCTATGGCACATACTGCCCAGTTGGGCGGCTTGGCGTTGCTGTGGGGAAAGTAACTCTTCTGCGGCCAACTGACTGGGAGCCTGTTTGGTGGCTTGGGCCAGTTGGGTTGTATAGTGTTGCAGGCGCGCCTGGTAATGTTGCCGCCATTGGGTTAATACGCCGGGCTTAAAAGGATTTTCTGGTTCTACCTGTGTGGGTTGTGCGTGGATAAACTCCGCCACCGGGCAGTACGGTTCATAGTGTACAGGGACCGTTAATTCCGGGCCGTCAGCCGGGTGTAACATATCTTGCCCGGCAGGGAACAACCCAGCCGCCACAAACGGCGCGGCCGCTTTGGCGGCACCGGCACGATCATCCCCTACCAAAATCAATTTTTCTTTGGCGCGGGTTAGGGCCACGTACAGGATACGCACTTCTTCGCAACGGCTATGTTTGGCTTGTTCTTCTTCTAAAAATGCCAGGTTGATATCGGCAATTTTGCCGGCACGCAAGCCGTACATACCATGTTGCCATGAAAACAAATGCGTAAGCGGGTGGGCCGCCACAGCCGTTTCTTTGCGCGATAAATCCGCCAAAATAACAACCGGGAACTCCAGCCCCTTGGATTTGTGCACCGTTAAAATAGAAACGGCATCGGCCGCTTCATCCACAAATGGCAAGTCCAGTTCATCAGGATGCTGGCTTACTTGACGTTGCATATCGGCCAAAAAAGTAAGCAAAGAGGCCACCCCGTCCGCCTGATATTGTTTGGCCAAACGGGCAAATTGCTCCAATACGGCCAGGGATTTTTCCCCTTCGTACGCCGCGGCACATGCCTGCGGGAAAAAAGTTTCCGTTAAAATTTGCTCCACCAGCCGCCCCACGGGTACCCGCCCCGCCAACCGTGTAAAACGGGAAAGCACCTCCATACACGGTTTGGTTTTCGGGTGGTCAAGCAACGCATTCCATTCAAAATGTGTTTGTGCAACATACACCAGGTCTTCATCTCTCAGCCCGCCAAACGGACTGCGCAATACCCCGGCCAGCGCAATTTTGTCCTGGTTGTCCGCCAATGCACGTAAAAATAATAACAGGTCGTTAATTTCCTGCTTGTGAAAAAAATCTTTATCCGTTTCCGTGGTAAACGCCAAGCCGTGGCGGCGCAATGCATCTGTATAAATGCGGGTATTCGTTCCTACGCGGGTTAATAGTGCGATATCTCCCAGTTCCAAAAGACGGCCGTCTTGCAATATCAGCGTTCCCACGTGTTGTTTAATCCAACGGGCAATGGCTTGGGCCTGGTTGTGGCGCAAATCATCTGCCGAGGGATTTTGTGCCGGATCCGCCGGGACAAATAACCAACTTACCGCCGCTGTACGGGAAGTATCGGGTGTGAAAATGGGTTCATAGGCAGGCTGAAAAGCAGGTTGTGCCACCATGGCGCGCGCACATACCCGGTTAGCCGTGTCAATAATTTCCGGTTTACTGCGGAAGTTGCGCCGTAAAAAGCATTTTTCCCCGCCTTGCACTAAAATTAACCCGGTGAATAATTCATAGGCTGTGATATCTGCCCCGCGGAAACGGTAAATAGACTGTTTCGGATCCCCCACTACCACCAGTTTGCCCGGTTCCAAACGCACTTGTTGCCAACACGGGGCCACCCCGGATTTTTCTTCGGCTAAGAATAAAAGCATTTCCCCCTGGATGGGGTCCGTATCTTGAAATTCGTCAATAAACAAAGCGGCGTATTTTTCTTTCAGCACCCGGCGCACATACAAATTATGTTGCAATAAATTACGCGTTTGAATGATTAAATCATCAAACCCCAGCACCCCTTCTGCCTGGCAATCCGCACGTACTTGACGTGCCAACGGCTCTACCAATTCATAAGCCGTCAAAAAAACCGCCTGCGCCTGTGGGGCTGTTTTTTGGGCGAATGTTACCAAGGTGCGGGCCTGCTCAAAGTCGGCCGGGTCCCAATCTTTATATGCGGCCGCCGGCAAAGACGGGCACGGTTCCGGTGCGGCAGAGGGTGCAGTGCGGGTAGTTAAAAAGGTGTGTGTTTGTTGCAAGGAATCTTGCGCCCAGAGCAAGGCTTTTTCTAGCGCACGCGGTTTTTTGCCTGCTTTTACATAACATGCACAAAGTTGTGCGGCGCGGGCGGCCTTTTCTAGGCAAATTTGCCCCAGTTTTTGGGCGTGGGAAAAATAATCATATTCCACTGGTTTTAGGCGGGCCAGTTCCCAGGCAAAGGATTTCAAATCATCTAACGAAAGCGTACCCAACACGGTTTTCCATTGGGCGGCCCGGGTGGCTTGTGTACCCAGTTCTTCGTCTAAAAAGCGGTTCCAACGCATTTCAAACAACTGTTTTCCTTTCCGGCCGTTGTCTATTTGGGCATTGGGGGCCAGGCCCGCTTCTAAAGGAAATGTTTTTAAAATATCCGCACAGAAACTGTGAATCGTACCGATAGAGGCCCGGTCTAAACGGGCCAAGGCGGCTTGCGCGCGTGAGACGATATCGGCTTCTGTTACGTGAAAATGTTCACGTAACAGAGTGAGAGTGCGGTCCTCGCTATGGGTAGAAACGGCTTGCACCAACCGTTGGAGTTTAAAGATAAAACGGGTTTTAATTTCGGCGGCGGCTTTTTCCGTAAACGTAAGGGCTACTATTTTTTCTACCGGGATTTGTTGTACCAGCACACATAAGCACAATCGGTCAATCAGTAGCGTGGTTTTACCGGTTCCGGCCCCGGCTTCTACCACTAAATTGGTACCCAGCAATGTTTGCACACGTTGGCGGTCTTCTTGGTTAATAAACATGGCGCACCTCCTGTAAGTGGTGGGCTTGCACACTTTTTTGTGCGCGCACCAACGGTTTAAACGCGTCTTTGCGGCAAAGTAAATGATAGGGACAATAAGCACATAGGTCTGACGGACATATCAGCAACGTACCGTTTTTAAGCAGATCCGCCACATGTGTTAAGAATGTCCGGGCGGCAGGGGCCATTTCTTGCCATTGGGCGGCCGTCAATTCCCGCTTGGCATAATTAGAAACAGATAACAAATACGCCCCCGCCGCTGTATAACCGTGCAACGCGGGCCATTGGTTGGCTAACAATACATACAAAAACGGCTGGAAAACCAACTGCGTAAAGAAGGCTTTGGCCAAATCACCGGGTAGTTTGCGGGCGGATTTATAATCGGCAATATAGAATTGTTTAGCCGTTTCATCTATGTCAATACGGTCAATGTATCCGCGCAGATGTAGCGGCTGTTGGGCCGTAGGAGGACAGGTTATTTCTTCCTCAAAATAAGAAGGAGTAAATGTACCCAGGTTTTGCAAATCCTGCGTGACAAAATCCGTAAGCGTCTGTTGGATGTGTTCTACTAGCATTTCCCACACGACCGGGTAAATGCCAAAGCGTTTATAACTATCCGGCGGGTAGCACTGTTGCACGGCTTGTTGTATAAACGCGGCCGCCCCTCCGGCAAACAGATCATGACTGAGGTGCTGGCGGTGAAGAGTTTGGTAGAACGATTTTAAAATTTCGTGGTAGGCCGTGCCGCGTTTATCCGGCGGTAATTGGTGGCGGCTGAGGGGTTCTTCCGGTTCACCTAAATGCAAAGCGCGGTTGAGAAAATACTTAAACGGACAGGCGGCTAATTCTTGCAGGGCAGAGGCCGAAAATCCGCGCGCTTGCCCTTGCTCAAACAGAGCCGGACCGCTTTGAATAAGCCCGTCATAGGGGCCCAGCGGCCCGAATGCAGACAACGCTTGGGCCGCTGTAAGGGAAGTTTCTACAGCAGGGGTTAATAACCCGGCTTGGCGGTAATTTTCCAGTGCGCTAGGTGGGTACAAACTAATTTGTGAAGATAGTTCTTGCGGGGTGAGAAGGTTTGTATCGCACGTTGCCAAGCGTTGTGCCAACCGCCCGCTTACACGCGGAGCATTGGCGGCATTTAGATCCAGTTCACATACGCGGGCCAGTTCGGCCGCATAAATGGAAGCAACCGCAGGTTTGCCGTCATCTCCCCGGCGGCTGACCAATGCATACAGGTTTTTACGCGCGGCCGTTACGGCACTGTAAAATAATAATTTTTCTTCATCTATGCGCTCTAAACTGCCGTTTATCCAGTACCCCAATGTATTACGCAGGGTACGGCGGTACGTATCGCGCAGGACAGGGTCCTCTCCTATGATTTGCGGAAATTCTTTGTCATTAAGCCCCAACAAAAAAACAGTTTGAAACGATAACCCGCGCGCGCGTAACACATCCGTTACAGTAATACCGCCGCGCACACGTTGCACCTCGTTAAATGTAAGTGCCGAGAGGGCGGCGGCCACCTCGTTAAGCAGTTCCCCATTAGCGGCTTGCGGGCGGATGGCGGCGTACGATTCTATTTGGGTAATGGCCGCACGGACGGCCTGGTAAATTTCTGCGTCTTTCCCTTCAAAAGATTCGGTATCTACCTGGCTATCTAAAAAGGCAAGTGTTTGCGCTACCCCCTCGGCCCATGGTAAAGGACCGGCCAGTTTTTCCAGGCAGGCGGCCGTTTGGCAGAGCCAGTCCAACACGTCGGGCTGATAGTTCTTAGTTAAAGGTAATAAATCCTTCCATTGGGAAACATCCCTGCTCACGGCAGACTGGTTGAGTAGCCGCTTCCATACTTTTTTTTGCGGCGGCTTAAAATAAGGCGACGCAAACACCGACAATACTAAATTGCGTTCAAACCCATTTTGTAATAATCCTAATACATTCAGACAAAATACCCCCAAGGAATAATGGGCCAGCGGATAGGTAAACGAACCGTCCAACGGCAAACAATTGGCCGCAAACACCCGGCGGATTTCGTCTTGATAAGGGGATATATTGCGCGCCAGTAGGGCAATCTGCCCCGTAGGATGCCCGGCTTGCACCAAACGCAAAATTTCTTTTGCGGCAAAAAAGACGGCCCCGTTTGTGTCCGGCGCACTTACAATATGCACCCCAGGGGCGGGCGCACTGCCTTGGCCGGCAAATAAAAAAGAGGCACTTTTCCCCAAGGCACCCGCGGGCGGTTGGCTGACGTCTTGTGCCCCGGGTATGCTTAACCAGTTGGTTTCAAAAAATTGTTTGGCAAACTGATAGGCCGGGTGTTTTTGGTAAGGGGCAAATACAGTTACCGGATAGGTGGTTTTTAAGCGGTTGAATAACTCCCACTGCCGCCCGGGCATATCATAAAACCCATATAATATAATGTGCGAAAAACTATGTAAAAAGGGCGACATTTCCACTTGCCCCAACGCCCGCATAAAAGCCTGTTGGTACGGGCGAAAACCGGGAACTTGGGCCTCTTTTTGCTGGTAGCGGCGATATACCTGAGTCAGCCATATAAAGCGGCCGTTATCCTCCTGTTGCACATAATCCGGCAACGAGTGCCAGTGCTCTTCCAATACATCAGGCTCAGCCAAGGAGTCGGCCAAGTCGCGCAGGGCACTTTTGACGGTTTGGACAAACCCGCGTGAAACAGGATAACGTTTAAGCCCCGGTTCGGACAAAATTTCTTTAATTAAAAAATCGCGCAAGTGGTTCTGCGGGAAAAGCGGTAAGATGGGGCCGGGGGCTTCTTGGTCCAGGCGCGCGATTAAACCTCCCCCCGTTATAAAATACATATTAGCCAGTGCCCCGTTTTGTGCTGCTAATTGTGCCTGCAAATGTTGGGCCAGGGTGGACGAGGCGCATATCACCAGCCATTTATCTAACGGGTGGGTACGGTGGGCAGACACATGCGCTAAGAAAGCGTTTTCCAGGTCCGGGTAGTTGGCATATAATAAGGGCATATCTTCTTTTTGTAAAAAATATAGTAGAATAGAGTGTATTTGTTATTATGGCATTTTAAGCCAATTTAATCAAACCCCGGAGAGCGTATGACGATTTTTGATGCCGTGTTGTTGGGTTTAGTACAAGCATTGGGTGAATTTTTACCTATTTCCAGTTCGGCCCATTTGGTATTATTACCGTTTTTCCGTGGGCAAGCCTATCAGGGATTGGCCTTTGATGTTATGCTTCATGCGGCCACCCTACTGGCCGTATTGTTGTACTTTGCTTACGACTGGTATGTGTTGCTTAAAAATGGCCTTACTAACCCTAAATCCAGAGAAGGACGCCTGCTATGGTATTTGGCCGCGGCCACCCTACCGGCCGGCATAGCCGGGGTACTGTTTAATGACTGGGCCGAAAACACATTCCGCAATCCGTTGTTAATTGCCGTGTGCTTGGCCTTCTTTGCCGCTTTGTTATGGCTGGCGGACAAACAAACCGGGGCCCATAACGGAGACCCGGATATTTACACCGTCCCTTTTGCCACCGTTTTGCTGATTGGGTGCGCACAAGCCCTGGCTATTATGCCCGGTGTATCGCGCAGTGGCATTACCATTACGGCGGCATTATTTTTGGGGCTTTCCCGCCCGGCAGCGGCCCGGTTATCGTTTTTACTGTCCACCCCTATTATTGCCGGGGCGGCACTCTTGGAAGTAACCAAACTAACCCCGGCAGATTTTAATGCCCCGTTACTTTGGGGCTTTGTCAGTGCGTTTATAGGCGGCTTACTAGTCATTGGCGGGCTGATGCGCTACATTAAAACACATAGTTTTAACGTGTTTGTGTATTACCGCTGGATGTTAGCCGGTGCCATTGTTGTATTTTGGTTTTGGAAACTCAGTTAAAAAATTTATAAAGCGAAAAGGCTGGCTTATAGGCCAGCCTTTTTTGATGGGTATGTTTTCCAATTTATTGTGCCGCAACGTCTTTGGCTTTGCGGGTAGTGGCGGCTAAGGTTTCACGCAACACATCCTTAAAATCACTGGTTACCAACACTTCCATACCGGCGGCTGTACATCCGCCCGGGGTAGCCACTTGGCGTGCCAACTGCGCGGGGGAAGTTTGCGTTTGTTCCACCATGGCGGCGGCCCCTATGACGGTTTGCAAGGCCAGTTGACGGGCGGTGGTTTCATCTATCCCTTCTTGCATAGCCGCTTGGGCCAACGCATCTATAAAACTATATACAAATGCCGGGCCGGAGCCGGACAAGGCAGTGGCCACTTCAAATAAATCCGTGGGGATTTCAACTACTTGGCCCATGGTAGCAAACAAACTTTTTATTTCCTGGCGCACCGGTTGTATTACTTGCGGGGCAAAATCAAACAACGTAACCCCCTTCCCTAAGGCAAGCGGCGTGTTAGGCATGATGCGGATGACCGGCCAACCCGGCAAAACGCGGTGGATTTTTTCTATTGTCCACCCCAACGCCATACTGATAAGCGGTTTTGGGGGAATGTGTGCGCCCACTATTTCCTGCAACACCGCCGGCACCTGGGCGGGCTTTACGGCAATAAACAGCCGGTCTGCTTCGGCCATGACGTAAGCATTATCCGTATAGGCGGCAATCCCCAAGGTACTGGCCAAACGGTTGGCGGAATCCGGCGTGTGCACGGATGCCAAAATTTGTGGTGGCTTGATGCCGGTTTGCAATAACCCGCGGATAATGGATCCCCCCATTTCCCCGGCCCCTATAAAACCCAGTTTCATTGGTTTCCCCCTTGTTTTTTATGCGTAAACGGACGCGCGTGTGGGCCGGTATAATCGGCTACTTTTTGTCCGTGCCCGCGCAATTTATATTTGTAAATGGTCAAACCCGTAAGCCCCACCGGGCCGCGGGCATGAGTTTTGCCGGTGCTAATGCCAACCTCGGCCCCGAACCCATACCGGAACCCATCCGCAAAACGTGTGGAAGCATTGTGATAGACCCCGGCCGAATCCACCTGCGTTAAAAACTTTTCAGCCTCGTCCCTGTCCTGCGTTACAATACAGTCCGTATGGTGGGAACCGTATGTGTTAATATGACAGATAGCCTCCTGCAATCCGCTTACTAATTTAACGGAAAGTTTTTTCTCTCCATATTCTGTGTGCCAATCAGCCACCGGGCCTTGCACCGGGGCCAGGGCGGCTATCTCCTCGCCCCCGTATAACAATACCCCGTTTTGGCAAAGTGTTTTTAATAATTGTTGCTGATATTGCCTCGGCCATTTTGTGTCTAACAGGAGCGTTTCCAGCGCGTTACACGCGGCCGGGTACTGGGTTTTTGCATCCATGGCCAAGCCACATGCCATTTCTACCTGTGCAGATGACGCCACATAAAGATGGCATACGCCGTCCGCATGCCCCAACACGGGGATATGCGTATGGGCTTTAACATACGCCAACAGCGCATTACTGCCGCGCGGAATAATTAAGTCAATATATTTGTCTTGTGCAAGCATACAGGCAGATTCTTCACGCGAGGTAAGCAAAGCAAAAGCATTCACCGGAAAACCGGACACCCGGGCCAAGGCTTGTTGGATAGCCGTCAACACGGCCGCGTTTGTGTGCAGAGCCTCTTTGCCCCCTTTTAAAAGGGCCGCATTGCCCGATTTAATACATAACGCACAAATTTGAATGATTACATCCGGCCGGGCCTCAAAAATTACTCCTAGTACCCCAATGGGGCAGGCTACTTTTTGCAATACCAGGCCTTCGTCCAATTCGGTAGTGTCTAACACGGCTCCCACCGGGTCAGGCAACGTGCTTAATTCCTCTACCCCGTGCACGGCGGTTTCCAATTTATCCGCCGTGAGTTTCAAACGTTCAAATAATGCCGGTTTCATACGCCCGGCTTCTACTGCGGCCTGGGCGGATTGCAAGTCCTGCGTGTTGGCCTGTAAAATAGCCGGGGTTTGTTCACGCAAGGCATGCGCCACGGCAACCAATGCCTCCACACGCACGGAATGCGGCAAGGTGGCTAAGATAAAAGAAGCCTCTTTGGCTTGTTGGGCAAGTAGCGTTACGTTCATAATAAAACAATGTTGTTGCGGTGGACTACCTCATCATAATTTTTAGAACCGATTTTTTGGGCAATTTCATGAGACGAACACCCGGCCAATTTGGCACATTCACTACTGGAATAGTTGGCCAAGCCGCGGGCCAGTTCACGCCCGGATTCATCCAAAATAGAAATGGCATCCCCGCGTTCAAATTCCCCAGCTACGCCTACTACACCGGCCGGCAATAAAGAGGAACCTTTTTCTATGACGGCCTTGACGGCACCTGCGTTAATGGCTACCCCGCCGGACACATTGGTGGCATAAGCCAACCACAACTTTTTACTGGCTAAATGGGCGGTGGGTAAAAAGAGGGTGCCTTTGTACTCTTTCCCCCATAATTTAGAAACGGCCCCGGGTTGTTGCCCCCACGCAATTACCATGGCCGCCCCGCTACGGGTAACAATTTTGGCGGCTTCTAACTTGGTTTTCATGCCGCCGCGGCCGCGTGAAGATGCACAAAAGCCCAAGGCCTCAATTTCCGGCGTAATTTGTTTGACCACGTCTATATGTTTGGCCAGTTTGTTTTTGCGCGGATCTGCATCATATAGGCCGTCCACATCACTTAGCACGCATAACAAATCCGCGTCCATCCCGGCGGTAACTAAGGCAGAGAGTTTATCATTATCGCTAAAACATACTTTTACGCCTTTGTCTTTATACCCGCGCAGTTCATTGGGGGAAACGGTATCATTTTGATTGATGACCGGGATGCACTTTAGTTCCAACAAACGGTTTAATGTATCGCGCAAACTTAAATAACGCGCACGGTCTGCAAAATCATCTTCCGTTAATAATACCTGGGCGGCGGTAATGCCCAGTTGGCTAAAACCGTCCTGATAAAATTGCATCAGCCGCGTTTGCCCCACGGCGGCACAGGCTTGCTTAAAAGACACTGCCTCTGACACAGGAGTATGCCCTAAAAGTTGCCGGCCCATCCCCACCGCGCCGGAGGTAACTACCAAAATTTCTTTGCCTTGCGCGTGAAGCGCGGCCATGTCCTCCAAGAATGAATACAAGCGCGACAATGCCAACCCGCCATCCGGCGCGGTTAAGGCATTTGTACCGAATTTAAACACCAGGCGTTTGGATTTTTTGAGTAATTCAGCGGGGGTCATCTACGGATTCCTCTTTGCACACGGAAGATTCACACCAAGTGCGAAAGGCACACTGTGCACAATGGGCAGTATTGGGCTCAAAGTGCCCATCTACAATTTGTTGGCCGGTTTCCATAAAGGTATGTAAAATTTTCTGCTCATCAAACACCTCAAACGGGGCACTTTGGGTTTGGTTTAAAGCGGTAAAATAATACGTTACTTTCCCCTTTTGCATATTCCACGCACGCCGCGCACCCACACTATAAATACCCAGTTGCAAAGAATCCGCTATAGGGGTATTTAAATCCACATCCGTACCCGTTTTGTAATCAATCACTTCCCACGAGCCATCCGGGTGTTTGTCTATACGATCAATTTTGCCGCGGAAGGTCCAGCCGTCTTGTTCAAAAATAAATTCACGCTCCGTACTATCTACGATAGTTTTACGCTCATATTCCTTTTGGGCGTAATCTTCCAACATTTTTTGGCCCTTTAAGTACCACTCCATTTGCTCGCCTGCCGTACTATACCCGGCACTGAGCCAACAATCATCATAATACGATAAAATTTCAGACGGGTCATTGCTACCGGCGTGGTAGGCCTCCAATGCACGGTGGATAGAGACCCCCAAAGAGGAAGCCGGGGTCAGTCCCTCACGTTTATCATCCATGTATTTGTACTTATACAAAAGAGGGCACTCTTTGTAGGTTTTAATTTTAGAGTAATTTAATTCGTGTAAATCACTGTACATGCGTTGACTCCCGGCAGTGGCGGATAAAACGGACTAATGTATCGCCATATTTTTCGGTACGGAAGACCTCATAGCCGGCAGGAATGGCAAATTCTTCCGTCTTGTGGGTTTGAATAACCAAAAGCCCTTGCGGGGCCAAGAGCCCGGCATCAGCCACGTTTTGTAAAGACGGTTGCGAAAACGCCAGCATTTTATTGTTACTATCGCGGTAGGGAGGCCCCATGAAAATAATATCATACCCGTCGTTATCACTATAGGCTAAGAGCCAATCCAAGGGTTTTAAAATATCCCCACGCAGTACAGTTGCGCGCTCGGTAAACCCCAAGTGTACCAAGTTACGGTGGATATTTTTAATACAAGCGGGCTCTTTTTCTACCATGACAGCCTTTAACGCCCCACGCGAAAGGGCCTCTAAAGACACATTACCCGTACCGGCAAACAAATCTAAAAATTTGGCCCCGGTAATGCGCGGGCGCAAAATGTCAAACAGCGATTGTTTCATCCTGTCTGAAATGGGTTTAACGGGCAAATTTTTAGAAACCGAAAATATCCGCCGCCCGCGGGCTGTTCCTGCAATAATACGCATATAATTCCTTAGAGTTGGGCAATCCCTTCTTTGAGTGCATAACGCACCAGTTCAGCCTGTTTATGAATACCCAGTTTACGCATCATATTGTTGCGGTGCACATGAATGGTATTTAAAGACAGGGTAAAATGCTTGGCAATTTGTTTACTGCTGTATCCCTCGGCAATGAGTTGTAAAATTTCTTTCTCTTTATGGGTAAGCGCGCTTTTGGGCCGGCGGGAAGATTTTTTATCTAAAAAGCCCTGTACTAAAAATTTAGAAATTTTCCCACCGAAATAAAACCGTCCGGCGGCTACTTCGCGCACGGCTTCCAACATTTCTTGTGATGAAGAAACTTTTACCACATACCCCCGGGCCCCGGCCTTTACCGCTTTTTCTACCGATACGCGGTCATCATACATACTTAAAATAAGTACTTTGGCATGCGGCTGCAATTTCATAATTTTGGACGTAGATTCTATACCGTTTAAAACGGGCATAGAAATATCCACAATATATACGTCAGGCGTATGTTGTTTGGCGTATTCTACCAAATCTTTGCCGTTGGCAAACTCAGCCACGACTTCAAATTCGTTTTTTGCCGTTTCCAGCATCATCCGTACGCCTTGACGTACCAGTGCGTGGTCATCGGCCAGTACAATTTTAGTTGACATAATCATCCTCGTACACCACGCACGGGCAAACGGCACGAAGGCGCGTCCCTTGGCCCGGAGCTGTGGTAATGGTTAAGTGTCCGCCCAACAGGCGTACACTATCGTGCATAGATAACAGCCCAATATGCTTGACCGAGCGGTGTTTTTCTTTTACAAACCCCACCCCGTCATCTTGCACGGTTAAAATCAATTGGTCTTTGCGCCGCACCAGCCGCACCACTACATGGTGGGCATGGGCGTGCTTGACTACATTGGTAAGGCTCTCTTGCACCACACGGTAAAGTACAATTTTTACGTGGTCGCTAATGCCTTTCTCCCGAAAATTTTTAGCACATTCAAACCGACATTCCACCCGTCCAAACCCGCATACTTGCCCGGTCAGTTCTTCTAAACAACCGCGCAGGGCCCCGTTGGTATCTAAATTGGGCGGACGCAGGGAAACAACAATCCCGCGCAACCGGTCAATACACGCTTGCAGTTGGGCATGCAGTTTGTCTAAATCTAACAATGCCTGGCGGGGCTGTTTATCTTGCACGTCTTGGCGGACTAACCCCACCAGGGCAGACAAAATAACAGACGTAGAACCAATTTCATCATGTAAGGCTTTGGATACTTCGCGCTTTTCAGTTTCACGCGCGGCCAATAACAGTTGTGCAAATGTTTTGGCAGGGGTTCCTTCCTGCAGGGTGTGCGGCACAGCAGATACATCCGCCCAGCCGGAAATATCCCGCGTAACAGAAACAATACTCTCTGTTTGGCCTTGCGGACCGGCCAACGGCAGGAGCGTGGTTTGTTGGATATGAGTTTTGTCTTTATGTTGCATGGTCCATTCATACTGACACATTTTGCCATTGGCAATCACTTGGCTTATATACTGCCCGTGTAGAGAATGGAGGGAGGACAACTCTTTACTTACCCTGCTTTGCGGCGTACGCAATGCCCGCACCCGGCACGAGGGCACCTCTATAAGTAAAATAGTATGTGCTTGCGTCATGCAAGCCAGTGGGGCCCTGGCAACCGCAATCCCTATGCCTGAAGGCAAACGGCCTGTTTTAGATAGAGGACTGGAGCAAAAACCACCACTTTTTCCCGAATAGGTAAAAAGTTTCGAACACATAAACTGCCTCTTAATATTATTGTACTATAAATTGGGTATAAAACGAGTCATTTTTTATACTAGAACTGGATAATTACGGGAAATTTTATTATACTATGGGTACAATTTTATCTGTTTTTGGAACCCTATATTATATAGGAAGTGCTTGCAAACGTAAGCCCTAACCAATTCCGAAAATGGCTGTAGATTAAGGCAGAAAACACAATGGGTAGCTCCCGGAGGGTTTTCTGCCCAATGTATCGCATATTTTATGTGTGTGGTATTACGGCTATTTATGGTGGGAACTTTGGTTAGGCTCAGCATAAAAAGCCGTTTTTGCATGCGACTGCGGAGCAGAGAAAATTGGAAATTAAATAAACAGGAGACAAGAAAATGAAACGTAAAAATAACCGGGGGTTTACCCTTATTGAATTATTGGTAGTGGTGCTGATTATTGGCATTTTGGCCGCGGTGGCACTACCGCAATACCAAAAGGCTGTTAATAAAAGCCGGATGGCCGAGGCCAAAGTGCTAATGAAGGCCCTCTCGGATGCACAAGATGTATATGCCCTCTCCCATGATGATTGCGGCACTTACAACGCCAACGACTTGGATATTGACTTTGGGGAAGTATCCGAAAACGGCCGACATATTTACACGAACTATTGGGATATTTATATCAACGACGTGGATCGCGAAGAAGGAAAAGCCGGTAACTGCGGTAATTACGAATTGTATGAAAAAGAAGATTGGCATCCAATCGCATTCTATAATGGAAATGCGTACTCTTCCGATCCCAAAAACGTGCTATTTGCTGCTAGCTCCACTGCT
The DNA here is from genome assembly GCA_045606825.1 of Elusimicrobiaceae bacterium. Taxonomy (GTDB): domain Bacteria; phylum Elusimicrobiota; class Elusimicrobia; order Elusimicrobiales; family Elusimicrobiaceae; genus Avelusimicrobium. The sequence goes on from JAZUSQ010000022.1 coordinate 98,700, forward strand.
GCCGCCAAATATGGCGGGTACAAACCCGAAGGCAAAGATTACTGGGTGTTTTAGGATTGCTGGATGTGCAAGCCCGCAAAAGCGGGCCTATATTTTGCTATAATACCCATATATATGGGTAAAAAGCGTATTTTCTCTAAATTATTTATCATTACCTGTTTGGCCACGTTAACGGTGCTTATTTTGGCTACCGCCGCGTTTATGCGCTATATTCTGTCCGGCCTGCCGCCCGTATATGAAATGGAGGAATATACCCCCGCCATTACTACCAAAGTATATGACCGCAACAATGAACTTATTCATGAATTTTCCATAGAAAAACGCAGTATGGTGCCGCTGGAAGAAATACCGGTGGATTTGCAAAACGCCGTAGTGGCCATGGAAGACCGCGATTTCTTTTCACACCCGGGGTTTTCCCTGCGTGGTATTGTGCGCGCCCTGCTAAATGATATGCGTAGCGGCCGTGCCAAACAGGGAGCCTCTACTTTAACCCAGCAACTTTCGCGCGGGGTATTTTTAACGCAAGAGAAAAAACTCATCCGCAAAATCCGCGAGATTATTTTGGCCATTCAAATTGAACACCAGTTTAGTAAGCGCGAAATTTTACAACTTTACCTCAACCAAATTTACCTGGGCAGTGGTTCTTACGGGGTAAAAGCCGCCGCAAAAAAATACTTTAATAAAGACCTGGACCAACTTACCACCGGCGAGGCCGCGCTACTGGTGGGGCTTATCCCCGCGCCCGGCCGTTACAATCCTTTTGTTAACCCGGACTTGGCACGCCAACGCCGCAACCTGGTGCTGTCCGTCATGCGCGCGCAAGGGTTTTTGTCTGACGAAGAACTAAAAGCCGCCGTGGCCGAACCCATGCCCGTCAAACCCCCGCAAACCGATGAAAATAAACCCGGACGCTATTTTATTGAACACATCCGCCGCATCTTAGAACCCAAATACGGCACGGCTACCTTGTGGAAAGCCGGGCTAAATATTTATACCACAATTGATATTAAACAACAACAACTGGCTGAAGAAACCATGAACAAATGGCTCCGTGATTTTGATGAACAAGTAGCCAAGGGACTTGGCATTGAAATAGACCCCAACGATACAGAGGCCGATACCACCCAGACAGAAGAAGAAACTGCCCCAAAAGACCCGGCGCAAGAAGCCCCACGCCTGCAGGGGGCATTCATGGTACGTGACGTAAAATCCGGTGCGGTGCGTGTGATGATTGGCGGGCGCGAATATGATGAAAGCAAATTCAACCGTGCTACCCAAGCCAAACGCCAACCCGGCTCTTCGTTTAAGCCGTACGTGTGGATGGCCGCTTTGCAAAAAGGATACACCCCGGCCACCCTAGTCAAAGATTTGCCTACCATGTTCTATTACGACGGAAAAAACTGGCATGCGTTTGATGAAAATTCCGATTTGTACTCGCTGGATTTAGCCCAACAAACCTTTATTTCCAGCAAAGATTTTAATGTATGGGTTCCCCAAAACTATGGTGGAAAAAGTGAAGGGTGGATTACGCTACGCAAGGGACTAGAAAAATCCAAAAACCTGGTAGCCGTCAATTTAATTGATGCCGTTGGCATTCCCGAAGTAATTCGTGTGGCACGCAAGGCCGGCATTACCGCCAATTTACCGCGTGTACCGGCGTTGGCGTTAGGTGTAAGTGTGGTACAAATGGACGAACACCTGGCCGCCTTAAGCACTTTTGCAAACGGCGGTATCCATACGGATAATTACTTTATTGAGCGCGTGGAAGATGCCAACGGGCGCATTTTGGAACAGCATGTCCCCGTGGAAGAAGCCCAATTTACCCCGCAACATTCCTATTTACTAATCAATATGATGAAAGGAGTTGTACAACGCGGAAGCGGGGCTTATGTAAACCGCTTGGGCCGCCCGATAGCCGGCAAAACCGGCACCACACAAAGCCACCGCGATATGTGGTTTGTGGGGATGACCCCCCACACGGCGGCCGCCGCCTGGATGGGCTATGATGATGATACTTCATACGAGAACGCCGCCAAATTTACCGGCAGTACCACCGCCCGTTGGTGGACCGCCATTATGGAACAGATTTTAAAAGACGAACCCAACGAAGATTTCCCGGTGCCGGAAGGTATTTCCTTTGCGTACGTCAATCCGCTGACCGGGAAATTGGCTACCCCGGCGGAACGTAACAAAATGCTGGAAGCGTTTATTACCGGGACCGAGCCGCAAAGTTTTTAACCTAGTATGAAAGATTTTCCCCATTATTACGGCCTGGCCAATTTAGCCGCCAAAGCCTATTTTACCTGCCGGGAAATTTGCCCCCAATTTTCCACGGTGGTGTTTGTTACTCCCGGGGATTTGGATGACTTTGAACCCGCCGCCCATACCTTTGCCTCATCAGACACACAGGTGCTTGCCTTCCCCACCGCAGACACCGGACAACTGCATTTTTTACATGAACTTCTTACGGCACCCACCGCCCGCCGCTTGGTGTGCGCCCCGTACGAGGCCCTGCTCGTCCCTTTGCCTGCCCCGGCGGATTTACAAACCCGTACCCACCGTATTACCCGCGGGGCTACCGTACGCCGCGGTGAACTATTAGCCCTATTGGAAGACCTAGGTTATACACGCGACGACTATGCCGAAACTCCCGGCCAATACGCCGCGCGCGGCAGTGTGGTGGATATTTTTTGTTTGACCCAGCCGGACCCGGTACGCCTCTATTTTGCAGGTAACCGTGTGGAAAGCATAGCCTTATTCGATGTGGACACCCATCACACCCGTACTACAATAGACCAAGCCGTTCTGCTACCCCTGACGTTTGCAGAAAAACCTGCCACGCTGGCCAATTACCTGCCTAACGCCTATTATGTATTTGACGAACCCCCCGCTGATGCAGATTTATCCGCTTACACACAGGGGGCCATTACCTCGTTATTGCCCGGCCCCCAAGGCAAGGATATGCACCTTAAAAGTAATTTGCCTTTTGGCGGTAACAAAACACTGCTAGCCGGGGAAGTAAACCGCTTGTTACAAAACCATTACCGCATTACGGTGAGTTGCTTAAACCGTGCCGAACAAGACCGCCTAACAGATTTTTTGGAGGATATCCCCGCCTTTACCCGGGCAGATTTTCAGATTGCCCCCCTTACCCAGGGATTTACAGACCAATCCGCCCGCCATACGTTTATTACGTCTAATGAAATTTTCAACCGCCGCTTTAGCACCCAACGGGCCAGCAAACGCCTGGATGTGGCACAAGCCAAGCGCGTACGTTTTAAAGAACTACAAGAAGGCGATTATGTAGTCCACCAAGATTTTGGCATTGGCCGCTATAACGGCTTGCGCCTGATGAACCAGGCCGAAAACCCCACAGACTGCCTGGTGATTGAATACCGCCGCGGCAGCCGCCTTTACGTACCCATGTATGATTTTAAAAAGGTTCAAAAATATATTTCTGCCGGTGGCAAACGCCCCACATTGGCCGTACTGGGCGGCACCACTTGGAAAGAGACCAAACAGCGTGTCAAAGAGCAAGCCCAAAAAGCCGCCCAAGAAATTCTAAAACTGGAGGCCCAACGCCAGGCCACCCCAGCCCCTGTTACCCCGGGGGATGCGCGGCTGGAACAGGAATTTGCAGACTCGTTTCCCTACGAACTAACCCCCGGTCAACAACAAGCCATTACAGACACGCTGCACGATTTAGATTTGCCCAAGCCTATGGACCGTGTACTGGTAGGAGATGTGGGATTTGGCAAAACGGAGGTAGCCTTGCGCGCCGCTTTAAAGGTGGCCTTATCGGGCAAACAAGTAATGGTATTAGTACCCACTACCATTTTGGCGGACCAGCATTACAAAACATTTACCAAACGCTTGGCCGGGTTTCCGCTTAACGTGCAACTATTGTGCCGTTTTCAAACCGCTAAAGAACAAAAACAGGTGATCGCACAACTTAAAAACGGAGTGTGTGATATTATTGTGGGCACCCACCGCTTGCTTAGTAAAGACATTGCATTTAAAGATTTGGGGCTGGTCATTATAGATGAAGAACACCGCTTTGGTGTAAAGCAAAAAGATAAAATCCGGGCCGCCAAGGCAGGCGTACACTGTTTAATGTTAAGTGCTACTCCCATTCCGCGTACGCTTAATCAATCACTTTCTTCCCTACGGGATATTTCTCTAATTGATACTCCTCCCCGCGGGCGCAACCCCATTCACACCGTTGTAACCGCGTGGGATGAAGAATTAGCGGCCGCCGCTATTGACCGCGAATTAGACCGCGGCGGGCAAGTGTATTACGTGTATAACGAAGTACGCAACATGCAAGAGCGTCTTTCGTTTCTGCGTAAACTGGTTCCCCAGGCACGCATCTGTATGGCCCACGGGCAAATGGATGAAAAAGAGTTGGAACAAACCTTGTGGGATTTTAACCAAGGTAAGTATGATGTATTGTTGGCCTCCACCATTATTGAGTCCGGCATAGACATCACCAATGCCAATACGCTGATTGTAGAAGATGCACACCACTTTGGCTTGGCCCAACTTTACCAACTGCGCGGGCGTATTGGCCGCGGGAACCAAAAAGCCTATTGCTATTTATTTCACCCGGCTTGGCTTTTCACGTCCGCCGAACAGGAAGATAACAATTATGCTGACTTGGCCGCCATGTACTTTAAAAATAAACCGGCACAAGACCCTACCGCCCAAGCCAAAGAACGCCTGTCGGCCTTAATGGAATTTGGGGAATTGGGTAGCGGGTTCCGCCTGGCTTTGCGGGATATGGAAATACGCGGCGCAGGCGATTTATTGGGAGTGCGCCAACACGGCTATGTCAATGAAGTGGGCCTTACCCTATATTGCGATTTAGTGGCCGCTGAAGTAAAAAAATTAAAAGGACAAACCCCGCCGCGTACCATACAGGCCAAAATCAATCTGCCACTGGCCGCGTATTTGCCACCTGATTATTTACCCGACGAGGCCGAACGACTGAAAACCTATAAAGAACTCTTTACGGCAAATGCTACACAAACCGCTGCTATTTTGGCACGCCTGACGGACCAATGCGGCCCCGTACCACCGGAAGTTCAAAACCTGGTAGAGACTATTTCCCTAGCCAACCGGGCCGGCCGCTTGGGGATTTTTCAAGTAGATTGGATAGACAATTCATTAGAACTTCGCTTTGTACGGCACATTGAGTTACCGGATAATTTACCCCAAGCGTTACTTGCGCGCTACGGGGCCGAACAGGTACAATTTTTGCAAAATAAAAGCGGCTACGGGTTACGTCTTACCGGCCCTGCCTCCACCCCCCCGTTGGCCTTTGCTACACAAGTGATTGACTTTGTAAGCAGTTTATTACCGGCCCAAAAATGATATAGTGTTTATATGCGTTTGTTTTGTATCTTTTTTTGTGTGATGTGTGCCCTATGCGCGTGCCAACGCCCGGCCCAAGAAACAGATCCCGCGGCACAAGACGGGGCCGCACGTATCGGCAGTGTGATTATTACCCAAGCAGACGTTGACCATGCCATTACTTTACTCGATGACAAGGCCCAGGCTTTTGCTAATACCTCTATCGGGCGGCAAAATTTAGTACAAATCCTCACACGTGAAAAACTCATCTACCAAGACGCCCGTGCTACCGGCTTTGAGCAAGAACCTTCTTACCAAGAGGCACTGGCCCAAAAACGTGCCGAATTGGACGGCATTTACGAACAATTTGCCCAAGACGCCCTGGTACGCACCTGGTACGAAAAAAATGGTAAAGAATTAGAGCCTTCCGAAGCGCAAACCAAACAATACTATAACCAATATCCTTATGAAATGACCCTGCAACAAATTATTGTGGACAACGCCCAAACGGCCGACCAGGTATTACGCACCTTAAAGGCATCACCCGGACGGTGGAAAGAAATGTCCCGCCAATTTTCCATTGCTCCCAAACAACTGCAAACGCTTACCTTTATGCCCGGCGAGTATTTGGAAAACTTAGAAGCCGTGGCAGCCAATTCTGCTATTGGCAAAGTACAGGGATTCTTTAAAACCCCGCAAGGATTTCATATAATAAAGAAAACGGGGGAAAATCGGCTTACATATGAACAGGCCGCCCCGCGTATTAAGCAAATTTTGAAACACCAACGCTTGGATGAATTGCTTGATACGCTTAAAACACAGTATGAGGTAATTATTTATGACCAAAACCAGTAGATTATTAGCCGCTTTGTGTGCCGTCGTGTTAAGTATGGGCGCACAAGCCAAAGTGATGGAATCTTCCGTGGCCACCGTAAACGGAAAGCCGGTGCTTGCATCGGAATATGATGCGTACTTGAACGAGGTGCTGGAACAATACAAAACCAATGCACCGCAATTTTTGCAACGCCCTTACGCCCAGGATTTATTGGGCAAAGAAATTTTAAAAGATTTAATTTCCAAGGAACTGATCTATCAAGCCGCCCAAGAAGCCAAAATTACAGTGAAAGATTCGGAACTGGATGAAGGCCTCAATGAAATTAAATCCCGCTTTATTGTGGACGAAAAAACCGGCAAGGAAGACCCCAAAGGGGCTGAAAAACGTTTTTCAGAGGCCCTTAAAAAACAGGGCATGACGTTAAAATCCTACAAAGCAAAACTTTCTAAAGAAATTGCCTCGCGCAAACTGTTAGAGCAGGAACTTAAAAAAACGATTGTACCTGTTGAAGAAGCGGATGCCAAAGCCCTCTATGACGACGTACAAGCCGTACTGAAAAACAACACCAAAAAAATCAAAGCCTTAGAAAAACAAAACCCGCAACACCTGCAAGAGGTGCAAGCCATTGCCGCCAAACTAAAACAACTTACGGCCGAACAGGTACGCATTGGGCATATTTACCTGGCCACCACCAAGGATATGTCCGCCGCAGAAATAGCCAAAAAAGCCAAACTGGCGGAACAAATTAAAAAAGAATTGGACGGCGGGATGGATTTTTCGGCCGCCGTTAAAACTTATACTGAAGACCCTCAAGCCGCGGCCTCCGGCGGGGATATGATTTTAATTAAAGGCATTGCCCCCAAAGAAATTGATGCCAAGGCATTCACGTTGGCCGTGGGCAAGGTAAGCGCACCTATTAAGACTGATGTAGGCTACCACATTATTAAGGTAAAAGAAAAACGCGCGGAACGCACCGTAGAATTTGACGAGATTAAAAACGATTTGGGCCAGTATCTGGCCCAAACCCGCGTACTGGAAGCACAGGCTAAATTTTTAGCCGGATTAGCCGACAAAGCGGATATTAAAGTAACCAAAGAGTTTGAAGTAGATAAAGTTATTGCGGCCGAGCAAGCCAAACAAGCGGCTCAAAAAGAAGAAACAAAAAAATAGTGTAAAACTAAAAGCCTTTTGCCCGCGCGTGAGGTGTTGGAATAGTTACCTGCGCGCGGGTTTAACTTATATGACAAAACCCACCCTACTTATTACAACGGGCGACCCTTTGGGCATTGGCCCGGAAATTGTGGTAAAAGCCCTCAAAAACCCGCGCGTACAACGTGCCTGCACCCCTGTGCTGATTGGCGAGCCTACCTCGCTGTATAAGGCCGGGTTTACAGACGATTTAGCCGCCCTTATCCCTATTGATATGCCGGGTAAATTATCCGGGGCACCGCGCCCGACGGCCTTGGGCGGCCAGGTCAGTTTCCAAGCCGTTGAAACAGGCATTAAACTGGCTCTTGCTACCCGCGCCCCCCTGGTAACGGCCCCTATTAACAAACAAAGTTGGGCACTGGCCGGGATTGCCTTTACCGGACATACCGAACTGTTACGTGCCCGCACCGGGAAAGAAGGACTCATGATGTTTTGCGCCGGGAATATCCGTTGCGCACTGGTTACAGAACATTTTGCCGTGGCGGATTTACCTAAACTGCTTACCAAAACTCGTGTGCAAAAATCGGCGTTGCATTTTATAGCGGCATTGCAAAAAATGGGAATCCGGAACCCTAAAATTGCAGTGTGTGCCCTTAACCCGCACGCCAGCGATAACGGTAAGTTTGGCACGGAAGAAAACCAGGTATTGGCCCCGGTGGTACATGCGTTACAAAAACAAGGTTTTCACGTAGCCGGCCCCTTGCCGACGGATGCCGCCTGGCTTGCCCATGCCCGCAGAAAATATGACGGCCTGCTATGTATGTATCACGACCAAGCCTTGTTGGGCCTGAAACTGGCCGCTACAAAACCCGCAGTTCATATCACAGCAGGGTTGCCGTTTCTGCGCGTTTCCCCCGCCCACGGCACGGCTTTTGATATTGCCGGGCAAAATAAAGCAGATGCCAGTAGTATGGTGGACGCCATGTTGTTTGCTACCAAGCATATTGCCTCCCAAAACTAGCATAATCTATTTAAACACAGGGAAATTATACTTATTATTTTTACTAAAATTTCAAGCCTTGCACTTAAATATCCGGCGCAGTAAATACGTTACAAATTTAACGGGGTATTTGGCCGGGTTGGGGGCCACTTGAAACAAGGGATATTTCAGTAGTCCCATTTTTTGAAAAACAGGAAAGTTATTTTGGCACACCAGCCCAGTCTCTTGTACCCACTCTTTATAAAAGCGGTACCACGTATCGAAATAATAGTACTTCCAAAATTTGCGGTGGCCTACCGCGTGTACCAAAACCGCCTGTTTAAGGGCAACAGAGTTACGCCGGGCCTCGCAGTTATATATTTCCGGCAAAGGGTCAATCATCAGACCAAAGTGCTGGCACATCAGTAACAAAATTCCTTGGTCCGGGTAGTACAAATCTTCACTGATTTCTGCCGTTTTTTGGTAACACCAGTCGGAAAGAGCATCTTTATCTTGCGTCAGTGCCTGGCTCATGCACATAATGCCTGCGTTAAAATGCGGGGCCTGCATATCAAAGCCGGGGATGTCGGACGTGAAATTCACGCGCACACGCTCATCATAATACTCGCGCCTAAATCCAATTCCGTGCGGCACACACGAACGCATGCCGGAAATATCACCCTGAATTAAAATATCGGCATCCAACCACATCACATATTGGTATTGTTTAAGGTAACGGAAACATTCGTAACGCACAAACGTCATTTCCCCATAATCTTTCAGCACATGCGGACGCATGCCCTGCATATATGGGAATTTATAGGGCAAAAATTCACACGGCACAATCTTCCCCAGTGCCGTGCGGATTTTTTCATCCATGTTTTGGTAATAAATAAAAATATCGCTTTGGTCTAACAGGGCGGCGTTGTATTTTTTGAGCCCTTTTAACACAACCCCCAGCGCAAAGGCCAAATTGCCTGTAGCCCCTAAAATAATGGCTGTATTTTTAGTAGTCATACGTTTATTATAGTAAAAGGTACGCATAAAGTAAAAAGCGTATTGTTTTTACGGCGGAACTTTATTATACTATAGATACAATTTAATCTGTTTTTGGAACCGTATGCAGAGTACGGGGAGTTGTTGCAAGCAACAATCCATTCAGACGCCAAATTCAGCCTACTAAAGGCGCAAGATGACGGACCTTCGAAACCCGTTGTTTTGTGCCGAGTGTTTTTTGTTTATCTAAACAAGAAACTACGGCTGTTTTATGTGGGTCCGTCTGAATGGCTCCCGTTAAATAGCCGTTTTTGCGTATATTCCGGGGCGGGTGGAATTGTGAAAAATAAATCAATAACGTCATCCCGAACCGCGGCCTTTACCGCTTGGCCACGATTCAGCATGACAATAAATAAGGAGAAAAACATGAAAAATAACAACACCCGGCGGGGTTATACGCAAAAAAACAACGATGTAGTTATAACAAATGGTCATTCCCGAGGAATGTTACCGGAAATCTACAACGCGTGTCGTTATAAAACAAAGGGGCAAGCCCTATTAAACAGGTACGTGGAAGATCCCCGATTACGGCTCTCGGGGATGACATCTTTATTTAACACCCCCTTACCCCGCCTTACGGCGGTACTTTCCCCGCAAGGGGGACAGAAAACAACCCGCGGCTTTACGCTCATAGAGTTATTGGTAGTGGTGCTGATAATCGGTATTTTGGCGGCGGTGGCCCTGCCGCAATATAATAAGGCAGTGGATAAAGCGCGCGCGGCTGAAGCTATGACCATTCTAAGCACTTTGCAAAAAGCAGTAGATGTGTATTTGCTTGAGAATGGTTTTCCCGATGAAGGAATGAGTGTTAATTTTTTAGGGGAAGAATCATCTGTTGACGACCAAACTGTTTCTTTGAACATAGAAGTAACCAATGGTATGACTTGTCGTAATTCAGGATTAGGTACTTTGTGTATAAAGGGGAGTTTTGCTTATGGTGCTTGGTGCGAAAGTGAAAGATGCATAGTATATGCGGATAATATATCATCTTGTGATGTATTCTCGCAGAACTATGTACGCGGAGATGTATGTGAGTATAAGTTATTGTTAGAAAGGACTCAAGTGGGGTGGAACAAAAGGTGTTTTTATTGTCCATCTTACATTCAGTGGTAAATGTACCAAAACGGGCCGCATATAGCGGCCCGTTTGTTTGTATAACAGACTTTTATTTTCCCAATATAGCCAACAGTACACCGGCGGCTACAGCACTGCCAATTACACCGGCCACGTTGGGGCCCATGGCGTGCATTAAGAGGTAGTTTTGCTTGTCGTACATCAGCCCTACTTTATTGGACACGCGCGCGGCCATTGGCACGGCAGACACACCGGCAGAACCGATAAGCGGGTTGATTTTTTCTTTAGAGAATACGTTCATCAGTTTGGCTAGTAACACACCTGAAGCGGTAGCCACCGAGAACGCGATAATCCCCAGCACCAAAATGCCCAGGGTTTCCGTTACCAAGAAATGATCGGCCTGTAATTTGGACCCGACAGACAACCCCAACAAAATGGTTACAATATTGCAAAACTCATTCTGCAAAGTCTTGGAGAGCCGTTCCGCTACGCCGGATTCTTTAACTAAGTTGCCAAACGTAAGGGCCCCGATCAAAGGCGCGGCTGACGGTAATAACAGGGCGCACAGAATTAAAATCATCAGCGGGAATAAAATTTTCTCACGCTTAGATACCGGGCGCAACTGCGACATGCGGATTTTGCGTTCTTCATCCGTGGTTAACAGTTTCATAATGGGCGGTTGGATAATCGGCACCAAAGCCATGTAGGAATATGCGGCCACGGCAATAGCGCCCAACAAATCCGGCGCCAGACGCGAAGTCAGATAAATAGACGTCGGGCCGTCTGCCCCCCCAATAATACCGATAGAGGCCGCTTCTTTAAGGCCAAAGGCAAAGGGCTGGCTATCCCCAAACGTAATGTAGGAAAGGCCAATAGCACCAATTAAGGTAGCAAAAATACCAAACTGCGCCGCCCCGCCCAAAAGAGCCATTTTGGGGTTGGCAATAAGCGGACCAAAGTCCGTCATGGCACCCACCGCCATAAAGATGAACAACGGGAACAGCCCGGTGTTAATCCCGGCGTTAAACACAATGCCCAAAAAACCGTTGGGGCCGGCAATGGCCTCGCCCGGTGGCATAGGGATGTTGGCCAACAAACCGCCGAAGGCAATGGGGATTAACAAAAGCGGTTCAAACTGCTTTTTAATACCCAACCACAACAAGAAACAACACACCGCAATCATGACGGCTTGTTGCCAGGCCATGGTGTATAGGCCGGTTGTTTGCCAAATTTGGCTAAATGCTTGTGCAAAGTCCATGCGTTCCCCCTATTTAATCTCTGCTAAGGTGTGGCCGGTTTGCACTTGGTCGCCTTGTTTGACGGTAAAGTGAATCGTTCCTGCCGCCGGGGCGGAAACCGGAGTTTCCATTTTCATGGCTTCTAAGACCACAATTTCTTGCCCTTCGGCCACGCGGTCCCCGTCTTTTACGCTAAAGCGTAGGACTGCACCGGGCACCGGGGCTTTTACCGTGGCACCATTGCCAGAGGCCGCGGTTTGGGCCGGGGCTTTGCCATCGCTGGCAGCAGTGGAAATATCATAGCGTTTGCCGTTTACCGTGGCGGCATTGTCGCCATCAAAAATGACTTCGTACGCTTGACCGTTTACCGTTACTTTTACGGCACCCGTATCGGCCACGGCTTTTTTGGCATCAGCGGCCCAGCGGATCCCGTTTACCTTGGCCTGGCCTTTTAAGAACATAATGCCTTTATCGGCACAAGTAGCCACGATAAACGTGTTTTCGTCCGTTACCGGCAAGCCGGCTTCTTTGAGTTTGGCTTGCGCCACTTTGAGGCCTTTTTTGGGGTCGGCATCGTTTAGTTCCAGCACGGTTTTCTTCGTAGGTTCCAGACCTAATTGTTCGCTGGCAATTTTGACGACTTTCGGGTCCGGCTCTACCGGGGTTTTACCAAAGTACCCGAGTACCATTTTGCCATAGCCGGGAGTAATTTTTTTCCACGGGCCAGCCATTACGTTGGAGTAGGCCTGTTGGAAATAAAATTGGGAAACAGGCGTTACAGAGGTACCAAATCCGCCCAGTTTGACACATTCACCCATGGCTTTTACCACCTCGGGGAATTTATCAAAGGTGCCGTTATCGCGCATCATTTGCGTGTTGGCTGTTAAAGCCCCGCCGGGCAACGGCGAAAAAGGAATAATCGGGTTGACGGAGGTAGCCTCGGGCGGTAAGAAGTATTTGGCCATACATTCTTTAAAGACGTTTTCCGCCTCTTGGATTTTGTGCGGGTCAATATCTAACGTATATTCCGTGCCGCGTAGCGCATGCCACATGGTTAAAATATCGGGCTGGCAAGTACCGCCGGAAACAGGTTGCATGGAAAGGTCTAAACTATCGGCCCCGTTTTCAATAGCGGCTAAACAGCAAGCAATGGCATTGCCGGCAGTTTCGTGCGTGTGGAAGACAATTTTAGTACCTTTGGGTAACAGTTTGCGTGCCATAGCCATGGTTTTACCCACCGTGTGCGGCGTAGAGGTGCCGGAAGCATCTTTAAAGCAAACGGAATCAAACGGCACGCCGGAGTCTAAAATTTGGCGTAAGATTTTTTCATAAAAAATCTCGTTATGGATTTTGCCGGTAGTGTCCCACCCCGGGGCCAAGGACATCATGGTTACGCACACCTCGTGTTTCAGGCCCGCATCATGAATGCACTGGCCGGAGTAAATGAGGTTGTTAACGTCATTTAATGCATCAAAGTTGCGGATGGTGGTAGTGCCGTGTTTTTTAAACAGTTGGGCATGGGCTTTGATAACGTCAGAGGACTGGCTATCCAACCCTACCACGTTTACACCGCGGGCCAACGTTTGTAAATTGGCATCCGGCCCGGCCGTTTTACGGAAGGTGTCCATCATATCAAACGCATTTTCATTACAATAGAAAAATAACGCCTGGAAACGCGCACCGCCGCCAAATTCCATGTGGGTAATGCCGGCGTGTTTGGCCGCCTCAACGGCGGGCATAAAGTCTTTGGTTAAAACACGCGCCCCGTAAACGGATTGAAACCCGTCGCGAAACGCAGTAAGCATAAAGTTTACTTTCTTCATAAATTCTCCTATTTACCTTGAAATTTTCTGGCAGCCGCAATGGCTACGGCAATCAGCGCATTATCTTGCGCGGTGGCAGGCACGGTTTGCGGAAAATATTTTTCCAACCTGGCTACGCACGCACCCAACAGGTGCATCATACCTACTAATAACGTCAAAAAAGCAAATACCACCAACATACCGATAATGGTAATGTTAACGGCTTGCCCGATTAAACTTTCATTCATACAATAACATCTCCTATTAAAATTTCCTGCGGGCCGTTAGCGGTTTGCAACACCAGCGTACCCCGCGGGGATAAATCTTGTGCGATACCCGATACGGCAGTTGAGCCGTTACGCACGGCAATTTGTTTACCCAAAAAAGGGAAACGCTCTATATATGCCGGGCGGATGACTGCAAATCCTTCGGCCACCACTGCCGGGTAACTTTGCAAAAATAATTCCAGCACGGCTTGCATAAAATCTTCTTTAGCCACGTTTACGCCCAATTCGCGCAATGAAACGGCCGGCTGGCCCACGTGCGCTAAATCCGTTTGGGCCACGTTAATCCCTACCCCCACAGCCAGGCATGCAATGCGCCCGTGTTGGGTTATGGCTTCACTTAAGATACCGCACAGTTTTTTACCGGCTACCTGTACGTCGTTAGGCCATTTCAAATTAGGTTGGATACCGTATTGTTCGGCCGCTTGGCAGACAGACAAAGCCATCAGTTGGGTAATGTTAGCCAGAAAATCTGTTTTGAGTGGTTTTAAGAGAATAGAGAAATATAAACCGCCCGTTTGAGAAACCCACTGGCGCGCAAAACGGCCCCGTCCGGCGGTTTGTATATCGGCGGTAACGACGGTTTTATCGTCTAGTTCATTAAAATGGTCTTTGAGGTACGTTTGGGTAGAATCCAGCGTCTCAAAATACAAAATGTTGGGCATAAAAAACCTACTACGTATATTTTACCAAATTTTATCTTGTTTTCTCTCCAAATTTTTATTATACTACAGATACAATTTACTCTGTTTTTGGAACCATATGCGGAATATGGTGGCACTTTGTAAAAAGTCCAATAGAGATCCAAGAACAGCCGATAGAGGCACCTTTTTGTGCAACTGATCCTTGCACAAGTAGGTGCCGAGTGTTTGCCACCCAAAAGTGGCAAACTGCGGCTGTTATGGTTATTGAAGCATCTCTATTGGTTCAAGCCTATCAGCCGTTTATTATGGTTTCCTACGGGTGGATTTCACAAATTAACTATAGAGAGGTCAAAAATGACAAATAAATGCATCCGGCGGGGAAATACGCAAATAACCCATGATATTCTACAGGATAAAAGTCATTCCCGGACGCTTTTATCGGGAATCTACAACGCATGTTGTTGTCAAATGAAGGGAAATTCCTTATTAAATAGGTGCGTGGAAGATCCCCGAGTCCTGCGGACGGCAAAATCGGGGATGACACCTAATTTAATGGGGTTTACGCTAATTGAACTCTTAGTCGTTGTCCTCATCATTGGCATTTTGGCGGCGGTAGCCGTGCCACAGTACCAAAAAGCCGTAGAAAAGAGCCGGGCCACACAGGCACTTACGTTATTAAAATCCTTGGGGCAAGCGCAGGAAGTCTATTATTTGGCAAATGGAACTTTCGCTACCTCTTTTGAAGATCTGGATGTAGAAATTCCTGGAAATTTTTCAGGCAATACAGGATGGTATGTACATAATAGTGTTAATGACACACGCTCTAATGCGGATTGGTCTATCCAAATTTCTAGTGGTGTCAACATTTCCATAGCCCGAATTTCCGGCAAATATGCGGGAGGCGGTTTTATGTATGTACCTTCTACACCAAGTGCCATTTCTGCAGGACTAGCTGGAAAAATTGTCTGTGTTGAACGGGAAAAACAGGGCATTATATTAGAGGAAGAAGGTTCCTTTTGTGAAAAAATAATGGGGGCAACATATGATGCCACCCCGGGTGGTAGTATGCGCCGTTATCTTCTGCCTTAACGAGCCAAAACCCCTTTTTGGGGGCACAACTTGCTAAGCGTGCAGGCCGCACAATGCGGCTTGCGCGCCGGACAAATACTGCGTCCGTGTAAAATAAGGGCAATGGCAATCCACCCCCAGTATTTATAGGGGATAATTTTAGTCAAGTCGCGCTCAATTTTCACAGGGTCTGTATTTTTGGTAAGCCCTAACCGAAACGCCAGCCGCTTCACGTGCGTATCTACCACAATACCAGCGGGTTTTTTGAAATAATCGCCCAGCATCACGTTGGCCGTTTTGCGCGCCACACCGCGCAAGGTAAGCAAATCTTCCATAGTCTGTGGAACCTGTCCGCCATACACACTGCAAATGCGCTTGGACATTTCCAGTAAAGACAACGCCTTGCTATGGTAAAATCCGGCCGAGTGGATAATTTTTTCTATATCAGTCAAGTTAGCACGGGCCATGTCTTGCACGGTGGGATATTGTTTAAATAGGTGCGGCGTAATTTGATTTACACGCGCGTCTGTACACTGGGCCGATAAAATCACCGCGCAGAGTAATTCCCACGCATTTTTGTGGTGCAACGGGATGACGTGCTTGGGATATAATGTTTGTAGGGCTCTAATCAGAGGAAGCACATCTTTAGCGGGCATAGGTTTTACTCCAACTAAATGCCGCCAGCAAAATTACTAAATTAACTAAAATAATCGTTGCGCCCGATGGAATATTCCACACAAAGGAAAACCAAATCCCCGCCCAAACACTTACTGCGCTAAATAACGCCGCCCAGCCAAGTACCTGCTTAAACGTGCGCGAGATTAACAGGGCCGCCACGGGCGGAATAATTAAAAGGGCGGAAATTAAAAAAATCCCTACCACTTTAAACGCCAGTACTACCGCTACAGATGTGAGCATCACTAAAATTAAATTGACCGTTTGCACAGGTACCCCACGGGTATGGGCAAACGGCTCATCAAAACAGGCCGACACCAGGTAACGGTAACATAGTTTTAACCCTATTAGTACCCCCGCCAACAGTATGGCACAGCATACGGTTTCAGCGGCAGAGACGGTTAAAATACTGCCAAAGAGATACCCCAATAAATCCGTGTTAAACCCGCCGGCCAGCGCAGTAAGTAACAAACCCACCGACAAGCCAACCGCACTCACAATGCCAATGGCGGCATCTGCGTAAATTTTGAAGGAGGAGGTTAATTTTAAAATTCCTGCACTAGCGGCCATTACAATCGGCACGGACACATATACCGGGCTGGAAGACGTCAGCAGGGCTACGGCCACCCCGGTTAAACAGATGTGGCTCATGCCGTCGCCAATTAAAGACAAACGCTTAAGCACCAAAAATACCCCCAATAGCGCGCAGGCCACCGCTACCAAAGTACCCGCCACTAAGCCGCGTTGTACAAAAGAGTAACTTAAAAACTCAAACATCTTTTCCCCCTGTAAGAGCATGGGAACACTCGGCACAATTCTCCCCCAGCGGGCAATGGCCGTGGTGGTTGTGCAAGTGATCTATGGTATGCTGGGCAAAGGGCCCCAAGTGTTTGGCTACCGTGGCACTATGGCAAAATTCTTGTTTGGTGCCAAAGAATACCACAGTTTTATCCACATACATAAATTTAGAAATATGTTTGCCCACTTCGCCCGTGTCGTGCGTGATGAGCAAAATAGTTACACCGTGTTGTTGGTTCAATTCGCCCAACAGTTCAAAAAACATCCCGCGGCTTTGTGCATCCAAAGCGGTGGAAGGCTCATCTAAAATAAGCAGTTCGGGCCGGCTAACTAAGGCACGCGCTAACAGGACACGTTGTTGCTGTCCAATAGACAAATTGTGAAAAATAGTTTTGGCATACGCACGTGTATGGGTTTGTTGCATGGCCGTGTGTACTTGTTTTAGGTCCGCCCGGCTGACGGCACTACCTAGCCGTTGCGGCAGGCCCATAAGCACTACCTCTTCCGCCGATATGGGGAACCGACTTTGGGAAACCGGGCTTTTTTGCGCCAAGTAGCCAATTTTGTGCCAGTCCTTAAATTGCGTAAGCGGCGTATCAAACAACCAAATATTCCCGCTTCCTTGTTCCAACCCTAACAGTAGTTTTAAAAGCGTCGTTTTACCGCCACCATTGGGGCCAATCAACCCTACATAATCGCCCGCGTGCACATCAAACGATACGCGATCCAACACCGGCACACGGCTATACGCAAAACGCAAGTTATGCGCTTTTAAGACGCTTGGCATACAAGCCCCCGTGCTAAACTTTGTAAGTTACGGCGCATTAACTCCGCGTAGGTTACATTCGCATTAAAATCTGTTTTAGAGATGTGTTCAATGGGGTACAACGGCAAAATTTGCGCGCCCGTTTCCTGCGCTACCGTTTGGGCCAGGCGCGGGGATAAGGTATCCTCGGTAAAAATAGCCGGGATTTGCCGGGCGTTAATTTCGTCCACCAACGCGGCCAATTTTTGGGCGGAGTGTTCCCCCTCGTGGCTGGTGCCGGCTAACGCCGTCAGTTGCAAACCGTATGCACGGGTTAAATTTTCAAACGCCAAATGCCCGATATGCACCACCTGGCGCGTTTGGCAATGGGCCAGGGTGGTTTGATATTGCTGTGCCAACGCGTTTATTTCTTGGGTAAATTTTTTGAGGTTTTCTTCGTAAAACAGTTGGTGGCCCGGGTTCATACGGATAAGTACTTGGGTAATTTGTTGGGCTAACAACTCCGCATTTGACAGCGACATCCACACATGCGGGTCTGAGCTGGCTGGCACAACATCTGCCAGTTTTACCACGGCTACACTTCCCGGTACACTGCGTGCCAAATCGGCCGCCCACGGTTCCAACTGCTCGGACATATATAGGTAAGCGTTGGCATGTTTAAGGCTCACTAACACACCGGGGGTAGGCTCAAAAGCGTGCGGTTCCGTGCCGGGCGGTAAAAGCATAATGAGGTTAATCGTGTCCCCGGCCAGTTGTTTGGTAAGGGTATAAGGCACATAGCCGGACACCACCACAATGGGGTTGTTGTTATCGGCCACCGGGTTACGCACCATGGAGGAGAAAGAAGCCCACCAAATTGCGGCGGCGGCCAACAAAAACAAAATAGGAAACAAGTGCTTACGCATATATATATTATACCAAAAGCACACGTGCCGGGTAGTGTATAACGGTCCTTGTTTTCTTGGCTTTCTTTTATTATACTATAGGTACAATTTACTCTGTTTTTGGAAGCGTATGTAGAATACGCAGACTTTTGGAAATCCAAAAGTTTTATTCGGTCCAAAAATAGCCTGTACAGGTACAGCCAGGGAACGATCGCCTTGGCTGTACCGAGCGTTTCTTGCTTATTGCATGAGCAAGGGGCCGCGGCTATTATTGTTGGGTTCACCGAATAAAACTCAGGAATACTAGCCGTTTTTGCATGCGTTTTCCGGGACAGGGAAAATTGGAGCCTAATGGTCAAAAGATAATAATCAGGTCATGCTGAACTAAATTCAGCATGACAATTAGAAAGGAGAAATAAAATGACAGTAAAAAATATCCGGCGGGGTTTCACGCTAATTGAGTTGTTGGTGGTAGTTCTTGTTATTGGCATATTGGCCGCAGTGGCGGTGCCGCAGTATCAAAAAGCCGTTGAAAAAAGTTGCGCTATGCAAGGGCTTGCTTATATGCGTGAATTACTAAACGCCCAAGATATTTATTTTTTAGAAAATGGTACTTATGCCACCTTTTTTTCACAATTTATGTTACCTTTTTCCTTCTCAGGAAATACAGACGGACTAACTTTTGAGATAGCAGATACCCTATCTGACCAAGATTGGTCTTTGCAAATGGGCGGACGTATCTCCTATTTAAATATGTGGGCAACACGCTTGAGTGGTAAAAATGCAGGTACCGGCTTTTTTGCGCGCCCTCCTTTTCGTTCCGACGTTCCTTCCATAAAAACACACGAAATATATTGTTTTGAACGCGTATCTTCTGGGGTAATTTTTACAGGAAACCCCGGTGATTTTTGTGAAAAACTCTTTCACGCAACACTCATATTTTCTGATAATTTCCATAGAATATATCAAATGTAAATTCAAGGCTTTATTCTATCGTTTTTGCTACAATAACTCTATGAGTTACTTGTTAGCATTTTGTTTAGCGTTGTGTTGGGGTACGGCGTTTTTAGCGTCCAAAAACATTGTAGATGTACTCCCTCCCTATTGGGGAGCGTTTTGCCGCGTATTGGCGGGATTTGTTTTTTTTGCGGTTTTGTTTGCCGTGCAACATGCCCCACTTAGATGCCCGGCGCGCCAATGGTGGCGGCCGTGTGTGATTAGTCTACTGCTTATTTTACTGCCGTTTGCTTCCCTCTCGTGGGGGATTCAGCACACCGTTCCCACGGTGGCGGGCATTTTTAACGGTACCGTGCCCATATGGAGTTTTATCGCCGGGGCTATTTTACTAAAGGGAGTGGACCGTTTTACCTGGCGCAGGGCCGCCGGGGTAATCATCGGCTTGGTGGGATTACTCATCATCATGCGCCCCCAGTGGCAGGCCGCCCTTATAGCTCCCGCTGGGAAGTTAGCCCTGTTGGGATATTTGGCCCTGTTACTTATGGCATTATGTTATGGCATAGGCAATGTACTTACCAAAAAAATTATGGTGGATAACACCCAACTTCCCTGGCAGGCAAACACATTCCACCAATACCTTTTTGCCGTAGTAGTGTTGGGAATTGTTTCGTTCGTTACCGAACCGGCCCCCGCTTTAAGCGTATTTGACGCAAAACTGGTGCTTTCCATCATTAGCGCGGGTGTGTTTTCATCGGCCATAGCCTTTCTGTTAATGGTGGCGTTAATGAAACGCTGGGGGGCCACACGTATGGCCAGTGTAACGTATTTTTCCCCTATTATCGCCATGGGAACGGATATTATTTTCCGTGCCCGCATGCCACATAGCACGGAACTGGTGGGCATGCTACTTGTCTTTATAAGTTTATGGCTTATCCAAAAAAAGGTAGATCATGCCTAGTCCAAAAGGCCTAACCTCATTTGGGCCTAAAGGCCCTCGCGCAAACGCTTTTTTCTTACTATAGTATAAGTATGAAAATAATAAAAAACATTCTTGTACTACCCATTTTAGTAAGCGGGCTTTGTGTGCCCGCTACCGCGCAGATTAAAAAAGCGTTAACTGCGCTTGGAAAAGAAACCAAAAATATGCAAACCGTAGGAAAAATGAACCTAAAACGGTTCCGTTTCCCTTCTAATGCGGCACAATTAAACCAAACGTTACAACAAAGTTTGGCCGCCGCTACACAACGGGCTACATTACAAACCCCGGCCTTACCTCCTTTGCCACAACACCCCTATATGGTATTTGCACAAAGTGCGGCTGAAAAGGAGTTTCTGGCCATCAATAACCAGGAACACCAATTCTACGGCCCTGAATACACAGCCGCCAATGGGTTATTAAGGCAAGCCCACTATTTTGAAATGTTACCCGGCAAATTGACTGCCCAAGACCGGGCCACCTTACAAGACGGATTGACATTCATTCAAAATAATTTCTTGCACGAATTACTAGAAAACACCTTAGCAGACGGAAATTTGACCCAATTTCAGTTGGAACTGGCTGACTATTACACCTTAAGTAAACCGTTTGTAGAGGCCGCTTTTAGTTATACGGTACGCCACCCGCACAAACGCACCTTACATTTGCGCCGGTTAATGGTCAATCCGTTTATTGATGCCAAGTTTAAACAACCTGTTACTTATTTCTTGGCCGCGCCGAAAATTCATCCGTTGGAGTATGAAACCTTTAAAGAAGCCTTAGCAAACTTGTACCAAGAATATAAACGCATAGAACAGCAGTCCCTGCAAGCCCCGGGCATTCAAGCCCAGCAGGCATTTTACGATAATCTGATTGACAGGGTAGAAACATTTGTGGCCGTAGAGGGCCGCTTACCCAAATGGAATACACGCAGTTCGGCGGAAAAGGAGTTATATAATCAAGTAGATTTTGCCCTAAACAACGCGCCGGATTTTTCCATCCCTGCTTTGGTTGCAAGTAAAAACCAATTGCACATGGTAATGGCAAAATATGCCTCCAAACCGCGTTCACGCCAAGAAACACTGCAAGCCTTCGCAGAGTTTGTCAAAACAACCGGCTTATTATATCCGCGGGCCCTTACAGAAAGTAACACGGTATTGGAAGGAGAAGAAAGCCTCTTTGATGACCTAATGTACTGGCGCATGGTAGATGAAAACGCGGTGGCCAGAAAAATAAAGGACATCCAATGGTTCTACAGTTCCCCATCCCCGAAAGAAAGTTTTTACAACTGGTAATAACAAACCCCCGGCTATGCCGGGGGTTTTTGTTGATTTGTAACACAAGGTTACTTATATTCCAATTTTACCAACTTATATTTACGCGGGCCACGCGGCAAATCGGCTTCAAATTCGTCGCCTTCTTTGTGGCCCAGCACGCCGTTGGCTAAGGGGGATTTGACTGACAATAATCCTTTGTCCGGGTTAGCCTCAGACGGGCCGACCAATGTATAGGTAAACTCAAACCCGGCAGCCTGGTCCAACAGGGTAACTGTGGCCCCGATGCGTGCTTCGCTTTTATCTACGGTTAAGTCATCCGTAATTTGGGCATTACGCAAGCGCAGTTCTAAGTCATTAATTAAAGAGAGCGTTTGGGATTGTTTTTCTTTTGCGGCGTGATACTCGGCATTTTCTTTCAAATCTCCCTGGGCGGCCGCCGCACCGATTTCCTGGGCTAACTGGGCCTTTATTTCTTTTAAATTTTTCAGTTCTTCTAAAAGTTCTTCATATTTTTTGCGGCTTACATAAAATACTTCTGACATAATTCACTCCTTACGGCTTATACAACTTTTACAGTGTACAATTTCTGCGGCTTCTTTTCAACCGAACCGCCATTTCTTGCTATAATACCTGTATGAAAAAATGTTTAATCACTGTTTTGATGTTTAGTGGGGTAAGCATGTACGCACAACCTTATGACCACGCTTATATTGCCCGGCAAAATATGCCGGCAGTGGTAGCCATAAATGTTCTCCAGCCAGATGGAGGTACATTTACCGGCACCGGCTTTGTGCTGACTGACGATGGCTTGCTTGCCACCAACCGCCATGTACTAAATAACGCACTTTATATCAATGTTACTTTTCAAAATGGGTCTGTATCCGGCGAAGCCCTCCCCGTGGCCCAAGCCCAAAGTACCGATTTAGCCTTGCTCAAAATACAGGCTAAAAACTTACCCTACGTAACCCTGGGTAATTCAGACACGGTGCAACCCGGTCAAACTATTACCGTTATTGGCAATCCGCGCCGCTTGCAAAACACGGTTACATCCGGCTTGATTAGCCAGGTACGCTTGCAAAAAAACGGTACCTTGTGGCATCAGATCAGTGCCCCTATTTCGCCCAGTTCCAGCGGTAGCCCTGTGTTTAATGACCGGGGGGAAGTAATCAGCGTGGCCTTTGCCAGTTTGCAAGGGGAAAATACCCAAAATTTAAATTTTGCTGTGCCGGTACACTATTTAACAGACTTGGTTAAACAGGCCGGTTATACATTACCGGCCAAGGAACCTGCGCCTTCCAGCGGCAACAAACTACTGCGCCATATCCAAAAATCCTGGCAAATTACCAAGCGGTTGTTTGCAAAGTGGTTTTAATGCTTGCAAACGGTTGCGTAAACAGATACACTAAACAGAGGGATTATCTATGAAAAAAAAATTGATGAAAGGAATGTTTGTTATCATTTGCATCGGGTTAATTATTTTTTTGCTATTGCCCTTTTTAGAAACCCAGCCTCCGGCTACCACCGCTTTGCAGACGGCTACCCCTCAGGTAAGCACCGCTAACCCGTTAGCTGCTATTGCGAAACGGTTATTTTCACTCTTGCCAAAAAAGGCAGAACGTACCCGCACCTTCACTGCAAAAAATACATTTCCTAATACGGCCCAAGAGTTTTTCCCCAACGGGGAAAACCGCTTTGCCTCCCAACCCGGCGTGTTACCCGTTACAACACCCAATGCCCTGGCCGGTACGGCCCAACCCGCCCCGGAACCGACAGCCTTAGATTTTGGGAATGCCACCTTTCAAACCGACCAAGGAGAGTGGGTACTTATCCGCCAAACTACCCCTCAACATAGCGACCCGGGTATGCATGAGGTAAATGTGCATGAAAACCCCTATGACCGCTATGTGCGCCAAGAACGGGCCAACCGTTTTGGCCCCCATGCCCAACAATCCCAAATACCTGACTCCAAATGGGCCCGTTTTACTAGACCAATTAAAGAATTTTTTGGCATAGAATCTGCCAGCCCCGTTTCTGCCCCGCTGATGGCTGTCCGATCAGATAATGGCGGACTACCCTACAACGGCAGTTCATCGGCCCGTTTAACAGACCGCGGGCAAACAGTATCCGGCCTGGGCCGTGTGCGCGTGCCCTTCCCGGATATTACCCCCCAACAATGGGCCGCTATGTCCCCGCAAGAACAGCAACAAGTCCGTGAGCACCATGCACTGACCCAATTTGCCGATTTACTGACGGGGGATAGCGTGGCAGAAGAGGCCGCCGCAATAAGTGCCAATGCCAAATATCCTAACCCCCAAAACGAAGCAGAACAGCAGGAAAAAGAAAACTATAAACGCCGCTTAACCGAAGAAAACAAACAAAAAATTCGTGAAGGGTTATTACAAGCCATGCAAGCACAGGCTGCCGCAAGCCAGCCAGTGGATGAGGTAGGTAATATGCTTAACTGCATCAATTCGTCCTTACCAAGTGCCGGTTGTTCATCCGAGGTAGACCCGGAAACAGGCCACCCCTTGCCGCCAGCTCCGTTATCGGAGGATGAAATTGCCGCCGGGCAAATAAAAAATGCGGCAGATTTTCGGGCACAAACCGGGTTTGTACTCCCCCAAGATTTACCGATCACGGTGGTTTTTGGCCCGACGGACCCCCAAACCCTAGCACAACTGGCCCACCAACCCAACGACAACCCGGAAGTCAAACGTGCCGCCGAGATATTGGATTTCTTGTACCAAGCACAAGACTGTGCCAACCAAGATTGTTTTGGGGTAACCAACTCCCCCCAGCGGGACCAACAAATGGCTCAAGTGATGGAATTAAATACGGCCAAACTCAAAGAAGACCCGCTGGGTGTATATCCCCCGTTTGAACCCAAATTTGTGGACTATAAAGTAGCCCAAATGCAGGAACAATTAGAGCAAAGCCAGGCAGATGATGAAACCAAACAAAAAATGTTGGACTACGCCCGTGAAGATGCCAAAAAACAATTTCATGAAAATGCACCGCATTTAGTTTTTTACCAAGGTAAACAAGTGGGACAAATGCAACGCAATTCATTTGCCGCGTTGGACCGCAACAACCCACAGGCAGACTCTTCTAAGGCCACCATTATTTTTGTAGGCAACGGTAATGCCGCCCCCCAAGTGGCACAATATACCGGCCCTTATATTGTGTATCATCAGGATACATTGTCTAATGCGCAAGGTGTAGTAGAAGCCGGGCAACAGGTCAATCACTCGTTTAGCAGTACCGTCAATACGGCCAAAGAAGTATCCAACGAGGTACTGGGGCAAGCGGCACAAGGCAGTGCCCAGACTGCTGTGCAAGGAATCAACCGTATTATCGGCCAAAATAATACCCAAAACAAAGGATTGCCGGGACTACTGGATGCATTTGGCAACCGTTCCGGCAAAAAGTAAGGGTTTATTTTCGGCCCTAAAACGGGTATAATGAATAAGAAGCCTGTGCACGTGCGCGCGGGAAGGAGATTTTGTATGAAAAAAACAATTCCTCTGCTTGTTGCGGCTATTTGTTTGTTCGTGGGGGCTTGCCGCACCCAACCCACCTACGACCGCAATGACCCAAACCAAGACTACGAACGTTTTTTAAATTCCCACGTATTTGCCGCGTGTGAAAACGTCGGACAGTTTTCTGCACGCTACTCACTGGCCGATTTATTGCAACGTCCCCAAAATGACTCTGCTTACTACAAAGTGCGCTTTATCAACGGGCCATGCAAAGGTGTAAAAGCCCAGACAACCTCCGTCATCCTCAAAACACAACCTATTGAAAATGCCAGTTTAATTGAAACGGGCACGTTGGTACTACGCAATTATGATAACCCCAAAGACCCACAAGATGCCACCGTTACCAGCCATTGGAATGTAGGGGTTGTGTTAGATACTAGCCGGGCTAAAAAAGGTATTTTGGATGTGGGCTTTCCACGCGATAGAAACGATTTTTTCCCTGCACGTGAAAGCGTATATGTGCACAATTTGCGCCTAATTACCCAACCCACTGTAAAAGACGTGCGCCATTTTATTCATTAAATAAGGAGAAAACACATGCTTAAGTTCATCCGTATTTTTATCATTGCCGGTATGGTTTGTGCCCCTGCCCTGACGTTACACGCTGAGGAAGGGGACCCTATCTCTACCGAAACCATGTTAATAGACGTACCCACCGCCGAGGTCTATGACCGCTATCAAGCCTCTTTCTTAACCCGCGTGTACGAACACGGCACCGTTATGGAAAGTATTGACTTTGGGGTGTATCCGCGCCTGAACATTGGTGTAAGTGCCGCTATACACAATTGGATCGGTTCCTCTAATTCTGTAAAAGTACTAGACCCAGCCTTTCAGGCTAAATGGAAAATTTATGACGGAAACCTGTATCTACCCGCTATTGCCTTGGGCTACGACGGCCGCCGCTACGGCTATGGTTACGAAGAAAAGAACCACACCTATAACCGCCATTCCCACCATTATATGGATAAGCGCAAAGGCGGGTACCTGGCCTTAACACGTGAAATTTTTGTACCTGGGCTGACATTAAACGCCGGGCTGAATTTTTCAGATTTTGACTGGGATGAACTGCATTACTTTACGGGTATGTATTATAAAGTCTTGCGCCAGGTTACGTTACTGACCGAGTGGGATAGCATCCGTAACATCCGCGATTCTCGCTTTAACATGGGAGCCCGTTTTTATTTACACCCGGCGTTGGCACTAGATGCTGCTTTCCGCCGCATAGGGCGCGGGGATGAAAACGAACGCATTCTACAACTGCGCTATGTAACCACCTTCTAGGATAAATATGACCGGACAAACGCCTACATATACGTTCAAACGACACGTTATTTTTATTAAAAAAAATCTACAACTGCGCTACATGGTGCTGATGATTACTTGCGTATTATGTGGGTTGGCTATCATGGCGTTTGAACTATGCACTACCTTAAATGAATTGTTTGATGCCTATCCCGTGCTCATGCAACCCATTTACGACCAATTCTTACCCATTGCCTCCGGTTTCTTTTATAAAACGGCTATTTATTTGATATTGGTGGTCATTATTTCGGCCATTTTATCACACAAAATGGCTGGGCCTGTGTACCGTTTTGAGCAAACCTGCAAAGCCATTGCCAAGGGGGATTTTTCCCAACGGGTACACCTACGCAAAGGAGACCAGTTGGTAGAGTTGCAGGAAGATTTTAACCACATGATGGACGTAGTGGAGGAACGGTTAAAAAATAAACCGCTACCGTAATCCATGAAATATACACACATACTATTAGGCATTGTAGGTATTTTGTGCCCGCTGGGGGCTGTGGCCCAAAGCAACTACGGGGTGCAGTTTTCCAGTTTAATGAGTGAACACCTCTCACTGGAAAATGCAATCCGTTTGGGACTGGAAAACAATACAGACTTTCTGACCGCCCGCCAGGAAATTACCATTGCCGAGCAAAGACTGAGTGAAGTGAAATTCCGCTACCTACCACAGTTTGCTTTGCAAGGTACGGCCTCTTGGTATGATGCCGATTCGCCCATGATTCTGCCGGAAGTAGCGGCTTCCCGCTTTTTACCGGCTTCCAACACCCTGGATAAACACAGTTATTATGGGGTAGGTGTTACGGCTACGCAATATATTTATTCGGGTGGACGCATCAACGGGGCCGTAAAAACGGCCCGTGCCAATTTAAAGCAGGCCCAAAGCCGCTACGAAGCCGTTAAAAATGCTACCGTACTGGACATTAAAAAATCCTTTACCCAACTCTTATACGCCCAAGAATATGCCGAACTGACGGACCAACTTTGGCAAAAAGTTTCCCGTTGGAAATTATCTGCCGACACCTGGACCCGCATCCGCCAAACGGCCCTGTTAGCCCAACTGCAAGCCGCCGCGCACGAAGCCCAACAAGAATTAACCCAAGCGCGTTTGGCTATGCACATTAGCCTAAATAAAGAAACAAATGCCCCCCTTTCCATTGCCGGGAATTTGCAACCTGTTTCTATCAGCGGGGATTTACCTCATTTCCAACTATGGGCGATGGAGTTCCGCCCCGAATTAAAAGCCGCTATTTACGCGCTGGAACTGGACAACATTGCCTTGGATTTAGCCCTGTCCAAACGCTACCCGGATATTTTACTCAATGCCGCGTACGAACGGGTGGGAGATGCGGACCTAAATGATGAAAACAAGCAAGTATCCCTGGCGGTACGGTTGCCTATTCCGTATACATTTTCACAACAACTCAGTCAAAAGAAGGCAGAGCAACGCAAAAGCACCCTGCGCCGTAGTGCCATAGAAGATACAATCCGCCAACAGGTAGCGGCCCGGTTTAATACCATGCTCTTTTGGCAACAAGAGGCCCAAAACCGCCAGCAGACCTTTCAAACACTAGACAACCTGGTCAAACAACATTTGCCTGCCGCATCCAAATCCGGCGTAACCGTGTTGGAAGCCCTGCAAAATTATGTGCAGGTGGCACACAGTTACCTGCAAGCCCTGCGTGAAAACCATACCGCCAAGGCAGAATTAGAATGGGCCATCGGCAAGGATTTATAATGCACATACGGCGCGTAGGCATAGCCTTGCTCTTGGCAGGTCTGTTAGTCTGCCCGGCAACTGCCCTTACTCCTGCCAGTGAAGATGATATCTTACGTCAATGGATGTGGCAACGGTTTATTAGTTTGCCAAAAAGTCAGCGGCCCCGTATTGGCTTGGCGTTATCGGCCGGCGGAGTACGTGGTTTTGCTCATGTAGGTGTACTGGAGGTGCTGGGAAACGCGGGCGTACCCATTGATAGCGTGGCAGGGACTTCTATGGGTGCTGTGGTAGGCGGGTTTTATGCCGCTGGCCTTCCTACAGATAAACTGTGGGAATTAGGCGAGCATATTACTATTAACACCATTACGCCTGATTTTAACGCAAGGGGGTTCTTGCGGTTTGTTTTCCAAAAAAAATTACCTACCTCAGCCAATTTATCTAAATTTTTTGAAGACCGTTTGGGAAATATCCAATTTGAAGATTTAACCATTCCTTTTGCTTGCGCGGCCATGGACGTAAAAACAGGGGAACGGGTGTTGTTTAATTCGGGGCCGTTGTCCATTGCCGTGCGTGCCAGTATGAACCTGCCCGGCGTATTTGAGCCCGTACCTTACCGCCACCGGGCCTTGGTAGATGGGGCCGTAGTGGATTACTTACCGGTAGATTCGGCGTGGCAACTGGGGGCCGACTATGTAATAGCCTCTGTAACCCCGCTAGACTTTTCTTCCAAAACACCTTCCAGTATTTTGGGCTATGTTAACCGGGTAAACGACGTACGCGCCGCGGCCATGATTGAAGAATCCGCCAAGAGGGCTAATTTTGTAATTACCAACCGTGTGTTGGATATTGGCACTTTAGAACTAAAAAAATTACAGGCCGCCGGGGAAGTAGGCGTAAAAGAGGCATATAAGAATTTAGAGGACTTGCAGGAAGACCTCCTGCTCTTTGCATTACCCTATGTATTTGAAAAATAAATTATACTTGCTACTGTTGGTTCCTCTGTTTACGGGGGGATGTGCGACGTTTCGCAGTGGTTTTTTGGGGCTTGCCGCCCCGGGGGACCGCCAGGAATATGTCCGCGCGCGTGATTTGTACAACCAGCAAAAATACCAAGATGCCGTAGCCCAGTTGACGGCCTACATCTACAAAGCGGGCAACGTCAACCGCCGTGAGGCCCGTGCCTATCGCCTACTGGGTATGAGTTACGAGCAACTGGGCCAACTGGACAAAGCCCTGGAAGTATATTTGGAAGCCTTGGAATTTCACCCTAAAAAAGTGCCGCTTCTGGTGGCGGCTGCCAATTTGTACCAACGTGCCGGACTGACGGACCGCTCACAAGAGTTATATGCCCGCGCCCTGCAAGAAGAACCTGAAAACCTGCTGGCTCTGGCCGGACAGGCTGAAAATTACCGGTCGTTTGGGTTTTATTCCAAAGCACGTGCCTATTACGATAAAGTCTTTGAATTAGACCCCACTGCCCCCGCCCAGTACCGCGCACGCTACGCCTCTACCTTCTTAAACCAGCGCAATTATGAGCAGGCGTTTATTCATATTACCATGGCTTTGACCGAAGATTCAACCAACCCGGATTATTGGCTTTTAAGTGCCAAGGCCGCGTTTGGACTAGGGGAATATGACCACGCCCGTCATGCGTTGGACACGGCCTTGCTTTTGGCGCCGGACCGCAAAGACATTCAACTTTTCCGTCTGATTGGCCTGTATCAAAACAGCCGTTATACGGCGGCCTTGCAAGCGGCCCGCACGTTTTTACAACAATATCCGCAGGACCCGCTGGGGCTACTGGTGCAAGCGTTATGTGAATGGAAATTGGGCCAGCCTAAAACGGCGCGTTTGCACCTGGCACGCGCCGCCCAAGTTGCCCCGGCAAATAGTTTTGTAAGCCAAGTTGCCCAAAAACTGGCCGCCGAATGGAAATAGTTGGTGCAAGTTAGTTAAAAAAACACCTGTTTAAATACCTGTAAGTCCGTTGAAAAATGGGCTCTTTTTTATTATACTATAAGTACAATTTTACCTGTTTTTGAAACTGTATGCGGAATACAGTGCGCTTGTAGGAAACTACAAGAGTAATGGAATGCCAAAAATAGCCGAAATCAGGCACAAAATAATGGGCCTTCGAAACCCATTGTTTTGTGCTGAGTGTTTATTTTCGGATAAACCACGGCTATTGCATGATTGGGTGCATTCCATTACCCAAACGGCAAGGGCCGTTTTTATTGGCTTAGCGGGCCGGGTGAAATTGTAAAAATAAACGAGTGAGAGGAAAATAAAATGACACATCCAAATACCCGGCGGGGGTTCACGCTTATTGAGTTGTTAGTAGTTGTTTTAATTATCGGTATCTTAGCGGCGGTAGCCGTGCCGCAGTACCAAGTAGCGGTGCAAAAGGCAAAACTGATGAAGTATGTTCCCATTGTGCGGGCTTTGTACCAAGCCGAACAAGCCTATTATTTGGCAAATGGGGAATATACCGCAGATTTGCAAGAGCTGGATGTTGAAATCCCTGCCCAGGGATGCACCTATGAATACACGCCCTCTGTTTCTGGATATTATCAATGTGGTACGGAAAGATATGGGATTTGGGGAGGCGTTGCTGACGCACAAGCCGGGGATGATAAGATCCGGTATCTTCAATTTTTTGCTGATTATGATAAATACAATATCAAAGCGGGGGATGTGGTCTGTTATTCTAAAGGGGAAATTGCCCGCAAGGCGTGCCGTAGCTTAGGGTCCGGCAGTGAACAACCCGGCCAGCAGAACTCTTGGGAGTATGTTTATACGCTAAGCCGTTAAACCAAGTATGGGTTGGACGTCAGTAGAACTAGGCTTACTGATTTGCCGTCCGTAACCTTACCGGGGAACCCCCTCTCTGCGGTGCTAGCGCACTCGTTCTCCCCCTCTCGGGGGGAGAGAGAAAAACGGCAAGAGGACGCTGTTATCTACACCGCTACTAGGCAGATGTTTAGCTTGTTGGCCAGTTCAATGACTTCGTCCAGGTCCATGACCAGTGTTTTGCCCGCCTCAAAGGCTAAAATGGAAAATCCGGCTTTGTGCACACTTTTAAGCGTACCGCGGCCGACCACGGGCAAGTCGTAGCGCATATCCTGGTTGGGGCGGGCCACCTTTACAACGGCCACAGAAGTATCTTTTTCGGCCGCTTTCTTATAGAGTTCCCCCGCGCGTGCAATGCAACGGTCGGTGCCTTCCATTCCTTCCACGGCGATGACGGCTTGTTGGCTTACCACACAGGTAAGCCCAATATCCAGGGCGGCAATTTGTTTGGCAATTTGAAAGCCGTAGGCTATGGTTTGTTGTTCTTCGGCAGTAGGTTGGCGTTTGGACAGTACGCCTTTGCCCGGGAAGAAATCATCTAAAAACAAGGCGGAATTTTCAAACGCAATGCCTTCTTTGGCAAATTCTTCTATCAAGCGCGACAAAATATGCTTGGTCTGCATGCTTTTTAAAGAAGCCAAAAAAGCAAGGCCCCGTTTGTCCGGCATTAAGTTCATGAAAATAGAGGTGTGTTGCACGCGCCCGGCCATCACAACCGTTTTTACACCGTGATCTTTAAAAAATTGCAACCCGGCCCCCAGTTGCCCCAGGCGGAACGATTTAAATGCGGCACAGATTCCTTTATAATCGCTCTCTTTGGCATTGCCCCGTAGCCCGGTAATAAACACTTCACAACCGCGCGCGGTAGCCTGGCGGGCAATGTAAACAGGCATATTGCCTTCGCCGGCGATAAGACCCAATTTTTGCGGCGTACTATTCGTCATCTTCATGCATGTTTTTCTTGGCTTGGGCTACCCCGCGTTCAGAGGTGCGGCAAAAATCAATCATGTGTTGCACTTCTTGGCAAGGGTGGGCGGCTTCCAATTCGGCCATGGCATCTTCCAAGCGTTTGCCACTCCGAAAGAGGACTTTAAATGCGCGTTTGATTTCCAAAATTACCTTGCGGTCTAACCCGGCGCGGCGCAAACCAATTAAGTTAATACCTACCAATTTGGCACGCTCGCCCTGTGCAATACAATACGGGGCAATATCCAAGGGCAGCATCGCCCCGCCCGATAGCATAGCCATGGTCCCCACGCGCACAAATTGGTGTACACCCACCATGCCGGACATTACCACGCGGTCTTCTACAAGTACGTGCCCGGCAATACCGGTAGAGTTGGCAATAATACAATGGTCTCCCATCTGTACGTCATGCGCGATATGGGAATTGGCCATCAACAAATTGTAATTGCCCAGCGTAGTGGGTTTGCTCAAATTGGTGGAACGGTGAATGGTTACGCATTCACGGATTTTGTTGCCGTTACCCATTACCACGCGGGTGTGTTCGTCTTTGTACGATAAATCTTGCGGCTTTACCCCCACAAAGCAACTGGCAATCAATTCATTACCGTCGCCCATGGTGGTGTTTTCAATTACGCAGTAGGGGCCAATGTGGTTGTTTTTGCCAATTTGTACATCTTCCCCAATAATCGTATAAGGCCCGATAATCGTGGACGGGTCAATTTTAGCAGTAGGATCAATGATAGCAGTAGGATGAATGTTAGACATGTTGTTCTCCTAAAATAAAATTGAGGGTGGCTTGTGCACACAGTTTTCCACCAACGTATGCCTCGGCATAGATTTTAGAGATTTTCCCCAGCCGTAGCACTTCCAAGGGCATTTCCAGGGTATCTCCCGGATGAACGATACCACGAAATTTGGCCTCATCAATACTTAAAAACAATGGGATGCCGCCTTTATCCCCTACTACAGCGCGCATCATGGCCCCGCCAAACGCCTGGGACATACTCTCCACTACCAGCACACCCGGCATGACCGGATGCCCCGGGAAGTGCCCTTTAAAATAATATTCAGCTGCCTGCACATGCCGCACGCCCACGTATTTTTTCCCTTCCTCCAAAACGCGTACTTCATCTACAAGTAAAAAGGGTTCCCGGTGCGGGATAGATGCTTTAATTTGTTCCTGGTTAATAGTTTGCAAAACCGGGAGCGTTAAAAATTCTTTCAAATTGTGTCTGACGCTCATTTGTCCTCCGAATTGGCTACTAAAATTTTAGCAAATATCACGTTATGTTTGTGCCCCCCGCATTCACAACGGATGGCCAAGGGCGGCAATTTGCGCCCGGTTAGGCTAATGTCTCCAATTAAATCCAATAGTTTATGGCGTACGGGTTCATCCGGGAAGCGACGGGGGTTGATGAATTTATCTTTACCGATAATAACCGCATTTTCTAAATTGCCCCCTTTGGCCAGGCCATGGGCTTTTAAGAAAGCCAGTTCTTCTTCAAACCCAAACGTACGCGCACGGGCAATTTCGCGGATGTAGTTTTCCTGCGTAAATTCAAACGTATATTCACTGTGTGCCAATAAGGGGTGTTTGTGGCGGTAAACAAACGTAAACGTAAGTTTATCCGCCGGTTCGGCCGAATAAAAAATGTTACCGCACGCATAGGTAATTTTCTGCTTAATGTGCAAAAGCGGTTGTTCGGTGGGCAGTTCCCGGATGCCGGCTTTAAGCAGGGCTTCCACATATACATCACTTGCTCCATCGGTTACGGGCGGTTCGGGTCCGTCCATTTCTACCGCTACATCGGTAATACCCAACGCATGCAGGGCAGACATGGCATGCTCAATGGTCCACACTTCGGCTGTTTCATTTTTTAAATTGGTGCCGCGCAAGGTGGAACCCACATTATCGGCAAGTGCTACAATCGGCTTAGCGTTGGGCAAGTCTGTACGTAAAAACGTAATGCCGTTTTCGCTCGGTTTAAACGTCATGGTAGAGGGCACGCCGGTATGTAGCCCAATGCCACTAACTACGGCGGGGGTAGTAATTGTTTTTCGCATAATTAACATCCTAACAGTTTTTTAAGCCGGCCCCACACAGACAACTTTTTGAGGGAAGCGGCTTCTTTTTGTAATTTTTGAAATTCTTTGTACATTTCGGGCAATTTGCGCAAGATGACTTGTTGCTTAAACGCGTCGCGCTGGGGCATAGCCGGGTAGCCAAAATACGTTTGCCCGGCAGGGATAGAAGTCATTACCCCTGACTGTGCCCCCACTTGGGCACGGTCCCCAATCGTCATGTGTCCGGCCAACCCTACTTGCCCGGCCAGAATCACGCCGTTGCCAATATCCGTAGTACCGGCTACACCTACTTGGGCACAGCAAATGGAACTCATCCCCACGGTTACGTTGTGGCCAATTTGCACTAGATTATCAATTTTGGTGTTATCGCCAATGACGGTGCTGGCAATTTTGGCACGGTCAATACATGTGTTGGATTGGATTTCCACGTCGTTACCCAGTACCACATTGCCGATTTGGGGGATTTTTTGGTGTCGGCCTTCGTGAAAGGTAAACCCAAATCCGTCCGAACCGATTTTAGCCCCGGCCTGCAAAATAACAAAATCTTTTAACATACATTGTTCGCGGATGACCACTTGCGGATAAATGAGACAGTGCTTGCCAATGGTTACGTCTTTGCCAATATAGCATTGCGGGTAAATAACGGTATTATCCCCAATAGTTACGCCGTCTTCAATTACGCTATAAGCCCCCACAGACACGTTAGCCCCCAATTTAGCCCCCGCACTGATAACCGCCGTAGGGTGGATACCCGGCGTAAACTTGGGATATTGGCTGTCCACATATTTCATGAGCAAAATAAACGCCCACTCCGGGTTTGTAGCGTAGAAAAGCACGCCCTTAAAGGGGACTGTTTGTCCTTGGGCGGCCGCCGGTACAAACAGGGCCGAAGCGGCCAGTTTTTCCAACCGTTCCGGGTTTTCTAACGATGTGATATAACAAATGCCCCCTTCGTGTGCGTTTTCCAGCGCGCATAGGGCGGTGATGTGTACATCCGGCCGGGCCGAAGCCTGGGCACCGGTGATTTGTTCAATTTCTGCAATAGACACGGGTTTCATAAGTACCTCTACTTTCCGCGTTTGCGGTATTTTTTGGCTTTTTTCAAACGGGTAATAAAGTCTTTGGTTACATTGACGGGTTTTTCGCCATATAATACCTCGTCTTTACGTACCACGGCGCCAATGTTACGTTTTTTGGCGAATGTTTTTATTTCTGTATAAATGTCTTTTAAAATCTCTTTGACCTCTTTTTCTTCTAACTGCAAAATTTCTTCGCGCGTTTGGGCTTTGTAATTATCCATAAAGAAACTGCGTTCTTCTATGATTTGTTTATTGGAGGCAATACGCGCTTTGAGTTCTTCCAACTGGGCGGGCGTATTTAAAGGAGTAGCATAAAACACGTCCGTACCGGCAAATGTCAGACGGTTGAGCATATTGCCTAAGGAAAGTTCATCTGCGTTTTCCAGGGGGCGGGGCAGTAGGGCGTGAGGTTCTACCACAATGCGCTCATAAAACGGCTTTAACTGGCGGATATGCGCGGCCAGACGGCGGTTTTCTTCTTGCAATGTAGCAATTAACGCCTTGGCACTATCTACCTCGTCTTCTTTAGATAAAATTTTCAGACGGATTTGCTCTTTTACAGCCACCGTACGGGGATGCGCATTAAAGGCCTCGTCAATATCCACAAAGGCCACGGTTAAACACTTTTGAGGGGCAACCCCAACGGGTTCTTCGGGGGTAAGTTCCTCCTTCGGTTCTTGCTGGTCCAGTTCTTCTTTTACCTGGGCTTGCGCTTGCGCAGGAGCAGGCAGTTGGTCCGCCGGTTGCGGCTGGGCTTGGGCCTTGGCCAAAATGGCGGCTACGGCAGCGTTTTCTTCTTCTGTCAGGGCCAATTCTTCTGTACGGGCAACACCACTGCCCGCCAGCAAAAGTATCAGTAACCCCAGAAGTGCATGTTGTTTCATAAATCCCCTACATCATGTTGGAAATGTTGAAATAGAAGTGGGATCGGTCCTCACCCGGGGCATGGTTGAGGCCATACCCCCAGTCAATGCGGATAGGCAAGGAGGGGGTCGTTAAACGCAACCCTACACCCACCCCTGCTTTAAATTGGTCTTGGTCAGGGCCCATGGAAAATTTCAAATCATCAAAATGGTCCCACGAATTGCCCAAATCAAAGAAGAAGGCAAACTGTGCCATATTGCGCCGGCCTTCACGCGCCAGCGGGAAGCGCAGTTCCGCGTTCATTACATAGTAAGTAGTGCCCCCGTATTTGGGGCCGATTTCTCCCGCACGTTCATACCCGCGGATGGTATCGGCACCACCCAAGAAAAATTTCTCATAGGGAGGCACTTCGGCGGTACGGCCGTATGGGCGCACAGAACCTATTTTGTTAGAAAGCACAAACACAATGGGGTAGTTGCCCCCAATGTTGAGCACGGTGTAATTGAAAATAGAACGGGCATTTAAGTACCATAGGTCCAAATCTCCGCCTACAGGGCCCCCGGCCAATGCCAACCCCAGGGAGTTACGCCACCCGCGGGTGGGATCCCAAATGTTATCGCGCGTATCAATGGCAAAGTCCGTACTAATAGTGGACAGATTCGTAGTACCTTTTGCAATACAGGTGGCAGGGTCCTGCCCTTCTTTGCACTGGAACTGTTGTTCTACGTCGTAAATATCAATATGCTCAAACGAATAGCCAAACATCAGTTGGTAAATATCGTCATTAAAGCGCGGGCCTACTTTTACGCGGCCGCCGATACGTTTTTCGGTATAGGCTTGGTTTTCCGTAGCAAAAGAACGGTAACGGCGTGTGTTGAACAAATCCACCCCTAAGGAAGTGGGTTTATCAAATATCCAGGGGGTGTACCAACTGACGGTATAGTCTAAAATTTCTTTTCCAAACAAGGTACGTAACGATAAACGTTGTGCCCGGCCAAACAAATTGAGGTGGTTGATGGACACTTCCCCATATAAGCCATCCATAGAACTCATAGCCAGCCCGGCGGTAAACATGCCGGGGCGGCCTTCCACGATATTAAAATCCAAATCCACTTTGTTGGGGTCGGCGGTGGGTTGCAGGCCAATTTGTACGTCGTTAATAAAACCCAAATTCATAATTTTGGTTTGACTGCGTTTGATTTTAGCGTTATCGTACAAATCCCCAGGGTGAATAGAAAGTTCACGCGTGAAGACATATTTTTTAGTGTGTTCGTAACCGGTTACGTCCACATGGTCAATGTAAAAAATGTGGCCTTCAGTAATGTCAAAAGTAATGTTGAGAAGCCCGTTTTGAATGTCTTTGACAGGCATCACTTGCGCTTGCAGGTAGCCTTTGTCGGCATATTGTTCCTGGATAGCGGAAATGGTGTCGTCAAAGTCTTTTTGGTTATAGCGTTGGCCGGGGCGGAAATACACTTGTTTACGTAGTTGTGTGGGGGTAAACACATTGTTGCCTTCAAACGAAACTGCCCCGAAATCCACCTGCGGGCCTTCGGTCAGGTGATAGGTAATGAATGCCTCGTTTTTGGTATCGTTATACGTAATTTGCGGTTGGGATAAATTAAACTCACTGTACCCCTTGTTGCGGCCGTACAACATCATTTTTACCCAATCTTTCTGTAAGTTTTGCGGTTTAAATACTTTTCCCGGGCGGTTGGAGGCTTTTTTGATAATCTTATTGACGGGCAGTTGTGTTTCCGTGCCATCCGTATCTAACGTTAGTTCCTTTACACGCACACGTTCGCCCTCGTCAATAATCAGTTTTACATATACCACGCCTAATTTTTCGTTGGTTTCCAGTTCGTAGGCCACTTGGGCATTTACGTAGCCTTTTTCAGCGTACTTATCGGTAATGCGTTTGAGATCGGACTGGAGTTTTGCCTCGTTAAAGGGGTCTTTTAGTTTTAGCGTCATGGCCTGGGTAATGGCCCCTTTGCCCAAATGTTTGCGCCCCTCGTACGTCAGACGGTCAAAAATGGGTTTTTCTTGCACCATATACGTCAAACGGTGGCATTGGTATTGGGTGCCGGATTCTTTATCTTTGCGGGTACCGGCTATAGGGGTAATGTCTATTTCCACACTGTCAAAATTGCCCAAAGCGGATATATCTTGCACATCTTCCGATATGGTAAACCGTTCATATAGTGCGCCTTTTTTGGCATGCCCGGCTTTAGTAACTGTTCTTTTGCGGATGTTTTTCAGCCCCGTTACTTGGATGTTACACACCATCCAAGGACCGTTAGGGTCTAATTCGGCAGGCACTTCTTGCGCGCGCGCGTACGAAAAAAAAGAAATCAGTACGCCCAGTACAGCGGCATTTGCAGATTTGGAAAGAGTCATATTACGTCCTTAGTTACGTAAAAAAGAAACATGCCCGCACTACGCGGTAGCACGGGCATAAGTTTGGTACAAAAAGAATTTATTTGGCCGGCCGTTTGGCAAGACCGCTTTTCATACAACCCGTGCAAACATAAGCCGTTTGGGTTTTGCCGTCCAAAACGAGTTTTTGTTTTTGAAGGTTGGGTTTAAAGGTTCTTTTCGTCCGCATGTTGGAGTGGCTATACGAACCGCCTGAGACGGATGCTTTACCACAGATTGCACATTTATAAGCCATAGTATTCCTTCCTTACTAAGATAAATTCTGTTAAGGTATTATAGCAATTTGGGCTTTTGGGTGTCAATGTGCGCGATTTATAAGTTTAACAAGGCGCAATACCCTGCATAGGTTTTCATCCCTTCTGAATAATCCCGATCATCCCAACAGCGAAGGACATTCTTTGCAGGAAGTAATTGTAAGGAAAAGTTCTCGTTTACACGCTCTCCTTCCTTGGGATAAGCATAAAAATCGTCATATCCACCTGCAGCAATTTCCCAATTTTTAGTATGGAAACACCAAGTCTCTGTTACACAATCTCCGTCCATATATATGCCAGGAAAGGAAAGATCAAACATTCCCCAATATTGCGCAGAGGTAGAAGCATTATTCCCACCTGCAATTTCACCATCATTACACTTACCTGGAGTAGCCAATTCGCAAGCCTGCCAAGCCTCCCCCAGTTTAGACAAGATTGTAATTGCTTCCGCCGCACGTGCCTTAAAAACGGCCTTATTATATTGCGGCACTGCTACCGCCGCCAATATACCAATAATCAACATCACTACCAACAACTCAATAAGCGTGAAACCCCGCCGGGTGTTTGGATGTGTCATTTTATTTTCCTCTCACTCGTTTATTTTTACAATTTTCTCCGCCAGAAACCCATAGAAAAACGGCCACTACTGAGGTGTTTGTTCAAGAGCCACTACAGCAATAGCCGTATTTCCCCTTTTATAAAGGGAAACATTCGGCACACGCAGGCCGTCGCCTTTGTGTGCCTCGTTCGGCTATTTTTGGACTTGAACAAACCTTTTGTTTAAAGGGCTCCGTTTCTTAAACGGTTCCAAAAACAGATAAAATTGTACCTATAGTATAATAAAAAAACCCCAGAAAAACCAGTTCTTTTTGCAGGCCGCTATTTTATATAATGGGGAATATGGAACCTGTAACTTCTGCCGTATCTATTGGCATGTGGGCCGCATTTTGGCTCATTGTAATAATTGCCTTATTTATTGACTTAACCGTGCTTAATAAGCACCACGGACATGTGTCCATCAAAGAAGCCTCTGTCATGGTGGGGGCGTGGGTATCGCTTGCGCTGTTATTCGGCGGAGCCATTTGGCTTTTGGAAGGGCCGCACCATGCCTTGGCCTTCTACACTGGGTATGTGTTGGAATACTCGCTTTCCATAGACAATATGTTTGTGTTTATCCTCATTTTTGGTTACTTTGCCATCCCGCACGATTTACAACCCAAGGCTTTACTATGGGGTATTTTGGGCGCGGTGGCCCTGCGTTTTGTGTTTATTTTTGTGGGCGTTCAACTGATTTCTTTATTTACGTGGACGATTTACGTTTTTGGGGCACTGCTTATTTTTACCGCGCTTAAAATGCTACTGCAAAAAGAGGATGATAATTTTGACCCGTCTCACTCCTTGCCACTTAAAATACTACGGAAATTTATGCCCCTTAAAACAGATTACCACGGGGAAAATTTCTTTGTAAAAGAAGGGGCCAAGTGGTTTGCTACCCCGCTTTTTGCGGCCGTGCTGGTCATT
Source organism: Elusimicrobiaceae bacterium (assembly GCA_045606825.1). Taxonomy (GTDB): domain Bacteria; phylum Elusimicrobiota; class Elusimicrobia; order Elusimicrobiales; family Elusimicrobiaceae; genus Avelusimicrobium. The sequence continues at coordinate 139,133 of JAZUSQ010000022.1, forward strand.
GAAATGAGCGACCTCATTTTTGCCGTAGATTCTATTCCGGCGGTGCTTTCCATTACGCAAGATACGTTTTTGGTGTATTCATCCAACATTTTTGCTATTATTGGTTTGCGCTCGTTGTATTTTTTGCTGTCTGGCATGGCGGGCAAATTCCCCTACCTAAAATACGGCATTTCCGTGATTTTATTTTTTGTGGGGGTGAAAATGCTTCTTTCCCACCATGTAAAAATACCCATTGTGGCCTCTTTGGCGGTCATTGTCGGATTGCTGGCTCTGTCTATTGTGGCCGGGAAAATATGGCCCCCCAAAGTAACCGAAAAATAGCCTGTTTGTTATAAAAAACAAACCAACCGGCAAACAAGACAATGTTCGTACTTACTAGATGGTGCAAAAATTTTGAACTATCTAAAAAAATTAGTAAAATATAGTAAAGATTTTGCTGAGGTAGCTCAACTGGCAGAGCAACGGTTTTGTAAACCGTAGGTTGTGGGTTCGACTCCCATCCTCAGCTAAAAAATTTCCCGCCTTGTGCGGGATATTTTTTAGCTTGGCAGCGCACCCACTGCTGGGTGCGCGGTTGGGAGGCGAAGGGCGGAGCGATGTTTTTGTTTGAGGGCAACGCCCGAAAGGCAAAAACCGCGAGCCCCGGCCCGGAAGAAATTTCCGTCAGGAAATTTACTGTAGGGGACTCCCATCCTCAGCTCTTTTGTTTTCCTTTTTACTTGCATACGTTAGCCTGCCTGTACCCCTTTTATGCTACAATAGCCTATATGAAAAAATACCTCTTTCTCAGCCTTTTGATGTTGCCGTTAGCGGTGTATGCCCAGCAAAATTGCTCCGTGGCGGACCAAGAACCTGTCCGTTTGTTATCTACTGAACTGGCCCGTACTTTAAAAACATTTAAAAAACAAAAACCGCCTCTGTATTATGTGGCTTATACCTATGCAGACTGGGTACGCTTTAGTCTTAGCGTAGAAGAAAACGGCGTGCGCGTGGAACGCTTGCAACCCCACCGTGTATTACAGGTGCAAACCCGCGCAGGAAACACTATTTTGGATAATACACGCACCTTAAAAAACAGCCCCACTTCGTACGATTTAACCCTGGCACGTATGCCCGCCATTACCGGCAACGGGAAAGCCTTTACTACCGCTGTATGGCGTGCTACGCAACAATCGGCCGAGAAAGCCCAACAACAATACAACCAAGTAGTGGCCGACGTGCAAAATGCCTCCAAGCGGTTGGATAACTCACCGGATTTTGCCTTTCCGCCCCAGGAAACCTTCTGCCGACAGGAACCTGCTTTGCAATTTGATACAAAGCGTATCAAAGAAATACTGCTCAACGCCTCGCAACTGACGCGGGGGAAAGACTTTGTGTTGGATAGTTCGTTTGGGTTTGATTACCAGGATGGCGCACGCTATTTTGTGGACTCCGTAGGTACCCGGTTAAAAACGCCGGTGCGCCTGGCGCGGTTATCGTATTCCCTGAGCAGTAAAACGCCGCAAGGGGCCCACCTGACGCGTATGAAAACCTATGATGTGCTTAGCGCACAAGAACTGCCCAGCGAAGAAAAACTGTTGGCGGACGTCCGGCAAAGTCTGGCCGAACTGAAAGCCTTATCCGCCGCGCCGGAGGCCGAGCCCATTACGGTGCCAGCCATTTTAAAAAACCGAGCCATGGCCGTGTTTGTGCACGAAGTATTGGGCCACCGCGTGGAAGGCCACCGCCAAAAAGAGGATTCGTTTGGCCGCACCTTTACAGACAAAATGGGCCAGCAAGTCGTATCCCCTTTGCTTACCATTATAGATGATGCTACTTTGCCTTATTTTAACAATGTTCCCCTGCGCGGGTTCTATTGGTACGATAGCGAAGGCGTAAAAGCCCGCCCAGTTACGTTGGTGGAAAAGGGGGTGTTAAAAAATTTCCTAATGGGTTCCTCCCCCATTGCGGGGTTTGCCGCCTCTAACGGACACGGCCGCGGCGAACTGGGCACCCGCCCGGTTGCCCGCATGGGCAATACCCGCGTGTTAGCCGCTAACACGGTATCGTATGAAGAACTGGAAAAACAACTACTGGCAGAAATTCGCAAACAACACAAACCCTATGGCTATATTATTGAAGATTTGTCCGGCGGGTTCACCATGACGGAAACGGACTTTCCGCAAACCTTCAAACTGACCCCCACACTGGCCTACCGCCTTTACCCGGACGGGCACAAAGAAGTAGTACGCGGGGCCGATATGGTGGGCACACCATTGGTTAGTTTTAACGAAGTAATTGCCGCGGCGGATGATTACGCCGTATTTAACGGCTCGTGCGGGGCCGAAAGCGGCTGGGTGCCTGTTTCCGGCATTGCGCCCAGTGTCCTTTTGCGTAAGTTAGAAATTGAAAAAGCGGGTAAATCCGGCACGCATCCGCCGGTATTGCCACCCCCGTTTGCGGAGGGAAAATAAAATGAGAAAACTTGGATTTTTAATGCTATTAGTGGGTTTATCCCTTGCTGGGCAGGCGCAAAAATTGCCCGAAAATATGTATTTTAAGGCCATGCAAGACGAAATGCACCGCACGCTCAAGCATTTAAAACGCCCCGGGGCCCCGCGCCCGTTTTACGTGGCGTATAAGTTGGAACATACATGGGTAGCCCCCACAGTAGCGGCTTCACTGGGGGCGTTATATCCGGCCGGGCCGCAAGACAGTGTGCTAAACGCCTACGTTGTGTTAGATTTGGGCACCCCGCAATCCGACAGTTTAGGCTACGCGCACGATACCTATATGAACCCCCGCTGGGCCCAATACGCGTATATGCCCGGCACCAGCAGTACGCTGGCCCAAAGTTATGATGGCATTCGCCAGGCCTTGTGGCAAACTGCGGACGAGGCTTATACGTATGCCTCGGAATTATACCAACAAAAACAGGCCTATAAACGCCTGAAAAATTTACCTGGCAACGGGGCCGATTTTGTACCCGGTAAGCAAGCCCATGTATTGCAACCCGTTGCCGTATTTGATCCGCCTGCACTAACGCAACTGGAAAATTGGGCGCAAGAATTATCCGCCCGCGGCAATGCGCATGCCTATATAGAGCAGTTTCGTATCGCGTTTACCCCGCAACAAACCAACATCTATTATCTAAACAGTTTGGGTGGATTTTTTCAAACGTCCCGCTATGCGTTGGTTGTACAATGGCAGGCTGATATTCGCACGAAAGACGGATACAAAAAAGAAATTTCACGCCGCATGTGGTTGGAGCAAGTAAACGATAGTACCCTGTCTGTTTTACGTCAAAAAACTGATGAACTTTTGCACGAATTGGACAACCTCTACCACGCTAAAAAAGCACAAACTTATATCGGGCCCGTACTATTAACCCCTCAAGCCGCAGGGAATTTTATCCAAACGCTTTTGGTGCAAAATTTGCAAAATATTACACCTTTACTTTCTGCCAAAACAGACACAGACCCTACCGCCGGCAAACTGCGCGGCAATGTGGGGTTGCGGGTGATGTCTAATTTGGTAGATGTATATGACCGCCCGGGGCAAAGCCACTTTAATGGGGAACTGTTAAGCGGCTACTTGCCTGTGGATGATGAAGGCGTTGCCCCGCAAGAATTAGCACTGGTGATAGGCGGAAAGTTACGCACACTGCCGCGCACCAGCCGCCCGGCCGAAAAAGGAGCCAAAAGCAATGGGCATGCACGCATGAGCCCGTTATCCTTCCCGCGTGAACGGCTCACCAATGTGTTTGTACAGGCCAAACACCCGCTAACTACAGACCAACTGGAAGAACAACTGGTAAACCAATGCCGCGCATTGGAATTGGAATACTGCTACATTTTGCCTACATTTCCGGCTGGAAAGGATACCTCTTCCCTGCTCTATGCTACCCGGGTGTACAGCAAAGACGGGCACAAAGAAACGGTGTATGGTTTAAAATTAAATAACCTGACCCCGCGTGCCTTGCGCGATATTGCCGCCGCCGGGGATGAACCGCAGGTGGTGCATAGCCCTGTAGGCCCCTACGAAGACCCGAATTCCCCGGAGCAAAGCGTGGTAACGCCCGCGTTACTACTTACCGAATTAGAACTGGTACCCGATGATGTAAAGCCGGACCAAAAACCGTTTGTAAAGAAACCGTAAAAGTGGCCCCCGGTTTTACCGGGGGCATTTCGTTTAAAGCAAGGTGCAATGATCACCGCCACAAATGGGCTGGCACGCGGTGGACCCTTTACCCCATGCTATACAAGTTGTGTCTGTATATTGATTATTTTCATAGAGTTGTTGTAAAACGAAAAATTCGTTTCCATCTTGCATATAATAAGTATTTAATTCCCCACATCCTACTACCTCAAATTTCCAGTTTCCGCTTTGTGCAAAAGGAGGGGCTCCTGCTGCGGGATGCAATTCGCCGGCCAGTTCTATGCCATAGTCGGCTAATAGATCTATGCCCATACTATAACAATCCTCTCCCTTATCCAACGCACACAATGCACATGCTTTTTGCATATTACTAAGTCCCAGTTTGGCTTCTGTTACGCGCGCCTTCCATACCGCTTTATGATACTGCGGCAAAGCCACCGCGGCCAAAATGCCAATAATTAGCACTACGACTAACAGTTCAATGAGGGTAAAACCCCGTTTATTTTTATGTTTCATTTTCTTTCTCCATTATTGTTTATTTTCAATCTACCTGTTAGGGGTATGCAAAAACGGCCATTCTCTGGGAGTGTCCACTACGATACCCACACACAAAACAGCCGTAGTTCTTTATTTGTGCACGGCACAAATAAAAAACATTTGGCACACATTCGGGCAGGAGCGACCCGCCCAACATGTGTACCTAATTAGGCTGTTTTTGGCGTAGTGGACAACTTTTAGTTATCCCGTATTCTGCATACGGTTCCAAAAACAGATAAAATTGTACCTATAGTATAATAAAAAAATCGCCCAAAAACCAGGAATTTTTAAAACTTACCCCAACTAACTAAAATTTTTGCTTTACCCGGGGCACAAATATGCTAGAATGTATTCGGTAGAAGTGGACTTTTTTATCATTATTACTATATTTACACAAGGGGGAAGGGATTATGGCAGGCAATTTATCGTCAACGTCGCTGGTAAAACCACTCGTGCGCGACCGCCAAACCGAGGCGGATATTCCGTCCGGCTATGGCAAAACAGAAAGTTATTTATTACCAAAGGATCCGGCTTGGATGTTTTTGTTTTGGGAAATTACCCCAAGCACACTGGATTATATCAAAAGCCAATACAACCCGGATATACTAAAACATGCCCGCACCATTATCCGCCTGCATGATGTTACGGATGTTGCCTATTTTACAGGTTCTAATTCCGTAAAATACTACGATATGCCCGTGATTTTTGAAGCCAAAAGTTGGTATATAAATGCCCCTGAATCGGGCCGTGCCTATATTGCCGATATTGGCTATTTGACGGCAGACGGACAATTTATCTTGGTTACCCGCAGCAACATGACAGCCGTGCCCCCCGGTAAAATCTCCAACATTGTGGACGATAAGTGGATGATTGTGGAAGGAGACTTCCAAAAACTTCTAAAACTCTCGGGCGCGGATTACATCGGCCTGGGGGCCAGTGAACTAATGCAAGTAGTGGGCCAACGCTGGAAACTAACCGAACTGACTACCTCGGGTGCGCCAACGTCTTGGTCTTCGTTTGCACTCCATTTGGACAAAGTACAAGAGGATGAAGATATTTGGCTCAATGCCGATTGTGAAATTATCATTTATGGTTCGGCCTCCAAAAATGCCGTTGTTACCATTAACGGCAAACAAATTGAGTTAAAAGACGGCAAATTTTCCATTCATCAACATCTTTCTGCCGGGGAAGTAGTAGATTTGCCTATCCACGCGCGCAACGCCAAGGGCGACAAAACGCGCCACATAGACATTAAAGCCGTACGTGAACCGGGGAAATAATATGGCCAATGAAAAGGGTTATTTAGCGCTTGTTTTACACGCGCACCTGCCGTTTATCAAACACCCGGAATACCCGGATTTTTTGGAAGAAGACTGGTTCTATGAAGCCATGGTGGAGACGTACATTCCCCTACTAAGCGTGTTTGAAAAATTAACCGAAGAAGGGTGTGATTTCCGCCTGACCATGTCTTTAACGCCGCCTTTGTGCAACATGATGGAGGATCCGTTACTTATTGAGCGTTTCCGTCATTATTTAAACCAGCGCGTGGAACTTTCCGCCAAGGAAATTGAACGCACCCGGGGAACCGAATTTGAAGGCGTGGCCCGGATGTATTATGACAAATTCCGCCGCTATCAAGATTTATTTGAAAACCGCTATCATGGGCATGTACTGCAAGGATTTAAAAAATTCCAAGACATGGGCAAATTAGAAATTATTACCTGTTGTGCCACGCACGGGTATTTGCCGCTCATGGTACACAAAGAAAGCGTAAACGCGCAAATTAAAATTGCCGCGCACGATTACCGTAGCCGCTTTGGCAAAAATCCGCGCGGAATTTGGCTGGCTGAATGTGCCTATAACCCGGGTGATGACAAATTTTTGCGCGAAGAGGGAATTCGGTTCTTCTTTACCGAATCGCACGGAATTTTACACGGTACCCCGCGCCCCAAATACGGCGTGTATGCCCCCGTGTATTGCCCGGAAACAGGCGTGGCCGCTTTTGCGCGCGATATGGAATCGGCACAGCAAGTATGGAGTGCCGAATCCGGCTACCCAGGCGACCATCGCTACCGTGAATTTTACCGCGATTTAGGCTACGATTGCGATTACGACTATATCAGACCTTATCTTCATTCCGATGGTGTCCGCCGCAACATTGGTATGAAATACCACAAAATTACCGGCAAAGTGGCCTTAAACCAAAAACAGGCCTACAACCCCTGGGAGGCGCGCGAGGTAGCCGCCCAACACGCCGGGAACTTTATGTTCAACCGCCAGCAACAAATTAAGTATTTAAGTACGATTATTGACCGCAAGCCGTTGGTGGTTTCTATGTATGATGCGGAATTGTATGGCCACTGGTGGTATGAAGGGATTGATTTCTTGGAATTTTTGTTCAAAAAAATCTATTACGACCAGGACGAAATTAAACTTATTACCCCCATGGAGTACTTGCAAATGTACCCGGAAAATCAAGTGGTACAGCCGTCTATGTCCAGTTGGGGGGATAAAGGCTACCATGACGTGTGGCTTAATAGCGGCAATGACTGGATTTACCGCCACTTAATTAAAGCCTCTGAACGCATGATGGAACTGGCCAACCGCTTCCCGGATGCACAAGGCTTGTTGCGCCGCGCCCTCAATCAATTGGCGCGCGAACTGGTGCTCATGCAATCGTCCGACTGGGCGTTTTTGATGACCACGGGCACGGCCAAAGAGTATTCCACCAAACGCACCAAGGACCACATCAAACGGTTTAACGAACTCTACGAGCAAATTATCGGCAACCGCATTGATGAAGGCTACGTGTATAACCTGGAAATGCGCGATTCTATTTTCCAACAAATGGACTACCGCGTTTACAGCAGTGCCGAAAAAGAAAAGGTATTGGCGAAGTATTAAAATGGTACGAACACCCCCCAAAAAACTTTGGGGGGTTTTTCAAAATATGGGTCTAATTCCCATCTGTTTTTTATTCAAGTTGGTTTTTCCAACGCATTCTATTGAACTGAAATTAGAATGGGCCAAACCAACACCTCAACATTTTACTCAATTTCCATTTTGTACCACTCACAGTTAATAGACAGTGAGAGCCCGCCACATCCAATCTCTTCGACTTTTTTTCCATCTTTACTCATACTTTTACATATTTGTGTACCCACAGTATCGGATGGAAGTGCGCCGCAATACACTCCAGGCCGAAATCTAAACCATGTACTATGTTTCAATACCCAGTCAATTTGGGTATGTTTAGTTCCGCCATAAATCACGCGTCGTTCATTATTTGCTTCTGCTAGGCTAATGTAATTTGGCGCAAGTGGGATATCTACACTAAGTTTTCCTAACTCAGTTGTGTATTCTCCATTTTCTAAATAATACACTTCCTCCGCATTTGCTACAGACTTCAACGCAGAAACAGCTTCTATTACTTGACTTTTTTCTATTGCCTTATTATATTGCGGCAAAGCCACGGCAGCCAAAATACCAATAATTAACACAACAACCAAGAGTTCAATAAGCGTAAACCCGCTTTTGCTTAAAAATAGCCCCCTACTGCATTTTATTTTCACGTACATACTCCTCTATTTATACAAGATGATTGTTTTATATACCTCAAATTTACCAAAAAAAAAAAACGCGTCAAGCATTTTTTAAAAAGACGCTCTTAAAAACACTAGCGTGGAAGTTTTCAAGCCGGGGCGCAACAAGGTAGAACACCAGCACCGGGTAAAATAGCCAGTACCCTGATTTGCCAAAATTGAGGATAGGCAAGGCCGCAAGTTGAGCGTGGCGTACGTCTGCCTGACGGTGCGTAGCACCGCAAGTACGAGAGCGAAAGGCGGCCTTGGATATCCCAATTTTGACAAATTGTTGGTCCACGTACTACGCAACATTGTATCGGCCGGTGATAAAAAAGAAATTTGATTTCAAACGAATTTGGCGCCAGACTAGGCGCAATCCGGCGCAGTATACCGACGGTACGCGCCCGGAAGGGCGGAGGTATTCAAGCTGGATTGCAACAACGTATGGCACCAAATTAGGAAGAAATTTGTTATTTTGCCCCGTTTTATGTTACTATGTACAAGAGAGTATCTTGTTTTGCAAGAACTACAACTTTATAAATAGAGGTTTTAACTATGTCCAGAACACCGATTATTGCCGGAAATTGGAAAATGCACAACACCATTGCCGAGGCTACTGCCTTAGTGAATGCGTTAACCAAAGCCGGTAACAAAAACCAAGCCGAAATTATTATTGCACCGTCCTACACCGCATTAGCGGTAGCGGCCCATAGTGCCAAAGGCAGTGAAATTAAAATTTCAGCGCAAGACGTACATTGGGAAGATAAAGGTGCGTTTACCAGTGCTGTTTCCCCCGTGCAAGCCAAAGATGCCGGTGCCACACACACCATTATCGGCCATAGCGAACGGCGCAGTGTATTTGGCGACACAGACGAAATTTTAAATAAAAAAGTAGCCGCTGCCTTGCGCCATGGCTTAACGGTTATCTTCTGCGTAGGGGAAACCTTGCAAGAGCGCGAAGCCAACCAAACCTTGGCCGTTATTGAAAGCCAATTGACTAACGGTTTAAAAGGCTTCACGGCCGACCAATTAAAAGGGCTCATTATTGCCTACGAACCCGTATGGGCCATTGGTACCGGCAAAACCGCCACTCCCGAACAAGCGCAAGAAGTACATGCCGCTATCCGCGCCCAACTGGCCAAAACCTATGGGGATGATTTTGCCCAAGCCACCCGCATTTTGTATGGTGGCAGTGTAAAAGACACCAATGTGGACGAAATTATGGCTAAGCCGGATGTGGATGGTGCCTTGGTGGGCGGCCAGTCCTTAATTGCGGAAAAATTTGCCCGCATTATTAACTTTAACTAAGTATGCAAAACCCCGCCAAACTCATTGACCATACATTATTAAAACCTACTGCCACCCGGGCAGATATTGCCCGCTTGTGCCAGGAAGCCAAACACTATGGCTTTTGCAGTGTGTGCGTGAACCCCTATTGGGTAAAATTTGCGCGTGAACAACTGCAAGGCAGTGATGTAAAGGTGTGTACGGTCATTGGGTTTGCATTGGGGGCAACTACCTCGGCCACAAAGGCATTTGAAGCACAAGAGGCCGTTCAAAACGGGGCAGACGAATTGGATATGGTCATCAATATGGGGGCATTGAAAGCACAAGATTATCCTGCTGTATTGGCCGATATACAAGCCGTACGCCGCGCGTGCGAAGGAAAAGTTTTAAAAGTAATTATAGAAACATCCCAACTCACGGATGAAGAAAAAGTAAAAGCCTGCCAGTTAGCCGCCCAAGCCGGGGCTGATTTTGTAAAGACTTCCACCGGGTTTAACGGGGGTGGAGCTACGGCCGCAGATGTAGCCCTGATGCGGGCCTCTGTTCCGGCTACCGTGCAGGTGAAAGCGTCGGGCGGGATTCGTACCCGGGCCGACTTTGACACACTTATTCAAGCAGGCGCAACCCGTATCGGGGCCAGTGCCGGGGTACATATACTAGAGGGAAAATGATTGATAATTGGGAAATTGCCAGCCGTATTGATAACACCGGGTCCATCCATTATACCGTGCTGATAAACGGTACCGAACATGATGCCCGGTTGGTAGCAAAAAAACTAAAAGGGTATGTGAAAGAGGCCGTACCGGCCCAAGCCCCTTATGTATATGCGTTTGAATTACCTGTTGACTTGGATGAAGGTACACAGGATAAGTTGCATACGGCCCTAAAGGAAGCCGTAGAATTAACCAATAAAATTAACCAGTTTGTGCCGGGTGGCGTATTGGGAGACCCGTTATTTAATGCCCAAACGTCCTTTGAAGATAAGGCTTTTCCTACTTTCCTTACGTTAGACCCTTCTGCCAGTATGTTCCAGGGAAATTTACAACAGATTCCCCAAAAAAAGCCGCAACTGGATTTATCCTTTGCAACGGATATGAATATACAACCCGGGGAAGAAATTCCTCAAGCCCAACAAATTTCTACAGCAGAGATGTTTGCCACGGGCAGTTCTCCCCAAGAACAAAACGATTCTCTTCCTCCTACAACACGGCAAGAGGTGTCTGACACTAAAGCGGCTGAACTCTCCGTCCAACCGGCAGCGCAACCCGCCCCGGAACAAGTGGCGGATGCTGTTGCACCTGAACCCCTTGATTTGGGCCCTGCCCAACCGCCGCAGGCTTCTACCGGCCAACATCTACCCACGCAACCGCCTTTATCTATTGCGGATGAAGACATGCTGATTAAAGATATGGAAGGGTCTATGCTAGATAAAATGCCACTTGAGGATATCTTGTCAGCCAAAACGAAATATGATATTTTTTTAGATGTAGAAAAGACCCCGTTGCAAAACCAGTCCATCCAAGAGCAAAAAGGCCAAAAATTGCAACAGGCCGGCCCGACCGGAACAGACACCTTTAGTGTGTTTGACCAGGATTTAAAGGAACAAACTAATCAAACAGATGTAGAAGAAGTACATAATTTAACGAATAATTTAACAGGGAAAACTATGGATTTTACAGAAAAACCGGAACAACCAACCAACCAGCCACCGGCCGCACCTGTTTCCAACAAACAGCCCGCTGCCCCCTTACCTAATCCGCCGCAATCTTCTAACGGGACGGTCCCGTTTACATTAGGGGCTTCTACCGTTAATGAACCTAAATCTATATTGGCGGACGCTTCCCTGGAAGGGTTACCGGAAGAAGACAGGTTGGAATCTACCGTTCCTCCTCACTCCACTCCAAGCGATTTAACAGACTTGCCCGAAATTACGGTACGGGGTGAAAAATTGGACAAAACGTTTAATTTGGAAACCACCTTTAATACGGAAGTCATTAAACGCCAGTATGAAAAAACAGTGTCCTTGCGCCAAGGAATTGCGGATACAAAAGAGGCTCCCCATGCCAAGACCATATTACGCTTAAAGAAAATTACCCCGCAAGCCCCGGCTCAACCACAACCGGCGCAAGATGAAGAAGCCCTGGGCAAAACTGTCTTGCGTTTACGCCGCAAAGATACCAACGCGCCCTCCGGCACGGTACCGCAAACGTTACGCAGCACCATGTCCCCCGAGCGTACCGCCGAAAATATCCGTTTGGCCAAAACAAAAAATATAGACCACTCCATCCAAATTCCGGTTTCGGAACTTAAAAAACATAACTGGCCGCTGGAAGTGCCCCTTGTGCCAACCTATACATTAAACAATATGGTTATGTCCGTAAACCGTTTTGCCCATGCCACTGCGGTATCTGTTATTGAAAACCCGGGCAAATTATACAACCCTCTTGTGTTGCATGGCGGTACAGGTACCGGTAAAACACATTTTCTAAATGCACTGGCCTACGCTTTTAGCCAAAAGTTTGGGCAAGAACACATTTTTATGACAAACGGTGTGCGCTTATCGCGCGGGATACAACGCTATGTCATGGAAGGAAATATTGAGAAATTTGAACAGTTTATGGAATCGGTACGTGTGCTGCTAATTGATGATATCCATCTATTAGCCATTAACGAACAGAACCGTGCTTTTATTTCTAAATTACTCAACACCTTTATTAAGGACATGAAACAAATTGTCATAACCTCCAAGTATCCACCGGAAAGTTTGGAAAAATTGGAGGAACTGATTAATTTTAAATTGGACTCCGGTTGGATTAGTGAATTAAAACCGGCAACCGGGGCTACGCATTTCCGCATTGTGAAAAAAATGCTCTTGGAAAGCGGGGTAGATTTAAATGATACACAAATAGAGGAATTTTTTGGGGCCCCCCAAATGACATTGGGCACGGTTACGCGTAGCATCCGTCGCTTAAAAGTATTGGAAAATTTAATTTATTCCAATATGCCGGAGGAACAAAAATCCCAAGCAGGTATTTTTGAAAAACTCCTTGCTACCCGAGGGGAAGATTTATCCAGTGAACTGGTAGATAAAGACCCGGCAACCATTACCTCTCTTTCCACTATTGGAAACGGGGAATGGGGCCGTATTGGTTTCTTCTATCCGCAAAACTGTTCGGACATGATGAATTGGATGGTATATGCTTTGCAACAACGTGCCAAAGAACTGGGCATAGAAGGCGGGTTTGAAATTGTGGTGCGTTCTTCTTACGCCACAGAGAATATCATTTCCTCGGCCTTTAAAATTGCCAACTTATGCGACAACAAAAAGTTAAAAGGGGCCGTGATTTTAGGCCCCAAACCAGGGGCATGTGATCCGTCTGTTCGGGAAAACTTTTACGATATTTTGACGCACATGTTGGAAATCATGCTCATCCGTTGCGGCATTATCAATTATGAAAATGTCCGCCTACCCAGTACCTATGTAAAGGTAATTTCTGAACTAATGAGGTAAGTATGAAAAAATTAGCCGCATTACTACTATGCAGTCTATTGGTTGTTGCCTGCGGGCACACGCTCAAATCTGCTGTTACAAATGGGCAAATTGCCCCGTCCTTTAACGACACACTGTGGGATGATAACTACCTTTGGGTACGCGGTTTTGGGGCCCCCAACCCCCAACATACTACAGACTCCCAGCGGCGCATTCTCAGCCGTGAGGCCGCCATTGCCCACGCCTACCAGCGTGCCAGTGAAGTCGTTTTCGGTACGGATTTAGAAGCCCATGTGCAAGTGGTAGATGCTACAACCATGGGGAGTAGTGTAGATACTTCTACCCAAGGGATGATCCAACACATGGAACTGGTAGAAACCGAATATTTAGAAGACGGCGGCTGCACCGTTATTTTGCGGCTGCCCCGCACATATTTACAACAGGCCGGGTTAAACCCCCAGGAGAAAAAATGAAAAAAATAGGCTCCATTTTAATCGCCGCGCTGGTACTATCCAGCGCGTGTTCTTCCATACGTATCGGCCCCAAAGGGGAAGGTGAATACGTGCTGGCGGAATCGTTAGTTCCGTATGACGAAAACAATTTAAAACAAACCAAAAAAGACGGGGAACTGGCCGCCCAAAAAGCCGCGGTAGAAAAAGTAGCCGGGGTATTTATCTCCTCCGCCACAACCGTGGAACAGGCCCAGTTGGTAGAGGATAAAATTACGTCAAAATCGGCCGGGTTTATCCGCAAATCCCATGTGAGAAAAGCATACCGCAAAGGGGATGATTGGTACACCCAAATTAAAGCCATGGTACTGGTCAAAGATATTGGGGCTTTGATTAAAGAATCGGAAGATAATGCATTTGCCAAAAAAACCACGGTAATTGTTACTTCGCGCGAAACGGTAGGGCAAGATATTTCCCTTTCCCAAGATTGTAAACAAGCCATCTACCGCGTACTTAAAACGCAACCCTATAACTTAGTCAATGGGGATAACTTAAGCCAAAACAACCTGGAAAACCCCAACCCCACGATTGACAAAGCCCGCACGGAAGGAGCCCGCTTTGTGATTATGGCAGACGTAGAAACCAACCCGTTGGCCGCCCTGCCCGGGATGAGTTCCCCCTTTAAATCCTACCGGGCACGTGCCAATATACGCACCTATGCCACCAACAATTATAGCGTAGTTGCCGAAGGGGCCGCCCAACAAAGCGGTTTAGACCCGCTGGATAACATTGCCGCCCAAAAGGCTATTTCGGCCGCGTGCGAAGCGGCCGCCAAGCAACTTTTAGAACCCATCAATGCGGCTATTAATTCAGCAAAAACATATCAGGTGCTCATTAAAAATATCAATACTATTGAACGCTTAAAACAGGTGCAGGATATTTTGCGTTCGCTGCGGGAAATTGAAGATTTTAACTTAGTGCGTTATGCCAATTCGTCAGCGCAATTTGACATTTCGGCAAACATATCCACACCGGAAGAATTGACGGCTAAAATTGTACGTAAATACAATATTTATTTTACCGTACAGGCAATTACCCCCTCCCGCGTGGTTATGAGTTTTAACTAATATGCTGGCCACGGTTACTACGGGAACAATTAAAGGCATTGAAGGTTTTGAAGTATCTGCTGAAGTAGATATTGCGCCGGGCGCACCTACGTTGGCCGTAGTAGGGTTGCCGGATGTAGAAGTAAAAGAAAGCAGAGACCGGGTTGTTGCTGCCATCCGCAACAGCGGGTTTGATTTCCCGTTAAAACGCATTACCGTCAATTTAAGCCCGGCTGAACTGCGTAAAAGCGGTACTCAGTTTGATTTACCCATTGCCTTGGGCATTTTGGCTGCCAGCGGCCAACTCAGTCAAACCGCGCAGGCCAAAATTACTGATTTTTTGGTACTGGGCGAACTGGCATTGGATGGCACCTTGCGCCCGTGTGCAGGCGTACTGCCCATGCTCATTTCCTGCAAAAAATTAGGCAAAACGGCTATTATCCCCCCGCAAAACAGGTTGGAAGGGCAAGTGTCTTCCGCCCCGTTTATTACCCCGCATACCCTACGGGAATTGGCTGATTATTTAGAAGAAAAAATTCCCTTATCTGCTGTACAAATTACCTATGTTCCCCCGGACGAAACAATTTCCCAAACACAATTAGATTTTAGCGAAGTAAAAGGCCAAGCCTTGGCCAAACGCGCCCTGGAAATTGCCGCCGCCGGCGGACACAATGTACTGATGATTGGGCTACCGGGAACGGGCAAAAGCATGCTGGCTAAACGCTTTGCCGGTATTTTGCCCCCTCTCACACAAGAAGAATCACTGGAAATTACAAAAATATATTCCATTTGCAACTTGCTGGGCAAGAGTCATTTGTTTACCACACGCCCCTTCCGGGACCCGCACCATACCATTTCCGACGTAGCCCTCATTGGCGGCGGCTCTACACCGCGCCCGGGGGAAGTATCCCTGGCCCATAACGGGGTTTTATTTTTAGATGAATTTGCCGAATTTTCCCGTTCCGCTTTAGAGGTCCTGCGCGAACCTTTAGAAAACGGTCAAGTAACTATTTCCCGCGCCAAAGAGACGGTTTCGTATCCGGCTCGTTTTACCCTCGTAGCCGCCATGAATCCATGCCCGTGCGGCAATTTGGGCAATCCTCTAAAACCCTGCACCTGTACCCCTATGCAGGTCAACCGTTATAAAAGCCGCATTTCAGGCCCGTTGTTGGACCGCATTGATTTAACCGTCAATTTAAATCCCGTCAAATTTACGGACTGGAAACAACAAAGCGAGGGCGAAACCTCTGCCCAAATCCGCACGCGCGTGTTGGCCGCACGGGACATTCAAAAAAAGCGTTTTGAAGGGTCTGCTACCACGGCTAATGCCTTTATGACACCTCGTGAAATTAAGGAATTTTGCAAACTTCCGCCAGGGGCAGATGCTATCTTAGAAGCCGCCATGCGCAAATTTGGCCTTAGTGCACGCAGTTTGGATAAAATTTTAAAAACAGCCCGCACCATTGCCGATTTGGAAGGCAAAACAGACATTGAAACCAAACACTTGGTAGAAGTGATGCAGTATCGGCCGTTAGACCGCAAAGGAGTGGCGGACCTATGAACACGGCCCTTTCTACAGAGGAACGGCTAGCCCGCATCCGCCTAAATGCATTTTTATATTTCCGGGCGGATTGGTTGCAACGGTTGTTGGAAATTTTTGGCTCGGCACAGGAAATTTTAAAGCAAGATGCCCCCACTTTAGCGCGGGAGGCAAATTTAAACCCTTCCACCGCGGCTAATTTACTCAAAGAAGCCTTCGCCATCAATCCGCAAGAAGAATGGGATAAAACCGCCCAAATCGGCGGACATATTTACCTGCCGGAAGATGAAGAATATCCGCAATCTTTAAAAAATTGTAAAGAGGCCCCGGTGGCTATTTATGTGCTGGGGCAATTGCCCCCCGAAAACCACGCATGCGTAGGCATGGTAGGTACCCGCAAAATTACCCCTTACGGACGGCGCGTAGCCACCAAACTGGCTACCGAACTGACCCAATGCGGCGTAACTATTGTTAGCGGCCTGGCCCGCGGGATAGACAGTGTTTGCCACACGGCGGCGGTACAACTTAAAAAACCCACCGTGGGGGTAATTGGCACAGGTATTGGCCGTTGTTATCCGCCTGAAAACCGCGCGCTGGAAAAAGCCATCATTGAACACGGCGGGGCTATAATCAGTGAACTGCCGTTTAATAAACCGCCCAACGCGTTTCATTTTCCGCGGCGCAACCGCATCATTGCTGCCCTTTCCCAACCCGTGGTTGTCATGGAAGGGGAAGTAAAGTCCGGCGCACTGATTACCGCCAAACTGGCCCTGGAGCAAGGCAAGGACGTACTGGCCGTACCTGGCCCGATTGACAGCCCACAATCCGGGGGGCCCAATTCCCTCATTCACGAGGGGGCAGGGGTTGTAACCTGTGTGGCAGATATACTAGACTATATACCACAGGCCCAGCGTTTTGGCCTGGATAACCGTTTTTTTGAGCGTATTGCCGATACCCCGGCTAAACCCGAGGAACAACTGCCTCCGCGCCAGCAACAAGTGATGCAGGCCGTGGCGGACGGGCAGGTCAGTTTGGACCAAGTAGCCTTGGCCCTGGGGGCGGATGTGCCGGAAACGGCCGGACTACTCTTTGAATTGGAAGTAAAAGGGTTTTTGTCTTGTGAAAACGGATTGTATAGCAAAAGTAAATTTTAATTTAGTAAGGAAGTGAAACTATGGCAGCAACCAGCAAAGGTAAAAAATTAGTAATTGTGGAGTCTCCCACCAAACAAAAAACCATTAGCAAAATTTTGGGCAGTGATTTTATTGTACGCAGTTCCTTTGGCCACGTGCGCGATTTGCCCCAACACGATATGGGCGTAGATATTGAGCACGATTTTACCCCTACGTACGAACCTGTAGAGCGCGCCAAAAAAATGCTCAAGGAACTAACTACGCTGGCAAAGGCCGCCCCGGAAATTTACCTGGCTACCGACCCTGACCGCGAGGGCGAAGCCATCGCGTGGCACTTAATTGAACTATTAAAATTACCGAAAGAACGCTACCAGCGTATCTTCTTTCACGAGATTACCCCCACCGCCATTAAAGAGTCTTTCTCCCACGCGCGCAAAATTGACGAAAACTTAGTCAATGCCCAACAGGCCCGGCGCGTGCTGGACCGCATTGTAGGTTACAAACTCTCTCCGCTGTTGTGGAAAAAAATTACCCGCGGGCTTTCGGCCGGGCGGGTACAATCCGTAGCCGTACGCTTACTGGCTGAACGGGCCAAAGAAATTGCCAATTTTAAGGAACAGGCATACTGGACCTTGGGTGCCCAATTTGAAAAGCCGGGTACGGCCCCCTCTTTTTGGGCCCGCGTTACCAAGTACCGGGGCAAAAATGTGGAACAAACCAAAACGTATAAACTGTTTGCCGAAGATTACAAGGTAAAAACAACGGTGTTTGACACGCCCGAAAGTTTAGCCCCCATTTCCGCTTTACTACGCCAGGGCCCTAACAAAGTAGCCAAAATAGAGAAAAAGGAAGTCAAACAACACCCCAAACCGCCGTTTATTACCAGCACGTTACAACAAGATGCCTACAATAAACTGGGGTTTTCCTCCCAAAAAACCATGCAAACCGCCCAACACCTCTACGAAGGGATTGATGTGGAGGGGCAGACCGTCGGTTTAATTACCTACATGCGTACAGATTCGTTCAACGTATCTAAATTATTGCAAGAACAAACCAAAGAGTTTATCGGCCAGAAATACGGGGCCCAGTTTGTGCCTGCCAAGCCCAATGTGTTTAAGAGTAAGGTAATGGGGGCACAAGAAGCACACGAGGCCATCCACCCCACGGACGTGCGCCGCACGCCGCAAAATATGAAACCGTTTTTGACAGCCGACCAGTACAAACTGTATGAACTGATTTGGCTACGCTTTGTGGCCAGCCAAATGGCAGATGCTGTCTTTAACACCGTTTCTATTGATATTGCCGCCGGGGAAAAGCAAGACTGCCTCTTGCGTGCCACCGGGCGCACCGTCAAGTTTCTGGGGTATTTGTCTATTTATAAAGACGAAGAAGATGATAATAAGGACGAAAACTCCACCCTATTACCTGTTTTGTCCGAAGGAGACGAACTGAAACTGGTTGAACTAAAAACAAAAGACCACAAAACCACCCCGCCCCCGTATTACAACGAAGCCAGTTTAATCAAAACGCTGGAAAAACACGGCATTGGCCGTCCATCCACCTATGCCCCTACTATCAAAACTATTATTGACCGCAAATACATTGCGCGCCAGCCTAAATCCAATAAATTGGTGGCTACCGATTTAGGCATTACCGTTACAGATAGTTTGAAGGATTTCTTTAAGGAAATTATGGACCTTTCCTACACCGCCGGAGTAGAAGAAAAACTGGACCAAGTAGCCGAAGGCGGCCAAAAGTGGGTGGAACTGCTCGCCAACTTCTACGGAAATTTCAGCAAAGAACTGGCCGAAGCGGATAAAGGCATGCAACGCCCGGCCGCTAAAGAAACAGACGAGAAATGCCCCATTTGCGGCAAAATGATGCTTAAAAAACGTAGCCGCTTTGGGGAATACTTGGTGTGTAGTGATGACACGTGCAAAGGCAAAATCAACCTTTCCAGTACCGGGGAAAAAGTACAACCCGAAAAAACAGACGAAGTCTGCGAAAAATGCGGCAAACCTATGGTCATCCGCATGGGGCGGCGCGGCAAATTTTTGGCCTGTTCGGGCTATCCGGCCTGCAAAAACACCTATTCCCTAGACGCAGAAGGCCACAAAGTCAAATCCACCGGCCCTATTGTTACTGACCGTTTGTGTGAAAAATGCGGAAAACCGTTTGTATTGCGTTCATCTAAACGTGGGGAATTTTTGGGTTGTTCCGGTTACCCCAAGTGTAAAACCATTGTGCAGGTAACCCCCGAGGAAATTGCCCAAATTAAAGAGGCACACGCCAAGAAAAACGCCCAATAACTGTTATGCACACCTGGACAGATGCCTTTTTAGCCGAATTGGCCGCGAAAAATTTTTCGCCGCAAACGTTGCGGGCCTACCGCACCGGGCTGGCGGAATTTGTCCAATTTTGCCAGGCACGCCACATCACCCCAGAGCGCGCCCTTACACCCGCCACGTTGCGCACGTTTTTGGCTTATTTGCAATTAGAAAAACCGGCCCGTAATACACTGCTACGCAAAATTGCCACGCTACGTAGTTTTGCGGCGTATTTGTTGCGGCAAGGCAAATTGGAACGAAACCCATTTGCCTTGTTACCGGCCCCTAAAAAAGAGCAAATCCTGCCTAAATTTTTATCGGAACCGGAAACAGACCGCTTACTGGATACCGCCGCACAAAGCAAACACTTTGCCGCGCGCGATAAAGCCCTGTTTGAACTAATGTACTCCAGCGGGTTACGCCGTAGCGAAGTAACGGGGCTTAAAATACGGGACGTGGACTTTTTTAACGGACTTGTAAAAGTATTGGGCAAAGGACGTAAAGAACGTTTAGTGCCCGTAACAGCCACGGCCTTGCAGGCCCTAAAAGATTATTTGGCTTGCCGCCCCCATCCGCAACCGCAGGATGCACTTTTCTTAAATAAAAACGGCAAACCGTTAACCGGGGATGGGCTGGCTTATATTTTCAAAAATACGGCGATTGCTTCCCATTTGGCACGGCGGGTTACACCGCACAGTTTACGCCATACATTTGCCACCCATTTGCTCAACCATGGGTGTGATTTACGCAGTTTGCAGGAAATGCTGGGGCATAAAAGTTTATCCACCACGCAAGTTTACACCCACGTGTCCCTGGACCAGTTAAAAAGCGTGTATGACCACGCGCATCCCAAAAGCAAGGAGTAAGTATGATTGGTATTGGTGTAGATATCGGCGGAACCTTTGTAAAATTGTACGTAATGAACGACCACGGAGAAATCTTCCGGCAAGAAAAACTGGAAACAGATTACTCCAAAGGGGCCAAAGGGTTTGTGGCCCAAATAGGGGATTTTATCCAGTCTATCAAATCTGAATTTGCGGACCAGCGCGTGGCCGTAGCCGTAGGAGCACCCGGAGATGTGGACCCGGAAAAAGGCATCTTACGTTATAACCCCAATTTAAAATTTACAGATGTAAAAGACTGGCCCCTGGCCGACCAACTGGAAAAATATACCGCAGTCCGCCCGTATCTGGTGAATGATGCTACCTTGGCCGCGTGGGGAGTGTATGAAACAGATTTAAAACGCCAGGGCACTAACGTGCTGATTGTTACGCTGGGCACCGGGGTGGGCGGCGGACTGATTTTAAATAAAGAATTATACCAGGGTTCTCACGGTACGGCCGGAGAAATTGGACACATGAAAATTGCCGATACCCACACCGGCCCGTTATGCGGGTGTGGTGCACGCGGATGCTTGGAGGCCTTTGTGGGCACTATTGGCATCAAACGCCGCGCTATGCAGTGTTTGGTTGACCACCCCAATTCCACGCTGGCTAAAATTTTACAAGAACATCCTCATTTTAAAGTAGAACAGGTAGCCCAAGCCGCCGCCCAACACTGCCCGCAAGCCTTGCAAGTATGGCAAGACATGGGGCATTATTTGGGTATTGGCATTGCCAATGCCGTACTGCTACTGGATTTAGATACCGTTGTACTTACCGGCGGGGTATCCGGGGCGGCCCCGTATTTTATGCCGGCACTGCGCCGCGTGTTAGATAACCAACAAATCAAAACCCCGTTTCAAAAGTTAAAATTGTTGGTATCCAAAAATCCGAACATAGGGGGCGTAGGGGCGGCTATGTATGCCATTTACCGTGCCCAGCACGATTTGCACCCATGAAACGGCTTGTATCGGTTTGTATATGGTTATGTATGCTGCTGCCGCTTTGGGGCCAGGAACGCACGTTGCCTGCCCCCAATGACGAAGCCTTTGTCTTTTTCTCGGCCGATAAGGCCACCCTGCAACCCGATACAAAAATTATTACCCTGCAAGGGGATGTAACCCTTAAACAACAAACTCCGCAAGGTACCACCCGTACGGTAACAGGAGAAGAAATTACCTTTGACCAAACCCACACTACGGTATCTTCCCGCGGACCCGTGCGCATAGAAGACGGCAAAGGCGGGGTAGTAAGCGGAAACAATATCTCTGTAAACTACACAACCAATGATTTTCAGGCAGACCATCTTGCTACCGAATATCCCCCCTTACGTATTTTATCGGCGCAAGAATTATCCTCTAAAAACGGGAAAAAAATCCTACGCAAGGCTACCGTAACCTGTTGTGATAAGCCCAACCCTCACTATACTCTCTCAGTAGGCAAGTTATCCATTTCCCCCACGCAACGGGTGTTTGGTACCAATGCTGTGCTACGTTTGGACAATATCCCCGTGTTATATTTACCTGTGTTTTGGCGGTCCTTGGATTCCCAAAAACCTTGGACCACTTACGTGGAATTTACACAAAGTAATAAAACCGGGTTCGGCTTGCTTACCACAACGGTATTCCCGCAGGTATGGTTAGTACGTCCTAAACTCAATCTAGATTATTACACCAAATCCGGCCTGGGGGTTGGCACGGAACTCACGGCAGTCCCTTCGGATAAATTACGCGGTAGCGGGGAATTTTATTTTATCAGAGATCATGCCGATTACCAAGATTTCTCTTTAAATAACAATAACCGTTGGGGGGTTCAAGGCGGGTATTGGTGGGAAATGTATGATTCTTCTGCCCATTTTAACAATCCCACCGGGGCACTATACCAATTTCAAACACAATTTCGTATGGTGTCTGACCCGTATTTCTACGATTCGTTCTTCCGCAGTAACCCCTATATTTTCATGCCGGACCAAGACACCAACTTTTCGTTCTCCCGTCAAACCCGCAAATCTACCTTGCGCGTAAATTACCAGCAAAAAGATTTATTTGTGTGGAGCAAGCAAAAATATATGGCGCAAGAACGCACGCTGCCGGAACTAAAATGGATGATGTTACCCGTTAATGACCCGCTACTCAAAACGGCCAGCCGCTTGGAGGTAGATTTTACCAATACCTCCACGTTACAATACGACCAACACCAACAGCCGGATGAAGGCCCCTATAAACGTCATTTACACGCCAAATGGACCACGGAAAAAGCCTTGCATTTGAACCGTTCTCTTACGTTGCTGCCACGCGTATTTTTTGACCAATCCGTTACGTTTAAGGACGAAAAATATGACAATAAAGATGCCTGGGTAAGCCGCATTGGCGGTGATTTAAACCTGCAGGTTCGTTCTTTCCTGGGCAGTACAGATATTGGGTATGAGTTTACCAAACGCCTTTCCACCGGTACCTTAACCTCGGACCAACACTCTTTGGACAAAGGCATTGAAAAAAGCCACCTGTATATTAAAAATTACTGGCTGGCCCGTAACGGTACGTATGTGCGGTTTGAAACGGGGTTTAACTTATCCGACTCCACCGTTAACCTGCGTACCGGATATTTGGAAGAACTGCCATGGGATCACCTAAAAAACCGCATTGAACCCTTGCTTTTAGAAACCGGATTTACCACTTCAGACGGGGCCATCCACGCCTTTATTCAAGACCAATATGATATTGAAAAAAAGAATATCAACTTTATTGCCCAGTCTTATTTTACCGTAAAAAACCATACCTTTGGCTTAGGACTTAATAACTTTGCCGACTATACCGCACCAGATTCCAAATACACCACCAATTCAGACCGCTATACGTTTACCACCTCCTGGGGTATTCACCCGGCAAGCGGCTTATGGAATGCAGATTTGGGAATTGATTTTTCATTTTTTAGGCGGCATTTTGACAGTTACAACAAATTTATCCGCCTGGCACGCACGTTTCATGATGCCCGGGTGGAAGCCACCGTCCGCCACCGCAACGACAATTTATCTTTTGCCGTACGGTTTAACATTTTATGCGGAAAAGGCAACCGCGCCCAAGCGGCCGCCCAAACCCAAGAGGCGTATTGGTACCCCTGGCGCAATGAAGGAGATTTAAGAGATTAACAGGAAATGTATATGGTAAATAACCCCTTAATGTACCACAAACAAGGTTGGATTGAAGTCATTTGCGGGTGTATGTTCTCCGGCAAGACCGAAGAACTCATCCGCCGCGTACGCACGGCCCTGATTGCCAAGCAAAAAGTACAATTATTTAATTCTAAAATTGATACCCGCTACGGGATAGACAGCATTACCAGCCACAACCAAAACAAAGTGGCGGCCACCTGCGTGCGCCACTCCAGCGAAATTTTGCCTTTGATAGAAAAAAACACGCATGTAATAGCCATTGACGAAATCAATTTCTTTGATAAAGGCATTGTAGAAGTATGCGAAAAATTAGCCGCTATGGGCAAGCGCGTGATTGTGGCCGGCTTAGATACCGACTACCGCGCCGAACCTTTTGAAGTAACGGCCGCCTTGCTGGCTAAGGCGGAGTTTGTAACCAAGAACTTGGCTGTTTGCACCAAATGCGGCAACCCGGCCAGTTTTTCCCAACGTACCAGCAAAGATAAAAAACGTATTGTGGTGGGCACAACTGATTCGTACGAAGCACGTTGCCGACGTTGCTACCGCAAGCCGCGTACGGCTAAACAAAAATAAAGTATAATAATTCACACAGGGAGAGTTTATGATTTACAGTGGTTTTTTTAGAAGATTGATTGCTTTTATGGTGGATATGGTAATTGTATCCATCCCCGTGGCCTTGATTTTTGGGCCTATGATTGTATCCCAGGTGCTTGCCATGGGGGACAACCCTACCGCTTTGCAAACGGCTACCCTAGGGCTTATGGCCATCAGTGCCCAAGTCATTTCGTTACTGGTTACTTGGCTCTATTACGCTTTGTTAGAAAGTGGTAAACACCAAGCCACCTGGGGTAAACGGCTCTTAGGCATTAAAATAATCGGGAAAGACGGGCAACGCATTGGGTTTGCACGTGCCAGCGGCCGTTTCTTTGCAAAATTATTATCTTATATTACCCTCTACATTGGTTTTATTATGGCCGGTTTCACCAGCCGCAAACGTGCATTGCACGATATTATAGCAGAAACCTATGTGGTAAAAAATACGTTCCGTGAGGGAAATGAATTACCCCCTACCCCCAGCCACCCGTGGTTGCTTACACTGGTATGTTTGGTATGGTTATTGTTCCTGTTTGGCAGTAGTTTGTTGGGCTCGCAACAAGCCCTTACCCCCACCCAGGCAGCCGCCCAAGCCGCGGCCACACGGTTGGGCAACTTGGCACAACAAAATACCCGTTTGTCCGCACCGCTACGGCTGGAAACATCCACGTTTTACCAAGAGGCGGAAGGATATAGGTCCGTAGTGGTGGACCCTATTTCCGGCAATAAATTTACGCTGTTTTTGCCGCAAGGTACTAACCAAGTGTGTTGCCAGGCCTTCCCGCTGGGGGATTGTACTGACACCGGTTTTGAAAATTGTTAAAAGGAGAAAAAAATGAGCAAAATCTATCCGTATGCAGGTTTTTGGAAACGCGCATTAGCGTTTTTAATTGACGGGATTATTTTATCTATTCCGTCTTTCTTGTTCTCGGGTCTATTGGTGGGCACACAACTAATGTCTGCCTTTAAAATGGCCTCCGCCCAGGTAGAACCCACGCCCGAAATGATGCTCCCCATGATAGGCAAATGGATGGCCGGCATGGCGGCGTTATGGGTGCTTAATATAGTAATCTTGTGGTTATATTACGCTTGTTTTGAAAGCGGGAAATACCAAGCCACCCCCGGCAAAATGGCCTTAGGTATTAAGGTGGTAGGGGCAAACGGGCAACGTATTAGTTTTGCCCGTGCTACCGGGCGCACGTTTGCCAAGTTTATTTCGCATATGATTTTGTACTTTGGCGATTACATGGCCGGGTTTACCCAAAAACGCCAAGCCTTGCACGATATCATGGCAACGACCTATGTGGTAGATAAAAATTACCAACCCGGCAACGACCTGCCCGCTTTACCCTTTAGCAAAGGCGGTTGTGCGGCGGGTATTGTGGCGGCCGTTGCGCCTGTCATTTTGTATATAGGTTCCATTGTACTGATGATAGCCATGGCATGGTCTGACCTGAAAGATGACCCGGATATGCAAAAAATATGGGAAAATGGGGGTTCTGATGAATCTGTGTCTGAAATCATGAGGGACAATCACCGGGAATTACAACTCATTACGGCAGATCTGGAACTGACCAACCTGGCCGAAAACCACAAAACCCTGGCCGAACCGGTTGTAAAAGAAGGGATTACGTATTCCCAATCTCTGGAAGGGTACCGTGCCACGCTAACGGCCAATGGGCAAACGTATGAACTGTTACTGCGCCCCGGTTCCTGGCAAGCCTGCTGTGCGAAAGGCCCCAATGGTTCCTGTGGCAACGACCAGTTGTATAAGCCGTGTGAAAAATAAACGGAACAGTTTATTTACACAACAAGAGGAAACCTTTTACAGGGTTTCCTCTTGTTGTTACTCAGGAAAAATCTTCCACATTGTAACTGCTATCTAAACTATGCAATATTTCGCAAATTTTTTTTCCTATATCGTCATAGTATGAACAATCACGATATCCGCCACCGTCCCCATGTTTTTCGTATACAATGAGCAAACTCCCCGGTGATTTCACATATTGTACGTTACTACCCCACATGTTTTGATAGTCAGCATCTGGTTCTGCATACACGCTGTAAGAAAACCAATCATTGGAACAACGTATCTCCTCATTACAAGTAAGGCCCCCTGCCAAATCAATCGCTAACGATTCCGTGGCGGAACTACCCAAAAATTCTGTAGGTTTGTTAATTCCATTTTCTAGCACGTGCATATCCAACGCCTTCATAGCATTATTTTGAAATAAAACCACCTCACTCAAACGCGCTTTTAATACAGCCTTGTTGTACTGTGGCAAGGCTACAGCCGCTAAAATGCCTATGATCAGCACCACAACAAGCAGTTCTATGAGGGTAAATCCAGGGGCCGTTGTCAAATTAGGTGTCCTCCCCGGGGACTGTAATCGGGGATTTTCCACGTACCTATTTAATAAGGAATTTTCCTTTATTTTACAACAACAAGCGTTGAAGATTCCCGATAGAAACTCTCGGGAATGACCATTTTTATCAACGACATTTACATCTATTTGCGTTTGTCCCCGCCGGGTGTTTTGGTTTGTCATACGTTTACCTCTTAATTTTTAATTTTCCAATTTTTTCTGTTTGGGCAAAAAACATACAAAAACGGCCACCATTGTTGTGCCTATTCTAATACACAATAATAACAGCCGTAGCCTACCGCAAAAAACGATAAACGTTCGGCACAAAACGAACGGGTAATTAGTCCGCTTGCTTTGTGCCTAATTGGCTATTTTTGGATTAGAATAGGGCCCTTCACGGGCTATCCGTTTTTAAACGGTTCCAAAAACAGATAAAATTGTACCTATAGTATAATAAAAAAGGCCGGTAAAAACCAGCCTTTTTTATAAAAGATTACAAGGACATCGTTTACATACTCCAGTGGGGTGTAAACGAATCCCCTGCTACATTACCGCGTAAAACATTCAGTTGGCTGATTTGTCAGATTTGAGGCAGATTTGCACCGTAAGTTGCCCGAAGTTGTACTGCTAGGTACTGCGAGTGGCAAGTCGGTGCAAAGGTGCCCAAAGGTGGCAAATAGTTGCCCGGAAAACGAGTAGGGCGGTAAATACCTTAGTGTTTACCGCCCTACTCGCTAAAATGCAATTTCGCGTCCGCCGTTTACATGCTCCAGTGGGGTGTAAACGAATCCCCCGCCACATCCGCCAGTAAGTGCGGGGCACTGCCGTCCCGGTCCATCATATATAGTTGCCGTTGCCCGTTACGCGTAGTAGTAAAGGCAATGAAACGGCCGTCGGGAGACCAGGTAGGGTCTTCATTAGAGCCGGCATCACTGGTCAAACGCTTGATTTGCGTGCCCGTCAAATCCACCAAGAAAATATCCATAGGGTGGTAGGCACCTTCCCGGCCGGAGAATACAATCCATTCCCCGGTAGGCGACCACTGCGGCGTATCGGACCAGTTGAAATTTTTGGTCAGCGGGCGGGCCTTGCCGGTGGCCAGTTCCATGACATAAATTTGCGGATTTCCCGCACGGTTAGACACAAATGTAATATATTTGCCGTCCGGCGAATACGATGGGGAACCGTCCACCGCAGTGGTTTTATTGGTAATTTGTACCTTTTGTTGGGTCTCCAAATTATAAATATAGATGCTGGGGTTGGTTCCGCCCGTGCTAGTAAATACCAGAGCCTTTCCGTCAGGAGATACTCCCCCAATTAAACTGAGCCCTTTTTTGATGATAATAGGTGTAATCTTTCCGGCGCGTAAATCAATGGCAAAAATATCCGGGTTGCGGTATTTATAAGTAGTGTAGAAAATGCGGCCGTCTTTACTCCAACGCGGCAAGAGCGAAATGGAATTATCCTTGGTCAGTTTTTGCAAGTTTTTCCCGTCATAATCTACCACGTAAATTTCTTTGTGTTTGGTAGCATTATTAGCAAATGCAATTTTAGTGTCTGCAATCCCGCGTTTACCCAAGAGCGCGCTAATAATTTGGTCCGACGAAATATGCGCCAAGCGGCGTAAACTGGTTTGCGTACCCTTAAATGCCTTGGCAAATACGGCCGAACGCGTAGCCATATCATAGACATAAATTTTAATGGTATAGTAAGGTTCGGCATACGTAATGGTTCCGGCCAGTACGTAGTTGGGTTTGACGGCTACTTTGGACCAGTCTTCCAGGGAATCTTTTACCTTGGCCGTATTGAAAGCAGGGCCGTCTTCGGTTACATCAAAATAACGGGTAAACAATAAATCCGCACGTAAAGTATCGTGCACTTGGGTAGCGGCGGCTTGGGGTAACTCCCCCTGTGCCGTAAAAGCAGGCATACCAATGGTGGGCAACTTTTGTTTACCAGTAGAGGTAATACCAATATATACATCCGTTTTAGGTTGGGCCGCCCAAAGTGTGCCCGCACAAAAGCAACATACAATACTACTCAACAAAACCCATTTTTTCATATCCCTTCCAAGTTATTTAGATAATTTGGCAAGTTCCGCCTGGGCCTGAACAGCCTCGGAAGATTTGGGAAAATCTTGCACGACAGAGGCCAAATACCGTTTGGCTTCATCCGTCTTACCCAGGGGTAAAATGCTAAGCGCGTATTTTAAGCGCGCGGTGGCAGTCAATTTACTTTTTGGAAATTGTTGGAGTAAGGTAGCATACGCTACGGCTCCTTTTTTGGTTTGGCCGGCGGCAATGTAGGCATCCCCCATATAGATATAGGCTTGGTCGGTCTTTTCGTTCTGCGGGTATTTGGAAATATAGAGTTTAAAGCCTGTGGCGGCGGCTTCGTACGCGCCTTTGTCTAAATGGTTTTTGGACTCGGCAAACAAATCAGAAGGCAACACCGCACTGGGCGCGGCGGCAGGGGCTATGTTTTCCAAAGGAGCAGTTTTGCGGCCTGGGCGAACTGTGGCAGTAATATCGTCTAATTTGGCAGATAAATCGGTTAGTTGGGTACCCGTTTGGGACAAATTCTCATTAGAAACGGACAAATTTTGGTTCAGTTCGTCCATTTTGCTGGCCAGTTCGGCCTGGTTGGCCTGCATTTGGGTAATAGTGGCGTTTAATTCTTTAAGTTGGGCTTGCAAGGCGTTCATGTCTTGCTGGCTGGCTAAACAACCAGCCAACAAAGAGCCCGCACCCCCTATTAAAATAAGTGTAATTATATTTTTCATCGGGCGTCCGGGCTCCTTTTGGTTTAAGAATTAGTTGGCTTGTAAGAGCGTATCCGCGCGGCGGTTTTGGGCCCAGCAAGCGTTGGTGGCTTCATAGCAGACCGGTTTTTCTTCCCCGTAAGAAACGGTAGAAATTTTATCAGCCGGGATGCCCAAGCGCACATAATAGGCTTTTACTTCGTTGGCACGTTTTTGGCCTAAAGCAATGTTGTAGGCGGTGGTACCGCGGTCATCGCAGTTACCTTCTACCACTACTTGGTAGTTGGCTACAGCAGAAGCGGCGGCTTTGATGGCTTGCGCGTTGGCTTCTACAATTTTGCGGTTATCGGCGGTTAAGGTGGCTTTGTCTAAGGCAAAGTGTACCACGCCTAAAGCAACTTCTTGGGCGGGGATTTCCACTTCTTCTTCAGCCACTACCATGTCGGAAACGGCCACAATGGTACCGTCGGCGGCATCATCTTTTTTGTTTTTGCTGCAGGCGGTCAAACCGGCGGCTACAGCAAGTACGAGTACTACTTTGAGTAAGTTTTTCATTTCTCTCTCCGTGATAAGTTTAATTACTTATGTATATATGATACTAACTTTACTGAAAAAAGGTCAATATATTTTTGTTATAATGAAGAAGTAGTTAAAATAAAATTAGATTATTTGTTGGAAGTGCAGGGAGAGCCTGCGCTAAGCCGGGCGGACAATCGTCCGTAAGGCATAAGAGAGTCCAGCAATCAATCGCTTATTTACGCCTGCCCCTTTAGGAGCAGGCGGGCGGCGGTTATTGCACGGGTTACTCTCTTAGCCTAGGTAATACGTCGCTTTTTGTTACCTGGGCTCGGTTAAACATTAAGAGAGGTGCTTTGTGCACATGTTTACAAAGAGTACCCGGCGGGGGTTCACGCTTGTAGAGTTGTTAGTAGTAGTGTTAATTATTGGGATATTGGCGGCGGGGGCGTTGCCACAATATAACAAGGCGGTAATAAAAGCACGTATGGCAGAAGTATTTACGGTTGTTAATGCCATCAATAAGGAAGCCCAGATATTGTTTTTGGAGGGATCCATGCCTGCTAATGATAATTACACCGAGTTTGATTACTGCAAGCAATTTGAAACCTATCAAACGCTTGGCATACAAGACAAAAATGATTACCGCGAAACAAATAATTTCAATTATAAATTGGAGACCTGCCAATATGATTATATTGAATTAGGTGTTTGGAGAAAGGGAAAAGACGGGGAGTTAATGTTTGCTTTCTCTCCTGACGGAACAATTTCTGTCAATGAAGGGTGGGGAGATCCCTTTATTTGCCAGTTACTGAAAACTACGTACGGAAAGCAAGCCGTTCACTGTGAACAATAAAAAACATATACACAATAGCCAAAATGGGCTTGCGTACACTGCAAGCCCATTTCGGATAAGCGTATATCTATTATTTCAATAACTTGGCCAATAATTGGCTGATAATTTTGGGGTTGGCTTTGCCTTTACTGAGTTTCATCACTCCGCCCACCAGTGCCCCAATGGCGGCTTTGTTGCCTTTTTGGTAATCGGCCACCGCTTTGGGGTTAGCGGCCATGGCGGCTTTGGCCCATTCTTCCAGTTGGCCTTCGTCGCTCACTTGCACCATGCCGCGCGCGGCTACAATTTCCGCCGGGTTCCCGCCGTTTTTGTAAATTTCTTCAAACACGTCGCGCGCTTGTTTGCGGTTGATTTTTCCCGATTCGGCCATTTCTAATAGTTCGGCCAGTTTGGACGCCGCAATCGGGGATTCTTCAATTTCTTTATTATCCGCGTGCAAAAGGCCCAGTAGGTCCGTTTGAATCCAGTTAGAGGCCGTTTTCAAAGACACTTTGCCGCTTTTGGTAACTTCTTCAAAATAGTTGGAAATTTCCCGCGAAGAAGTGAGCACGCCCGCATCATAGGCTGATAGACCCGCCGCCATAAAACGCGCTTCTTTACTGGCGGGGAGTTCAGGCATGGTTTCTTGCACGTGTTTAAGCCAATCTTCCTGCAGAATAACGGGCGGTAAATCCGGCTCCGGGAAATAGCGGTAATCCAGCGCATCTTCTTTAGAGCGCATGGGTTTAGTTACCAGTTCCACTTTATCCCATTGGCGGGTTTCCTGCTTTACAGTGCCTCCTTGGTTTAAAATTTCCGTTTGGCGGTTGATTTCATACATCAACGCCTCGCGCACACCTTTGAATGAGTTTAAGTTTTTGATTTCCGCACGGGTGCCAAATTGTTCTTGCCCTTTGGGGCGCAGGGAAATGTTTACGTCCACGCGCAGTTCGCCTTTTTCCATATCACAGTTAGATGCACCCACCCAGCGCATCAGGCGTTTAATTTCCGTTAAATACGCGTAGGCTTCGTCCGGACTACGCATATCGGGCATAGATACAATTTCCAACAAGGGGTCGCCGGCGCGGTTATAGTCCACCAGGGAATATTGCTCCTCGTGTGAAGATTTGGCGGCATCTTCTTCTAAATGGGCATGGTGGATGCCGATTTTTTTCTTTTGTAAATTATCTTTGGGGCCGTAGGTAATTTCAATATACCCCGCCCCATTAATGGGCTCATCATACTGGGTAATTTGGTAACCTTTGGGCAAATCCGGGTAGAAATAATGTTTGCGCGAAAACGACGAATATAAGTTGGTTTTGCAGTGCATGGCAAGCCCGGCACGTACGGCCAATTCCAGCGCACCTTCTGTAAGGACCGGCATCACACCGGGGTGGCCCAAACAAATAGGGCACACGGCCGTGTTGGGTTTAGTATCTTCGCCCACACCGTTGGGGCAGGCACAAAACAGTTTGGTACGGCTGGCCAGTTGCACGTGGATTTCCAGCCCGATTACAGGTTCAAATTCAGTCATAAAAAATCTCCTAAAATACTATAATACAAAATATGAACCCCCTTTTTAAGCCTACCTCTTACAAAAAAGGTGCCGCGTTGGCAGTAAGTGCCACGTTGGTGTGGAAGTTTATTTCGTTTGCCAATGCCCTGCTACTGGCGGCCTATTTTGGGGCTACTTCAAAAACGGACGTCTATTTTTACGTAATTATGCTCATGGGGCTGGGGGTAGGCTTTTTGCAACGGCTCAACCAAACCGTACTTATCCCGCAGGCCATGTTTTTGCATGAAAAAAGCAACCACACCGCGCAACAATTTTTAACCATGTGGCTCTATATCTATGTGGGATTGGGCCTCTTGGCGGCTATCACAGGCACACTATGGACACAAGAAGTGTGGCAAGTTGTGTCCCGCTTTCGTGCCCCCCTGTTAGCACAAGACCAACACCTGCTGGTATGCGGGGTATGGTTATTTGCCCTACAACTGCTTACGTATTATTTAACGGCAGTGGCCGAAATGTACCGTTTTTTTAAAACAGCGTGGTTGGGCGTATTAAATGCCCTGTGCCCGCTAGTGTGTTTAATCATAGGGGCAAACACCTGGGGAATTGTCAGCATGGTATATGGTTTTTTGGTGGCGAACGTGGTGCAACTGGCCGTTTTACTAACCCTGTTACGCACACAATTACAGTGGGATTTTACCCCTTGCTTTGTACCGCTACACACCCAAACCCGGCAAAATATGCTTACCGGGCAAACCTTGGCCGTGTGGGATATCGTAAATAGCCTGCTTCCCCTGTATTTAATGAGTGCTATGGGGGCCGGACTGATTAGTGCGTTAAACTATTGCAAACAATTTACCGATTCTACTACCGAAATTTTAACCGCCCGCGTAGCCAATGTAGCCAAAATTGAAATGACGGCACATGCCGCCCAACAAAACCCGCAGGCTTTCCACGCAGTATTTGTACAACTGAACCATTTGCTTTTGGTAATTTTGGGGCCGCTGGTGGTGTTCTCGTGCTATTTTGCCCCACAAATTGTGGATTTATTTCTGGGGCGCGGCCAATTTGGGCCACAAGCCGCCCACAATACCGTAACCTTCCTACGCCCGATGCTGGTAACGGTACTATTGTTGGTGCCGGCGTATTTGCAAAGCAGTACGTTGGCGGCCTGGCGAAAAATCAACACCAATTTCCCGTATTCGGCCGGATCTTCGCTGGTTTATACCCTGGCACTACTGGTGTTACTACCTCGGTGGGGTGCGTTTAGTTACCCCTATATTTACGCCGGGGCACTGGGGGTAGGCTGGGGGGTCAGTTTTATGTTTTTCCGTCGACACTTCCCACAGGTTCCTTTCCTACAAACTGTATGGGATTTTCTCCGCCTGCTTGGGCTAAACGGGTGCGCACTGATACCGGCAGTAGGGATGTACCATGCTTTACCGGCTACCTCTTCTTGGATGTGTTTACTGGTGTGTGGCAGTGTATTTATGGCAGGATATATACTGCTTTTAACACTGAGCAAAGACGGGGTACAATTTATCCGGGAAATAAAAACCCAACAACCGGCTTAACGGGGAAGTTCCTCTTGCACGGCCTGAAACACCTGCTGGGGCGTAATGGCCGCTGTATTCTGACACACCGGGTACCCTAGCGGGCAATCCATATACCAGGTACGCCCGGCCAGCCACATACACGGGCGGCACGCATGGGCTACTAATTGACGGTTTTTGGCTAAACCAAAACAAGCACTGTCTGTGGGGCCAAAAAAGACAACGGCTTTGGTGCTAAGCCAGCGCGTAAGTTGTACAAATCCGCTTTCTCCGTCCACGTGAAGCAGCGAGTGTTCCAATAAAGACGGCAAATCTGTAAGCGGCGTCTTCCCGACCAGGCAATCGTCCACAAAATCAAAATGCGGGCTATTGGGCCCGCCCAGTTGCACCACGCGGATATGAGGATAGGCTTGCTTAAATAAATACACGAACGTGCGCCATTTTTCCGCCGGCCAACATTTGAGCGGAACCCGCCCCCGGGTAGGGATTAACACATTTACCCCACTATGAATGGTAATGTATTTTTTCCCGGTTAAGTGATAGGTTGCTAATACAGCCGGGCTAAGCAGTTCGCGCGGTAAACGTCCCGTCGTGTTTACGTCAAAATCCAACGCGCTTAAATAACTTTGGGCCACCAGTTGGCTTTCCCCCCGTGCCGCCAAAAACCGGCCCAGTACTTCGTCCATTAAATAGTTATCCTGTACCAAAAAACCCAAAGCGTGTTGGCGTTTGAGTTGTTCTTGCAACAAGGGTACCAGTTGTGGGGCCACCTGGCGGACACGTTTCCAGTTGATGTGCACTGTTTTAAAAGACAAGCACACCTCAAAGGCTACGTCGTAACGGTACCAAAGGGGGATTTTCCCTTCTACAAAAATGTGTTTATCATCCGCCGGGAAAAGTACCCGCGCCGCGCCGGGAGTATCGCAGAAAAAATAAAAAACTGCATCCGGCAAACGTTTGCGCAGTTCCACAATAGCAATGCGGTTGGCGGCGCAATCCCCAATTCCGCCGCGCATATTAAAATAAACATGCAGACGGTTATCTTTAGGCGGGGCAGGGCGGAAATAGGACAATACTTGCCGCCGCCATTGCCACCAAATTTTGTTACGTAAGGCCCGGTACGCCCGTGCCCAACGCACCACGCGGCAGTCGTTGCCGTACATATTAAGCGTTACGTACAGTTCGCGCAAATCTACACGGGTTTGGTTGCTGGTCCAATCTATCATTTGGTTACAAGTTCGGCAAATGCTTCAAAAGGAAAACGTTCTTTGTGTTTACTGGCTTCCAACGCCATACCTACCCGTTTGCCCCAGTTGACCATCAACTCATCCAGTGCAATGGTAAGGGGTTCTTCTTCGCCGGGGTTTACCACCAAGCCGTTAATGCCGTTGGATACAATTTCCGTTACGCCAGGCACATCCGTGGCTACTACCGGCAGTTTGCTGGCCATGGCATCTAACAATTCATTTAATCCTTCTGCCGTGCGTGCCGGGGAAACATAAATATCGGCGTTACGCAGTAGGCTATACAAGTCTGTATCGGAGGGAACAATTTCGGTGCTGGCTTCTAAGTGATTTTTCGCGATAAACTTTTTAAGCGTGGTCTTTTGCGTACCATCCCCCACCAACGTCAAATGCCAGGTAGTATGGGCCGGGGCCAAACGCGCCCAGGTTTGTAGGAGTACGTCAAACCCACCGCTTTTGGTAAAATTACCGGCGGACACGATGTTATTTTCCTTTTTAAAGCAAGCAGGTTTGTTGTAGTTGTAATGTTCCACCCAAATGGCCGGGTTGGATATGCGTAAGGCATTAGAAGGGTAGATTTTTTTATTGAGGGGTTTGTCGCCCTCTCCAATGACATACACACGCTGGGCTTTCGCTAAAATAGATTTTTTATTTTTAACGGGTTTGGCCTCTTTTAAATTTTCCGGCTCTATATAGATAAAAGGAAGATTCAACAGTGCCGCAGTTTCGCAGGCGGGCAAGTACGCCAGGGAAATGACTTTTTGGACACCGGATTTTTTGAAAGCATTTGCAAGAGTTTTTGCCGTGGACGGCAGCGGTAAAGACGGCAGTTCTAAATATGCAGGCAACTCCTTTTTGGGGGTGGCTACCACAACATCTTCCCCCCGTAACGTTAAAAATGTGCCTAAGGCGGCCCCTAAGCGCAGACCCGAAAAATCTTTCTGTGTACCCCAGCAAATAATTGTTTTCATAAAATCCTCCTTTGTTTATTTTACATAATATCAACGCAGATAGAAAAAAGAAATATGCCCGCCAGGTTACAAAAAAGCCGCCAAACAGGCGGCTCAAGGAGTGTATGTTATGAAACACAAAAAATTGCGGGGGTTGGATTTGAACCAACGATCTCAAGGTTATGGGCCTTGCGAGATACCGGGCTTCTCTACCCCGCATAGTTATTATAGCAAATTTACGGTACGGGTGCAAATGGAATGTACGGACTGGAAATTTTGACATTGTTTTACTATACTATAGATACAATTTAATCTGTTTTTGGAAGCGTTTTAGAAACGCATGCACCCCAAAAGGTCTTTTGTCTCTCCAAAAATGGCCGAAGTATCAAGCGTAATATGATGGGAATTGCAAGCCCGTTGTGTTATGCTGAATGTTTTTTGTTGACATCCAACAAAAAACTACGGCTGTTATACAAGAGGCAGAGACAAAGGCTCGGGTATGTCGGCCGTTTTTGCATGCGTTTTGCCCAAACAGAAAAAATTGGAAAATCAAAAATTAAGAGGTAAACGTATGGAAAATAAAAATACCCGGCGGGGTTTCACGCTGATAGAGTTGTTAGTTGTAGTACTGATTATTGCTATATTGGCCGCCGTAGCACTGCCGCAATATCAAAAAGCCGTTTGGAAGAGCCGCAATACAGAACTGAAGCAATTAGTAAAAGCAATTGCTCAAGTGGAAGAAAACTACTATTTAGCGCATGGGCAGTATTCTCCCAATTTTAACGAATTGGATCTAGACGTTCCTTTAACTCCTCTGGAAACGACGCCCGGTGCAAGAGTAGGAGCATGTCAGACGGGTGTCCAAGGGACGGACAGTGCAAGGGCAGGCAAAGATTTTTATATTGTACTGAATGAAGACGGTGATCTTAGTAAAATGAGGATTGTTGCTTATTGGCAAAATGGGCCCTATAAATGTGCTGGGTTTGGTATTTATACCCGCTCTCCGTATGCGGTTGAGAGAGAACTTCATTGTAGAGAACATTCTTGGGCTGGTTTTTATTTGGCGGAGGACGGAGCTTTTTGTGAAAAAATAGAAAAAGGCACCTATAAAGCTTTATCTTACAATGGATATCGCTTATATCAATTACCCTAATAGATGTATTGCTATGGGAGAATCTCCCCGGGTTCAGGAACTGCCCCCTCCACTTGGTTTTTTTATCCAACTTTCGAGGTTCAGTTCAAAACAGAGGGTTTATTATGTAAAACTATTTGAATCAAATTATTTTTCTTCCTGTTCTTCCTCTAACTTCTTAAGCGTGTGGAAGAAAATCACCGGGTAAGATAGCCAGTACCCTGATTTGTCAAAATCAAACCAGTTCGCGCCGCAAGTTGAGCGTGGCGTACGTCTGCCGGACCGCGCGCAGCGCGGCAAGTACGCGAGCGAAAGTCGGCGCGAAATGGAAAGATTTTGGCAAATGGTTGGTCCACGCACAAAGCCACATCACCGGGGTTATTTCTTTACTTCCTCATCCTCTAACTTTTTCAAGGTAGGGAAGAAAATAATCTCCCTAATAGAATCCTGCCCAGTCAGCATCATAATAATGCGGTCAATGCCAATCCCCATGCCTCCCGTGGGCGGCATGCCACTTTCCATCGCCTCAATATAATCCGCATCTAAAATATCGGCATTTTCGGCATCTTCGCCTTTGGCAATGGCCTTGGCGGCGGCTTGGTCTTTTAAGCGTTGCAACTGGTCGGCCGGGTCGTTTAACTCTGTATAAGCGTTGCCGAGTTCCTGCCCGTTTACAAATACTTCAAAACGCTCCACCAGTTCCGGGTCGCCGGGTTTTGTTTTAGAGAAGGGGCTTACGGCTGTAGGGTAGTCCAACGCAATGACAGGGTTGTGGTAATCTGCCAGCAGTTTGCCTTCAAACAATTCGTCAAAAATGGAACTGTCTGAATCGTCCGCTGAAAATTTGATGCCCTGTTCACGCGCTACTTCTTCTAATTTGGCACGGTTGAATTTGCGGCCGTCCAGTACTTCGTGGATATCGTGGCCGAATTTTTCCTGCCAGGCCACCGGGATGTACAGACGTTTGTACGGCGGGCGCAAATCTACTTCGTATCCGCGGAATTGTACTTTTTCCACGCCAATGGCTTTAGCGGCGTTGCCCAAAATTTCATCAAACAAATCGGCCATGGTATTTACGTCCCCATACGCCTGATAAAGTTCCATCATGGTAAATTCCGGGTTGTGCGTTGTGTCAATGCCTTCGTTACGGAACATGTGCCCAATTTCATAAATGCGGTCCAACCCGCCAATGATAAGCCGTTTGTGGTGCAATTCCAACGCAATACGCATGTACAGCGGCATTTTAAGTGCGTTGTGATACGTCTCAAACGGGCGGGCAATGGCCCCGCCGGAAGAGGGGTTTAAAATGGGGGTTTCCACTTCCAAAAATCCTTTTTCATCCAACGTTTTGCGGATGGAAGAAATGATTTTAGCGCGTTTAACAAAAATGTCTTTTACCTCTTCATTGGCTATTAAATCCAGGTGTCGTTTACGAAAGCGCACCTCGGTATCTTGGAGTCCGTGATATTTTTCCGGCATGGGGCGGATGGCCTTAGACAATAGCGTCATTTTGGTTACTTTGATGGTTTTCTCGCCGGTTTTGGTAACAAAAATATGCCCGCTTACCGATACAAAATCCCCTACTGCAATGTGTTTTTTAAAGAACGCGTAGGCTTCGTCGCCCAGGTTGTCTTTGGCTACGTAAAGTTGGATGCGGCCCGAAAAGTCGCGCAGATGTGCGAAAGCGGCCTTGCCCATTAAACGGATTTGCATCAAACGCCCGGCGGTTACGGCATCGGCATTTTCGGCCAGTTCTTTGGCCGCCGCACAAGAAACCTGTTTTTCACAACGGTTAGGATAGGGGGTAATCCCCAATTGGCGGATTTCTTCCACCTCAGCATAGCGTTGGCGGATGATTTCTTCCAACGCATTATTGTGTTGTTGTTGAGCCATAAAGTACCTCTTGATAAGTAATTATTTATATTTTAGCAATTTGTGTGCCGCATGTGCTAAAATACAAGTATGAACAAGCAAATGTGGGTGATTATTGCTATACTGGCTGGCGTAATTGGCGGTGGATTATGGTACCGCTATATGGCGCTGGATGTGGACTCGCGCGGGGCCACGCGATTGATGCGCGCCCTGGAAGAAAATGATACCCAACTTGCCCGAGAACTGCTGGAACAAGGTACTGATATTTCCGCACAAGATAAATCCGGCCAAACAGCCCTGTTTTACGTGGCACGCCATGCGGATGAGCCGGCCTTGCTATATAAGTTATTAGTAGCCGGGGCAGACCCCTTAGCCAAAGACAAGCAAGGCTACACCCCCCTCATGCGGGCGGCGGAGTTTAACGGCTCGGCACGCATGGTAAAAGCGTTGGCCAAACAAGGCGGGTTTTCCCATGCACAAACCGTCAATAAAAACAAGGCCTTGTTGGTGGCGGCGCGCCACAACCAGTTGGGCGTGATAAAAACCTTATTAGGCTCCTACGCCGACCCTTCTGTTGCCGGGGAAGACGGGAAAACAGCGTCCGATTTATTAACCGAAAACGAACATTTATCCACCCAGGAAAAGAATGACTTACGCCAAGCCATGTTGGTGCTGGAAATTTTACAGGCGCGCGAACGATTTAAAAAGACTACTTTGCCTAATAAATGGAATAAAAAAGAAGAAAAAATAATTTCAAAAGACCTTAAAGCCACCAGTAAAACGCCGTTACGGACCCCGCAAGAAAAACCTATGTTACCCCTTGCGCCCCAATCGGAAATTTCCTCATCCGCCATCCCCGCCACGGCCACGGATAGCAAATAAGGGTTTTCCTTTACTTGTAAAATGTGCTAAAATATATATGTTAATCCGGGATGGTGTAATGGTAACACGGATGCCTCTGGAGCATTAATTCTAGGTTCGAGTCCTAGTCCCGGAACATTTTGGACCGTCCTGCTGGGCGGCATTTTTATCAAAATTTGTAAGCGCCTATAGCTCAATTGGTTAGAGCAACCGACTCATAATCGGTGGGTTCCAGGTTCAAGTCCTGGTGGGCGCAGGGATTGACGAGAGCCCGTTCTCAGAAGAGAGCGGGCCTTTTTACCCCCTTTTTACGACGTAAAACCCCTAGCAAGATTAGCAAAGTTAGAAATACAAAACTATACAGACGCTCGGCAAAATAAATACGTCCGGCAGAGTTTAAGCAAATGACAAACACCCCAATATACCTATTGTATAGATATTTCCACCGAACCATACCCTAAAATAGCGGCAGGGAGTGAAAAATAGCGATGCTACTTAATATAACTTGAGATTCTTTAATCTTACCACTATCATTTACCGCGGTATATACCGATTAATAAAATCATCAAATTCAAGCGTATTTACAGCGTGCTTGATTTCGTCATATTCTGCCGGCACGGTCTATATTGTAAGGACACGGGCAATTTCTGCTGTAAGAAGAAAGAGATGACTGTATGATTTTTTGTACTACTTGAGTAAATTTATCACTTTATGAGCAACTTTTTTACTAATACTCAACGGAATAGTTATCCACGCAGGTTTGATATCTAAAAGTTCCAGGACTAGTTTATTAAAGTTTTCAGTTTGATAACGTGCAAAGAATTCCGCCCGTTTAGGGTGTATAGCTGTAGATTTATCCAATGCTGGATTGAAATTTGCTACCTGTTTTGCATCCACGGGATGAAAATCAAGTACCGAGTCAATTTTTTCAAAAACAACTTTTCCTTTTGCCGTATTGACTAACAGGGCACTCATCCCGTATTTTTTATCTTGCTTTGTAATAATGCCGGGCCAGGTACCCCACAAGTCGCCCAAGGTAAAGTCAGACAAACGTTGATTTAATCCTTTAAAATGACAAGTATGGCAAGAAGGCCGATTAATAAGTTCGCTTAAAAAAGCATTCAAAAAAGTATTTCTATATACTATAGCAGCAGCAGTAGCAGCACGCAATTTAAAATGTACCTTTTCTGCGAACGTTTTTGTATTACCATGCGCGTTTAGCCCGTGTGGGGTTAAAAAACTAAGGTAAAATGTACTCCAGCCGATTTTTTTCTCGCGGAAGTTAATGGCTTTAATTGCGGGAACGTCCAAATTTTCGTGCAAGAACTTTTGCCATACCGCCGGAGAAGGTGCCGCGTGGCAGATAATATCAGCTGTTAGTAAATTTCCATATGCTTTTCCCAAGTAGTTGCATAGCCCCGCTATTTGGCACGGCGTACCTGTAAAAAGCACCGTGCGCCCGGTATCTAAAAAGATTTTGGCTCGCTGATAGGTTTTACCAATATCGCTTTGCACATATTTAGATCGGCGCAATTTGTCTAAATCTTCTATATTTTCGGCGTATGTGTGTACTACGTTCCAATCTTTATCAAAGGCCGCGCCAAAAACAACACCACCCTCGTGTAAAATCACTTCAGATAAGGCACTAAACATTCCGCCGGATGAACTTTTTAGTTTAATTTCCGCGCTTGTATGTTTAGCGGCATACGCTTCTAGCACTGGGTAGGTTTGCGGTTTATTTAAAATCGGGCAAACTTTTTCACACAAGCCGCAATTAACGCAGGCGGATTTATCCACATGCGGATATAAAAACCCTTCTTCATCTGCCTGCATGGTAATACACTTTTTGGGGCAGACATTGGCGCACGCCTGACAGCCGCAACAATTTTGTTTATGGATTATGTTTATCATTTTTTCAGTACTCTTTTTAATGGAGTTAAAATTAAATTTTTCTCATAAGCATTCATGGCAAAAATCCACAATGTAAGCCCATATAGAACCGTAAACAGCATAATTTGCGCTCCCAATACAGGTATAGACGGAGAGAGGGATACTTTCGTTAACATCCACCCAGTAAGTCCTATGGGCAACAACATAGCCAAAAAGATTTTGCCAATATGTCCAAAGAAAGCAATAATTTTGACCCCCAATTTGGCATAATAGATGTTCAAAATAAGCCCCTGCCCTAGCACTAAACACCCTGCCGTTACACACGCACACGCCAAGGCTCCGTACTGTTTAGCCAGTGGGATAGAAATGCACACGTTTAAAATAGCGATAATTACAAATACAATGGCCCGAAAGGCGTGTTTATTTTTGGCTTGCAAGATTAAAATGCCTGTATTTTGCACTAAAGGCACAATCAGGGCCGCCATCAAAATAACCGTATAGGTATAGGCCGGCATAAACGAATCCCCCACCCACAAATGGATAAACTGCCTACCAAAGAGCAGAAACCCCCAAAAAATTAACATTACAACATAGAATTGCAACCGCCCTACTTTAAGAAAAATTGCATTTATTTCCCGCATATCTTTTTGGGTAGCCAGGGCAGACAACTTGGGCAAAAATACACCACTTATATTGGCCGAAAATCCCATATACGACATACATAATTGGACCGTTACCGAATAAATAGCTACCACTACCGTTCCTACTACAGCCCCTAAAATAAGTTGGCCTGTTTTCCAATAGATTTGGTCCATGATGGCATTTAAAAAGATAAAAAATGAGAAAAACAGAATCTCTTTGACAAACCTTCCATCCCATTTATGCAAGTGAAAGCGCGCTTTTAATCTAAATACGGAGTAGTACGCGTTAGCTACAAACAAACTTAAATTACAAAGGGTTTGTACGATTACAAGGGCCACAATACTCGCTCTAAAATGCAGTACAACAAACACCAAACACGGTTGTAAAATGATGTTTAATAACGTGGCACAACGCAGAAAGATAAACTTTTCATGTGCCTGTATAATGGCCGAGAAAATATGCCCCGGGATAGTAACCGCCAAATTAAACATCATAATCCAGTAAACGTATTTAGCGGTTACTAAATCGGTAGCAGACAATGTTTTTGTGTAAAAAGGTAACAACACGTGCAATAAGATAATCCCCACAACTATAATACCCACCGCTATACCCATATATAAGCGCAACATGATAGCCAGTAAGTTCTCTTGACCACGCTCATCTTTTAATGCACGCAGGCGGGAATAATACCGCACCGTAGTATTAGCAAGGCCAAAGTCCATGACCGCTATATAGGCAATCATAGAGCCTACTAATTGATAAAGCCCATATTGTTCTTTGGTTAAAAAAGCCAGGAGCATGGGGATATATACAAACCCAATGACGGCCTGTAACCCCATATTAACGTATGATAAAACAACCCCGGCTTTACGTTGATTCATGTCAGTCCTTCAAGGCATTTAACAGCCAGTTCCTAGAAAATTCTTTTTCGCGCGCCAAAACCTCATGTGCATGTGTAAAATCAAGCGGTTTATTATCTAATACCGCATGTTTATCCGTAATATGCCGCGCGGTTAATCCGAAAGTGTCCAACGTGTCCGTAATGCGGGCATTCATGGAATTGGGACCAGATTGGTCATCGCGGTTAAACACGTAAAAATTTTTACCAAAGTTAATGGAAAAAGCCAACCCGTGGAAAGAATCCGTAAACACACACTGCGCCCCGTTAATTAGCGCAATAAACTCCCGCGGACCCACATCATAACGGCCTTGGCCTTTTAAAAATTGGTCTGCCGGGCGGAGTGTCCCCATAATATAGGGCAAGTGGACGACCTCATAGCCGTATCTATCGGCGTACGCATGCGCTATTTTACGTTGCCAAGCCGATTTTCCACCCAAAAAATAACAGAAA
This sequence comes from Elusimicrobiaceae bacterium, assembly GCA_045606825.1. GTDB lineage: Bacteria > Elusimicrobiota > Elusimicrobia > Elusimicrobiales > Elusimicrobiaceae > Avelusimicrobium. The sequence continues at coordinate 182,856 of JAZUSQ010000022.1, forward strand.
ATATACAACTTTTGCGGTACAGGGGCCGGGTTGGCAATTTTAAGCCACTCCTGCGGGGAAAGCAAAAAAGTGGGGTCTAATACAACAGTGGCTTTATAAGGTGTAATACGCTCTATATACGCTTTTAGGGTCTTTTCCCGCACGCTAATGGCATTTAGACGGGCGAGTTTTTTTACAAACAATTTCTCAGCCAACGGGACAAATTTCTTGCGGTCCGAACTGGCCGCATAGGAAATTACATTCTTGTCCGGAGAGGTAAATTCCCCCCAAAAAGCCCTAAAGGGCAGGAGATACGAGGCAAATACTTGGTCGCTTCCTGTTATAAAAATATCATAATCCGCATTGGTGTGGGATATATTTGTGTTATCATAAGTTTGGGAAGAATGGGGAATAAAATTTTCAAATTCAGTAAAGACAATATTTTGAATAACAATTTTATTTTTTAATATTTTGTTTTGTAAAAAGTTTTTAAAGCGGGAAAAGGGATATTTTAATAATTTTTTAAAAGTAATTTTACGGGGAAAAAGCGCGTGTAATAATGTTAAACTTTCTGTATCATATTGTTTAAAGTTAAAAGAGATTTGTTGGGCTTTTTTATTGGTATTTTTCAATAGCGCAACCAACGCATAAGCCTGCAAAAGTCCGCCAATATTTTTACTACCACAGTAATGTGTTAAAATACCGATGGTTTTCATATGTATTTTGTAATAAAACGATATAGTTTTGCCGATATATTAAAATTTATACAACAAGCGACTGCAAAAATTTTATTAGACAATTTATGATGACTAATCAAATGAACCCATAAATTTTGTTTAATTCGCGCACGTAATTCCGCTATATATATTGAATTAGCCCCATAAGTAGTAGCCAATAGCCGCAACAAACCAGTTGCCGCATAAGCATTTGTCTGGGCAATTTTAGTTTTTATTTTTTTCCATACCTGCTTACTAGCATGTGTTTGAATAAAATCAGTAGCTTTAAAAACAGACAATTTTTTTTCTGAAAATATTTGATTGTGAGAGGCACTATTTAGATAGACTATATAATGATATTTAGTTGCGGGCGTGTATACAATTTTTTTTGCTTGCATGAAGGCTTGGAAGCAAAACACCATATCCTCACAAATAGCGATATCTGTTTTAAAAAATAGGTTTTTCACAATCTCTTTTTTAAATAATTTATTATGTGTATATAATTGCGAGTATAGTTTATAAAAAGCATCTGATGGAACTAAAACGACAGGATGATCCGTTTTGATAAGAGTAGCCTCTCCCACTACTGCGCAAATAGCTATATCACTACAAGATTGTATGAGTAAATTCAATAGATGTATATACATATCCGGTTCAATAAAATCATCAGAATCTACAAAACCGATATATTCTCCGGTTGCTACTTTTAACCCGGCATTTCTGGCGGCAGAAACCCCCTGATTTTCTTGGTGAATAACTTTAATTCGGGAATCTTTGGTAGCATAATCATCACAAATTGTTCCGCTATTATCTGTGGAGCCATCATCTACTAGAATAATCTGTAAATTAGTATATGTTTGGGCAAGCACACTATCCAAACATCTGGGCAAGTGCTTGGAAGTATTATAAATAGGTATAATAACGGAAATTAAATTTTTCATAAGTTACATTAAAAACTGATAAAACCGCATTTCATCTATTGTATAAGAAGAAACAAACAAAATAAGGGACAATACAAAAAAAATTAGTGCAAACGTTTTCTGCTTTTTAATATTATGGCTACTCAAAAGTGGGGCAACAAGAGGAAGAATTAACAATGATCCCATCATGGTATATCGTCTAAAAGTTACATATGAAAAAAATACAAATACAAGGCAACTTAAAGATAGAAACATCGTGAATAACCATAAATCTCTTTGCTTTAAATTCGTGTATATTCTATAACGTAGTAGAACATAAAAAATTTGAAATAGTTCAACTAGTCCGACAAACATTCCCTTCCAACTACGAAACGCACTTGGATCTGATGTATAAGCATAAAATTTATTCTGAGCAAAATCCAAAAAAACGTTCTGTTTTAGAGCCAAATAAACAGTAATGCATAATACTGTCACGCCAAATAAAATTTTTCTTATAAAAGTCTTTTGTGAAGGCACCAGTGCCATCATCCGTCCTCCTACCAAAACCGAACCTGCCTGATGGAACGATGCAGCACAAATATATAATGGAATGTGCATAACAATTGATTTTCCTTGTATCATTTCTCTATATATACAAAAAAAACAAATAGAAAAGCTTAACATGTTTCGGATATCACTAATTGTTTGCATGTAAAAAGTACCAATGGCCATTATTGAAAATAATAATAATGCTCTTTGTAACCCTTTTAGATTATATCGCATAATCAGGTCGTTAATGACATAAAATACATTACCAAAACACCAAAAACAGGTAATGGCTTGTATATAATTTAAATCATGTGTGAAATTAAAAATAGTCCAAGAGAACAAGTGCCACATAGGAACAGGAGAAGTTTCTAAAAAATGATATAGTGTGTCCCAAGAATAGTAACACCACCCGCGCAAACACATGTCTTGCAGGCGCGACAAGTCCAATACATTTGGTTTAAAAAAATAAGCAAATAAAGTTAAAGTTAATAAATACCCCGTCAGCACAATAATACATGAACGTTTGCTAACATTACTCAATAAAAATAGAGTAAAAAACAAACATCCTACAAAGCAGCTTAAACTAATCAATCTTTCTATTATAAACATATTTTTATTTCATTTTAAGATTTTTTACTAATTCATTTTTCCAAATACCATTGAATAAATTTTTAGCGGCTTGCCAAGGTGAAATTGTTTTCTTATACACTGGATATTTGGCTACTAAAAAATAGAGTCCATATAAGCTAGACAGCCAAAAACCTAAAATATAACGCATAGATTTCCCACGATTATAGAAATAGTTTGCATCATATCCAAAAAACCACGTAGAAGGTAGTTTAATATGGGCAGACAAAGTAAAAGGTACAAAATAGATATGCAAACCTGCTTTATAGCAATCCAGTAAAAATTTATTTTCTTCTCCTCCACCGTTTCCGGTCCCCGCCCCCAAACAGGTGTCAAAAGAGATTTTGTCTTGTATTTTGCTTAATTTAAATGTAATTTGCCGTGATGCAACTTTTAATAAATCGTATTTAGATAATTTGCGAGGAACTTTACTTATATTTTTTTGACGTGCCGGATTGCTAAAAATCAGCACATCTGCTTGCGGACACAAGGTATATCCTTGCTGAATAATTTGCACCAAATTTTTTTCAAAAACCTCATCATCATCTGCTATCACGCACACATCAGCCGTAGCATTTCTAATTGCCAAATTACGGCTAACTGATAATCCCCTGGTAGGCGTATCTATCCAGGTTAAGTGCGTTGTAGGATATGTGATTTTTTCTTGTGCTACATTGCATTGATTAATCACAACTGCAGGAACTTGTTGTAAATTAGCTCGCTGTACAATAGTTGCATCTTTTTGATGCATGCAGCTAAGCAATACCTGAATGCGAAGTAAAGACATATTATGCCACGCTCCTTTTTTCAATATATTTTCGTCGTAAGATATCTAATTTGGATAGTCCCCAGGGACTTATACAGCCACACAGTAACAAACATTTGCGGTATAACGAAACTCCTTTTTTAAAAACGAGTTTAAGGTAATTCTGGCGTACAAAAGATATATATTTTTGATATTCTGTACGATATGTTGCTACTTGCCGGGCCGTTTGTAAACGAACAGCCGCTCCTAAATAAAACATACAACGATGTAAGCGTAGCATCGTGTCAATTTGAGGAGTATGGATGCGCAACTCTGCCTCTATCCGATTTATGGATTTAATTCCATTATGAATTTTTTTTATGTTAAAGCGAGTAGTAGCAGATTCTTCATTATTACGACGATAATAATATACCTTACGATTTCCTACTGCTACACAGTTAGTTAATTGGGCTACGGTATTGATAAAATAAAGGCCTTCCCCGTAAAACAAATCTGTGGCAAATTGGCAGTTATTGTCTATGAGCAAACTACGTTTATACATTTTGTTCCAGCATCCTACAATAATGCGTGGAGACAACAATAAAGCTACGGCATCAGCCGAAGTAAGAGTATATACTGTTTGTCGGGGTGCTTGAGATTCACTTTGTTTGGTATAGCAATCCAATGAAAGGCAAAACTCTGCCCCGCTTTGGCGTACTAAATCCATAAAATATTCCACCGCATCCGGTGCTAAAAAGTCGTCCCCATCCACAAACATTACATATTCCCCGGTAGCGTGTTTCAAACCTGTATTGCGTGCCGCCGAAACCCCGGCGTTTTGTTGGCGAATTACCTTTACTTGCGGATATTGCCTGGTTAAACGATCTAAAATAGCAGGTGTATCATCCGGGGATCCGTCATCTATCGCCAAAATTTCTATACTTGGGTAGGTTTGCCGTACAATGGAAAGCAGACACTGTTCTACATAGGTAGCCACATTGTAGCAAGGTACGATAACTGATACTTTAGAACAATTATTCGGCATTCATTTCTCCTATGCTAGACAACGCATTTTGTAGAAATTGTTTGGATATTTTCCGCTGGGCCAGTATCCACTTTTTAGCCGTCTTTAAAGCCGCGGTATCTGTTGGGATTTGATGCGTTTTTTCGTCGGGTTGGGTAATATAATGGGTCTGTAGGTTTAACCGGTTGAGCACGGAAGTCAAACGGCTACTTTGCCCCTTGCCGGTAGCATAATTGCGCTCAAATGTCCAAAACGGGATTTGTAGGTTGATTGCAAAAATGGTTCCATGGAAAGAATCCGTCAGTACACATTTTGCTCGTTTGATTAGTCCAACAAACGCTTCCGGCCCGGGTTCAATATATTGTAAATTCTTAAATGTAGTGTATGCCTTATATCTGTATGGGAAAGCCAGTATGCGCCACCCATATTGCTGACTAATACAACGTAAACTTTCTAAAGCGGCCTGGCTAGGGGTATCTAAAAAATAGGCTAATAGGTAATTTCCTTGTGCAGCAGCGTTTACCATAAACTCGTCCCAATCCAACAAAAGGGTCGGGTCTGGCAATACCAGAACATCTCGCCCGGTCAATTCTTGCACAATCTGCTTACCGCTATCTTCCCGTACGGAAACGTAAGGAATATCGCTAATATACTGCGTTAAAATAGGTCGGTTATAAGCGGGTACTTTATCGCCCCCAAAACTGGGAGCATACGCAATGCGTTTATAAGCAGGGGCAAAACGCAAAAAGTATAAGGATTCTACATAGGCAGCATTGGACTTCCAAATTTGGTCACTGCCACAAATCATACCGGCTGTATCCGGGGCGGCCGCAAAAGCCCTAAGCTGATGTTTGCTCAAGGGTAAAACAGCTAGTTTTTGCTGGGTGAAATCTAAAAATTTTTTCTTGATTTGGGGAGTAAGATTTTTAGACAAATTAGTTGCGTATGCCCAAAACGTGTGCCGGATTAAAGAAGGATGGAACAAACAACGCCATAATATGTGAAGTACTTTGTCTAAACGAATATCCCGGCCACGATTGGCCCCCTGTGCAGTCCACACAATTTGCGCTTGATACCCTAATGAAGATATAAATTTTTTGAGGGCATACGCTTGTAAACTAGTACCATAGTTATAACCGCGATAAAGAGTAATAATGCCAATTTTCATATCTCTACCTCAATGCTCTCTTATAAAACATGCTTCGTAAGCAATTCGGCATTAAGACCTGTACTACAAAACGAACGGAAAGCGTGTAGTAATACTCCCAAGTGTTAAGTAGATTTAATTTATGCATTTCATCAAACAATAACTTATTCATGTGGAAATAATTGTATCCACCACGCCGGCCATGTAATTGGGGATTTACACGAACATCTACTAAATCATCAGCAAGATTTTGTGCCTGATATCCTTTAGCAATCACACGCGCCCACATGTAATAATCTTCCACCAAACCGAATGCTTTGAAATTACCACTATCTAATACAGCCGCCTTTTTAAACATCACGCTCACATTGTTAAACGGCATGCGGGTTTTAAGATATTGTTTGATGTCTGCGTGCGTTAAAGGAACGGTACGCTTGGAAAGCGGAGTAAAACTCTCGGCATCTACTTCTTGAATTTGACCGCCGCAAACTGCTAAACCGGGATTGGCGGCAAAAGCGGACAACTGCTTTTCAAAACGGTCTGTGCGGCAAACATCATCCGCATCCATAAGGGCAATCAGTTCATTTTTACATTGGGGTACAGCTATTGCCAATGCCGCCCCACGCCCAATGTTTACAGGATGGCTGATTACACGCACCAGCGGATTTTTGGCAGATTCATCTAAAACGGCTTGTAAGTCTATGCCCACAGGGCCATCCACCATAATGACTACCTCGGTGGGTTTTACGGTATTAGCTAGCACACTATCCAACGCCTGCCGCACCCAGGCGGGGCGATCTTTGGCGTAAACAGACATCAAAACAGAAAATTTTTGCATCATTTAAATTGATCCTGTTTGTGTAATTCTCCGGGGTCTTCTCAACAACCTCTTCGTATTTTAGAACGCAGCGTGTTGTGCCCCAAGAGCATTTACAGTCAAACAAAAAGGAATAAACTTGGCCGAGTATTGATTATCCAAAGGCGGATAAACCAAAACAAGCCGTAAGTTTTACTCTCTTCAGGGTGTCCGTCAATAACTAACGCGAGGGTATAATTACAAACAGACGCCTTAAATCCTTTAGAAATTTCTAAAAGAACAAATTTGGAATTTTTGTAGTTTACAATAAAAAATTTATTAACAACCACTACCAACGATTCCGATCTGAAACATCACCGATAGCAGTCGCGGCTATACAAATTCTCTAGTGAGATAATTTTAACCATTTAAATTTATATTCTCGTATTGGAACCTAAGAAAATGTCCCCAAAGACAGGATCCCAATTTCTTGCAATCCCATAATAATGAGTAAATTAGGAAGATGGACTAAAAAAAACGACTACTTGTCAGTTATTCCACGCGAGGGTATAACCAGCAACAGTCGTTGTTACACAAACTCTCAGAAAAGATTCTAAATAAGAAAGTGCGAACATCCGGTAGAAAATAAAAGGCTCATGACTTCCTAAAATTTTCTACCTTAATGACCGCTTTCGGACTCGCGTGGATGTCAAATCTGTCTGACAACCTTCCTATTCTTCATAGGATTCCAAAAACGAATAAAACTACAATTGTAAATTGCCCTATCCTAGGGCCGTACTATTTCAATACTCCCTGTTAAAAATACAGTTCCTTTATTATAGCAAAAAGAGGAATTGCCTGGGAACTCGTTTGTTTAAACTACTGTTCCAGATAATTCTATTTTACGGCGTTAAACCCTGCCTCTAAGGCTTTTTTATTTAAGGCCAACATTTCCGGCTTAGCGCGCTTATATACTTTTTTCATAGCGTTGGCCACGGCCTCTATGCTAACCGCCCCGGTTAGTTTAATAAACGCCCCCAAGGCTACCAGGTTGGCAATACGGTCCATACCCAGGTCCTCAGCAATTTGGTTACACGGCACGCATACCGTGGTAATGTCTGTGCGTGCCGGGCGCGAGTTAATGAGCGAACTGTTCAAAATCAACAGTCCGCCTTCTTTAAGCATGGGCTCAAACTTGGGTAGCGACGGTTCATTCATCACAATGACCGTATCCGGGCGGGAGACAATAGGTGTGTACACCTCTCCGTCTGAAACCACTACCGAACAATTTGCCGTGCCGCCGCGCATTTCCGGCCCATAGGATGGCAACCAACTGGCATTTAATTTATTTTCTACCCCGGCTTGCGCGAGTAAAATTCCGGCGGAAATTACGCCTTGTCCTCCAAAACCGGCAATACGAATCCCTTGGTACATATTAGTTAGCCCCCTCGTCTTTAAATACACCCAGCGGATATTGGGGCATCATTTTAGTGCGTACAAATTCCAATGCCTGTTGTACATCCGCATGCCAGTTCGTGGGACATTGAGAAATGACTTCTACCATAGAAAACCCCACGTTGTTGGCCTGGTTTTCAAACGCTTTTTTGATGTACTGCTTGGTTTTTAATACATTTTGCGGAGTGTCCACCGCGCCGCGCGCCAAGAATTTGGAGCCGGTAATTTGCGCTAACATTTCACACATGTTAATCGGCCAGCCTTGCAATTTGGGGTCCCGTCCTTTAGGGGCCGTAGTGGCCACCTGGCCCACCAGGGTGGTGGGGGCCATTTGCCCGCCGGTCATCCCGTAAATAGCGTTGTTAATGAAAATAACCGTAATATTTTCACTACGTACGGCAGCATGTACAATTTCCGCCATGCCGATAGAGGCTAAATCGCCGTCCCCCTGGTACGAAAACACAATGGCTTGCGGTTTGGAACGTTTAATCCCGGTGGCAATGGCCGGGCCGCGGCCATGTGCACCTTGCACGCAATCACACGCAAAGTATGCATCCGCAAACACAGCGCACCCCACCGGGGCTACGCCAATGGCGCGGTCTGCTAAGTGCAGTTCATCTAATGTTTCGCCAATTAAACGGTGTACAATACCATGCCCGCAACCGGGGCAGTAATGCATGGGAAGATCAGTTAAACTGGTTGGTTTTTTGGCTAAAATGGTGCTCATTTGGTTTCCCCCTTGCGGTCGCCTTGCATGCCCAAAGATGTATCACGTTGGCAGTTATAGGTAAACCCAGCCGCGTGGGTTTTTAAATCAAACAATCCTTCTGACTTACCGGCAAGCAGGGACTGGGCCGCCGTTAAAATCTGAGTGCCGTCCGGCTGGCCCCCGGCTGGGTAGGCATTAAGACCTACGGGGCATTTATCCCCTACCGCCAGTTTTACGTCTTGCACCAGTTGGCCTAGACTTTGCTCTACTACTACCATCCCTTTGGTGCGCGCGGCCAGTTCAGCCAAGCGTGTAGACGGAAACGGCCACAGGGTAATCGGGCGGAAAAGCCCCACTTTTAGGCCTTGCTCTCGGCCATGGTTGACGGCCTCTAAACACGCGCGGGAAGAAAGCCCATACGCCACTAAAATAACGTCTGCATCTTCGCAGTTGCGTTCCTCGTAGCGTTGTTCGGTTTGTTCTATTAGGCCGTAGCGTTTGGCACGTTCCACTACATCCGCAATCAGATTATCCCCTTTGTAGGAATAAACATTGTTTTTGGCGCGGCCGTTTTTGTGGATGTCTACTGCCCAGTCAAATTTACCTAATTTATTGGGGTCTACCGGGTCAAAATTAAAAGACATACTTTCCATCATTTGCCCTAAAATTCCGTCAGCCAAAATCATAGCCGGCATGCGGTATTTTTCGGCCAAGTCAAAGGCCAGTTTGGGGAAGTTGCCCAATTCTTCTACGGAATTGGGGGCCAATACAATAACGTGGTAATCCCCGTTGCCACCGCCGCGGGTGGCCTGGAAATAATCTCCCTGCGCCCCGGCAATGCTACCCAGGCCGGGCCCGCCGCGCATGACGTTTACAATTAAGCACGGCAAATCAGCACTGGCTAAATAGGTAATCCCCTCTTGCTTCAAACTAACGCCCGGGGAAGAAGAACTGGTCATACTGCGCGTACCGGTAGCGGCCGCCCCATAGACCATATTGATAGCGGCAATTTCACTTTCCGCCTGTACAAACGCACCGCCTTCATCTGCCATATGGGCAGACATATATTCCGGCACTTCGTTTTGCGGGGTAATCGGGTACCCGGCAAAGAAACGCACCCCGGCGCGGATAGCACCTTCGGCCAGGGCCTCGTTTCCTTTTCGTAATGTTTTTTGGGTCATAAAAATCCTTAATCTTTTAAAACGGTAATGGCGATATCGGGGCACATGGTGTAGCACATTTTGCACCCAATGCAATCTTGCGGGCGTTCTTGCACCGCGGGGAAATATCCTTTTTTACTGATAGTTTTGCTTTTGCCCAAACATTTCTTCGGGCATACGTTTACGCACAGATAGCACGCTTTGCAGCGGTTAGCGTCTACTTCAATTCTTGGCATAAGCCTCCTGCGGGCTAAAGACAAACTAGCCCTACCCCTTATTGTAAATCTTTTTATAGGAAAATTACAATAATAATACAATCCTGCAAAATAACCAGCAGTAAACTAATGGTTTAAATAGTAAATCAATTTTTACTTTTTACTTCATTGTAAGCATTTGAAGTATCAAAAACCATCAAAGTAATAATAATTTGCCCATCCAATGGGCGCATCTGGAGTAGCGTGACCTGTAACCCGTTGACATATTCTATTTGCAAAACTAGTAATGTCTCCTGCAGCAAAACAACTCATTTGATTCTTGGGCCATTGGTAAAAAATAGTAATGGACGGTAAGTTAGGTTGATACATTCCAATATAAGTCTGATTTGCCTGTATGGTTATATTTTCAACGTAACATCTATATCCATTGGACATGCAATTTTTTGGGGCAATATCTAATTGATTTAAGTCGTTTGTATACTCGCCGTGTTCTAAAAAGAATCGCCGTTGGGATTGAAGATAACTTTGCGCCAAGGGAAGTATTCTCTTCATGCGGCTTGTTGCCACTGCTAACTTATATTGCGGCAACGCTACCGCCGCTAAAATGCCAATGATTAGTATTACTACCAACAACTCCATAAGCGTAAAACCCCGCCGGGTGTTTTTAGGTGTCATTTTCTTTTTCTCTCCTTCGTTTAATTTCACAATTTTACCTGCCCCGGCACACATACAAAAACGGCTCTTATATCGGTCGGACCCACCCAACTTTTATAACAGCCGTAATTTGTTATTTTCTCAAATAACAAACATTAAGTGCATACAAACAGGATTATAAGTTCTGCTTATATACACCTATACGACTGTTTTTAGAGTGGGTCCGCTTATATCAAGGGGCGTATCTGCATACGCTTCCAAAAACAGATAAAATTGTACCTATAGTATAATAAAAAAGCGGTTTGGTTTCAAGCAAAAAGCCGCCCACAAAACGGGCGGCTTTTCTCCCCAGCCTATGTGCTATTTGGCACACGTTTTTTTGTGTTCGCAACAGCACTGCAAATCTTCCAAATCCTGCTCGTGCTCTAATTCATCTTCCAAAATTTCACGCACCAGGTGTTCGGTAACGGCATCTTTGCCTTGCACCATTTCCAACAGTTTTTGGTACACCTCAATGGCACACCGTTCCCCTTGGATGTTTTGTGTAAGCAACGTAAGGGCTTTCGGGTCCGTAGGGGCCAGGTAGCCGCAGGTACTTTCCTTGAGCCACAAATCCGGCGAAATAGCCGGCGTACCGCCCAGTTCCACAATGCGCTTGGCTAGTTTTTCGGCGTGTTCCAATTCTTCCCCGGCATGTTCGGCCAGTTCCGCAGCCAACACATGGGCCATTTTCCCTTCGGCCACGCGCGCCCCAATCCAGTATTGGTAGTAGGCCAGCCATTCATCGCAATAGGCTTTGTTTAGTTCACTAACCAGCGCGTGCAAATCAATCCCCGCGCGTTTGACTAATTCTTGTGCTTTCATTCCCATAAATAACCTCCGTTTCTAATAAGTTGGACTACTACTTTAGCGGTTTGGACTACCTTTCACAAGCGCAAAAACTAATTAGTTTTTAAATGGGCCTTATAACAAAAATCCCCGGGGATCCCCGGGGATTTGACGATTGTTACCAACACTGCGTTTTAAAAATGTCCGCCTATTTTTACACCTACATGATGGCTACCGTCATCTAAGTTATGCGTATAATTGACCCCAATGGGTAGCGGGAAACGCCACAAACGGTATGAAAGCGTAGCCCCCGCCCCACTATGCGGCTGGTACGAATTACCGCCCGAAGTAATATATGCCACCTCATAAAACGGGGCCAAACTCAGTAGCCCGGTTTGGTTACGCAACAGAAAATAATTAAAACTAATCCCGCCCGCAACACCGCCTTTACCGCGTTGTTCGCGGTCGTAAATCCCCATGCCAAACAACAAATCGCCCGAGCGTATCAAATTGCTAAACGGCGCGTGCATGGCGCGCTGGGCTTTGGCAAATATAGCCAACATGTGGCGCGACTTAAACTCTATTAAATACGTACCACTAATACCTACTTTTTGAATGTCATAATCACTCCCACTCCAACGGCCACCGGCATCGTAGGTAATGTGTGCCAATTTGCCGTAACGTACGCGTGGTAAATCCCGCAGGGCGTGTGCCTTGTCCGAAAGGCCCACCCCGGCCAAGGCCCCCATGTTCATGCCGGGGCGGATGTCATCGGCATATTGCAAGCCCAATGAAATGTGTGAGTGATTGCCCCCGTCTAACACGCCGCCACTATAGGAATAATACGCATACCGTGGCGTAACGGAGGCACTCCATACGCTGGAAAGTTGCCTGCGGTAGGTAACTGTAAAATCATCCTGCCGGCCATGTACCGAGCCTAACCAGCGCGAATGGTAATTGTCTTTATCATCCGCAGACGAAAAAATACTGGGGGAACTCATCCAGCCGTTTTGGTAAAAACTTTGCTCAAAATTCAGGTGCGAATACCCCACATATACAGTGTGGTCCCCCAACGCAAACCCGCCATGGGTGGCAAAACCATCCCGTCCGCCACCCAAGAAAAAGTACGCACTTTCCCCTTGCTTAAACAGGTTTCCGCTGGCTAAAGATACCCCGGCTGAGCGTTTTTTGCCACTCATAGCAAACACCATGGGAAACACGTAACTGCGGTCATCCGCCTTGATGTGAATATGCACTCCGTCTTTTCGTTTTTCTTCTAAAAATTCCAACGTTTTAAATACGCGCAGTTTGTGTAACTTTTCTTGTGCCTTTTGGTATGTTTGTTCGTTAAACACATCCCCGGTTTTTAGTTCAAAGCGTTTGAGCAAGGTTTGCGGGGTCATACGGGTGGTTTGGGCCGTTACGTGCGTTAGCGTTTGGGCCAGCACCGTTCCGGGCAAACAAATAAATAACCAGACAAGTAATTTCTTCATATCCATATTATAACGTTTTGTGTGCCTTACTACACCCTCAAAAATAGATTACTTATATGCTATAATAAAACAACACAACTACAGGAGTAACCTATGGCCAGACGTGACAAAACAAACTACTACTTGGATTTAGCCGATATTGTTTCCCAACGGGGTACCTGCTTACGCCGCAGGTATGGGGCCGTGATTGTAAAAAATGACGAAGTCATTTCCACCGGGTATGTAGGGGCCCCGCGCGGGCGTAAAAATTGTTGTGATTTGGGTACCTGCATCCGCCAGGAATTAAACATCCCCCGCGGCGAACGATACGAACTATGCCGCAGTGTTCATGCCGAAGCCAACGCCATCATCAGTGCCGCGCGCGACAAAATGCTGGATGCTACATTGTATTTGTCCGGGCGGGAGGTAAGCACCGGGGAATTTATTAAAAATTCCAACTCCTGCTCTATGTGCAAACGAATGATTATTAACGCCGGTATCAAAAAAGTAATCGTGCGCGACACCGCCACCGACTACCGCGAAATTAACGTGCAAGACTGGATTGATAACGACGAGAGCCTGCAAGGCGTAAAAGGATATTAAGTCTGAATATTTGAACCCAAAAACCCGGCAAAGCCCAGCCTTTTAGAAAATTTAGATTGTAACGGTTAACTGCGGCGGTCTAACATATAGAAACTGCCGTTTTGGTGTTGTTTGGCCAAACATTTCAGTTCACTGCCAATGCCGCTTACTTGTGCAAACGAGGTAAGCGGATGCTTGGTGTTGTGCACAATGCCAATACCTATGGCCAAAAACGGGAATTGTTCCGTCTCCCCTTTGCGATTGGTGGACACCATAAACCCTTGGGCCCGGTCCTGCGGGGTATAAAAGGTGGGGGCCAGTTTATCCAGGCTGGCTACCAATTCTTTGGCAATGCCCTCGGCCTTGTCAAACGAACACACTACAATAAAATCATCCCCGCCAATATGCCCTACAAAGGATTGAGGGTCCTGCTTGGAGGCATCTACAATTAGTTGTGCGGTGGTCTTTAGCACGCGGTCCCCCGCCTCAAAACCGTATTTATCATTGAAAGCTTTAAAATTATTTAAATCACAATATAGTACCGCAAACGGTTTTTGGCTGGCAATCTCACGCTCAACACGGGCTTGGATAGAGGGGTTGCCCGGTAAATGTGTAAGCGGGTTAGAATCCATGCGTTGCTGGCTACGCTTGAGGAGCAATTTCACGCGGGCTACAATTTCGTCCTCATCTGCGGGTTTGGTTAAATAGTCATCAATATCCAGGCCCAAGCCTTCTAATTTGGTGGATTTGTCAGTTACGGCGGTAAAAATGATAATAGGCGTATGCAAATATCCGGTATGGCTGCGGATTTCTTTTACCACTTCAAACCCGGTTTTTTTAGGCATTTCATAATCCAAGATTAACAAATCCGGGTTTTCCTTATAGGTTTTTTCAATGGCTTCCTGCCCGTCTTGCGCTTGCACTACCTGAAAACCGGCATGGGTTAAAATCTCGCTCACTAAAAAACGGATGGCGTGGGAGTCATCTGCCAATAAAATTTTTTCCATATTCACATTATACAAAAAACACATTGCCGTGTAACTTGGTATGTCTGCCCGAGATGAACACGGCACTTTAAAACACGCTTTACCGGGCTTACAAGGAACTGTCCGCAGAAAAAAGGGATTGCTTAAGTAGCGGCCAAATTCCCCACATATATCCCCCAAGGCAAAAAGAGGCCACAGCAATTAGCACGCACAGTAACGGTAACAGGGTAATAAAATGCTCTGTTACTTGGGTAACGAACTTTTGGGGCACTACGGAAATTAAGTACCAATCGTTAATATTTAACGGCTGGTAACTAATGTACAATGTGCCGCGTTGTTTGGATTGATATTTTACTACCCCGCTTTTGCGGGCCGAAAAATCTTTCAACACTTGGTGGCGCAAGGCATGGTCCGGGTCGTCGGGCATATCAAAAATGTTATAAAGACCGCTGATTGCATTTTTATGGAATGATTCCACTACCTTATCCCCATTGGCGGCTACTAACAATGAATAGCCGTTCCCGCTAAAGGATTGCATGTCCAGCAGTTTGGCAAATGAGGCCGTGTTGCGGGTGGCCATCAATACGCCTATTGGTTTTCCTTCCCGTATAACCGGTGCGGCCTCCACTAAAATTTGGGCCCCATCCACCACATCTTGCAAGCGTGGGGAAATGTTTGGCGTGCCTGCCAGGGCTTTTTGAAAGTGTTTTTCTTGGGAAAGGTCCAAGATTTTGCCGGTATCCAACCGGGCCAGCCCATCCGGACGGACGAATTCCACATTTTTAAAATGATTTTGGGTCCGTTCTGTTTGCAAAAACAGAAGCAGTTCCTTTTCCGTCGGATTAGGCAAAATTGAAAGAGAGGCTGCCAGCGAAGACAATAGAGCCAAATCTTCCGCTACTTGCATTTCAATATGTCTTGCATCCTGAGCGGCAAATTCTTGCAGGGCCAGGGTGGCTTCACGGCTGGATGCGGCAGAAAGACGGGCCACGTACAACCAAATACCTGTAGATACAATGGCCGAACAAACCAGTAATACAACGGCAAATTGAAAAAATGAAAATGTTTTCTTCATGCTATTCTCCCTTGGGTGTACGGCGCATACGCGGCAAGCGGGGCCGCTTTTTTAAACGCAATAACCCTTTTTTAAAAAAGTGTGCCAGACCGCCTTTGGCAGTCTCGCGGTATTTTTGTTTCATATCCCGCCCGGTTTGCATCATAGCAGCCAGAACGTCATCATATGAAATACGGTGTTCCCCATCAGAAAGTAACGCATAAGTGGCACACTCCAACGCGCGTGAAGCGGCCAGTGCGTTGCGCTCAATACAGGGGATTTGCACCAATCCGTCTACCGGATCGCACGTAAGGCCTAGGTGGTGTTCTAATCCCATTTCGGCGGCGTAGGCAATGCGGCGATTATCTCCCCCTTCCAATTGGCAAGCCGCGGCGGCGGCCATAGCGCATGCTACGCCAATTTCCCCTTGGCACCCCACCTCCGCGCCGGAAATAGAAGCGTTGGTTTTGGCTAAATTGCCAAATAACCCCGCCGTGCCAAGGGCGTGAATGACGGTTAAATCTTCAAATTCGTAAATTTCTTTAATTTGGCGGCAAACAGCCGGTACAACCCCGCACGAACCGCATGTAGGCGCAGTAACCACTTGCCCGCCGGAGGCATTTTCTTCCGCACAAGCCAAGGCATAGGCAAATAAATTATTCATGCGGCGCAGGTATTGGGGGGAGTGTTCGGCATTGTTTAAGTACCGCCTGGCTTTGCGCTCCAGGTTTAGCGAACCTGGCAATACTCCGCGTTTTTCCAGTCCGCGGGCCATGGTATGTTGCATGGTGTGCCAAACGTCGGTTAAGTATGTCCAAATATGGGGGCCTTCGCATTCTTCCACATATTCCCACAAAAGCATTTTATGGCCGGATGTATATTGCAAAATTTCTGCCATAGATTTATGCGGATAAACCGTATGATGAACCGGGGCAAAATGTACGTCATCACGTACTTCGCCACCGCCTACACTGTACATGGTTTGCGTGGCGGTTACATGCCCGGCTTTATCTAATGCCTCTATTGTTAAGGCGTTGGGGTGTTTGGGTAGAAAAACGGTAGGTTGCCATACAATTTCGGCAGTGCGCGGGGAGAGGGCCTCTTTGATAGTAAAATCAGTCAGATGCCCTTTGCCGGTGGCCGCCAAAGCACCATATAACGTTACCCGGAAAGATGCCGCTTGTGGATACTGGTGTGCAAATTGTTGGGCAGCATTGTGTGGCCCCATAGTGTGGCTACTAGAGGGGCCCATGCCAATCTTATATAAATGGGTTAATGACTGCATCATTTTTTCCTTTTCTAAAATGGTATCATAATTTGAGATGAATATTCTATCTTCTTTTTTAGTAGCAGCCGGATTATCTATGGACAACATGGCCGTAACACTCTGTGCCGGGTGTTCCCTGTATGGCTCCAAACGGTTACGCTGGCAAATTAGTCTCTTATTTGCCTTGGCCCATTTTATGATGTTTTCAATCGGCTATGAGGGGGGAGTGCTGGTCCATGCTGGGCGTAAAGTAGGGGCGTGGGTGGCCTGCCTGATTTTGGTGTGTATTGGCGGGCGGATGTGGAAGCATGCGCGGGAAACTACACTGCAAGAACCGCCGTTATTTACCTCTATATCAGCGCAACTCTCTCTGGCAGTTGCCACCAGTATAGATGCTTTGTTTGTAGGAGCAGGCATGGGGCTGGCGCAGACCCCGTTTTGGCAAACCGTACTTTTTATAACGGGATGTGTGTTTGTTACCAGTTTATGCGGATTTTACATAGGGCAGTTCTTAGGCAAACAGGTGGGCCCCCGTATGGAACGTGTGGGAGGAGTTGTATTGGTTTTATTGGGCGGAAAGGTATTGCTAGAAGGGTTGGGCATTTTGTAGAATGACGGTATCTTACCGTGAGGAGTGTGCTATGGGCTTATTATCCGTGATTCTGATTTTTACATGTTTGTGTGTGGACAATATGGTCAGTGCCAATATGTCTGCTAACAAGATGAAAAAGGAAAACAAATCTGTTTTTTCTGTAAAAATGGCCTTGTTTTTTGCCGGGGCCAACGTACTTATGTTGGGGCTTGGGTATTTATTTAGCAAAGTATTTTTCCACAGTTGGGTATATTTTGCACACCACTGGGTGGCGTTTGCGTTTTTACTGTTGTTAGGCATTAAACTGATGTTGGAATCTATAGAAAAATCGCCCAGTTTTAGTGATGTAGATGCCGGCCATACGGGCAAATTAGTAAAAGTTTCTGCCTTAATTGGGCTAAACTATTTTTTGGCAGGTTATGCGCTGGAAACCATGGGCCGTTCCTTCTTCCCGGAAGTTTTGATTTTGTTAATCCTTACCTTTGTGCTTACGCTACTGGGTACACACCTGGGCGGTGGGGCTGAGCAAAACCACAAATCGTTACTTATCAAACGGGTGGAACTGGTAGCCGGAATTGTATTGATTATTATGGGCATCCGTTTGATTATTATTTAGGTTACATACGCTGTTACACTCAAAAAAGGGCTGGTTATTCCAGCCCTTTTTTACTGTACTATAAATACAATTTAATCTGTTTTTGAAACCGTATGTGGAATACGGGATATGCCGCAAGGCATTCAAGGAAGTCAAAAACAGCCGCAAGAGGCACAACGGAGGTGTACACTCGTGTTGTGCCGAATGTTTCCCCTGCACAGATTTTCAATACGGATGCGGCGGTTCCAAAATAATATCCTGTACTGTTCCCCTGTAAAACACAAAGAGGGCACAAAGAATGCCGAGGGACAGGATCGAACTGTCGACACCTGGTTTTTCAGACCAGTGCTCTACCACTGAGCTACCTCGGCACTACCTAAGTATGATACAAAATTTACGGCCATTGTGGCAACTAATTTTTCTTACAATGTGCTTTTCTCTGCAAATATCTGCACGGCTTGTTCTAAATACGTTTGGTCTTCCGGCGTAAACCGTGCCAGGATAGGGGCATCTATATCCAGTACCCCCCATACATGGTTATTTTTGAAAATAGGGATTACAATTTCACTTTGGGAGGCACTATCGCACGCAATGTGCCCTTTAAATTGGTGCACGTTATCCACACGTTGGATTTGCCCGGTTTGGGCGGCCGTACCGCACACGCCTTTCCCTAGTGGGATGTGTACACAGGCGGGCTTGCCTTGAAAGGGACCCAATACAAGGGTATCTTGGCGTAGCACATAAAACCCGGCCCAGTTTAGGTCCATCAGTCCGTTAAACAATACCGCCGCCATATTGGCCATATTAGCCACCGGGTCGGTTTCTATGGATAAAATACTTTCCAGTTGTTTTAGTAACTGGGGATAGTTTGTAGTCATCTATTTTAATGCAACCCGCACTTACAGACGTGGCCCTGCTCGTGCTGGTATTTTTCCAGGCTTTCTTTTTCTAGTGGTTTGTATTCACTGGTGCGGCGGATGAGTTCGTCAAAATCAATGGTTTTAGACGGGAACATCGGGCCGTCCACACAGGCAAATTTTACTTTTCCATCTACCGTTACACGGCAACAACCGCACATGCCGGTGCCGTCTAACATAATGGGGTTTAAACTGGCGTGCGGGTTCATGCCCAGTTTGTCCATTAAACGGGAGGTAAATTTCATCATAGGGATCGGCCCAATAATAAACCCGGCGTGAATGGTTTCGCCACGGTCATGCAACATTTGGATAGCATCCGTTACCATGCCTTTTAAGCCGTAGGAACCGTCGTCGGTAGTGGAAACCGTTTCATCACAGAGGGCTTTCATTTCAGGCTCTAAAATAAGCAGGTCTTTGTTGCGGGCCCCCAGAATGGCAATCACTTTATTGCCGGCTTCTTTAAACGCGCGCGCAATGGGATACACTTCCGCAATGCCTACGCCGCCGCCCACCACGGCTACGGTACCATAATTTTTAATTTCCACCGGGGTTCCCAGCGGCCCGGCTACGTTTAAAAATTGCTGTCCTTGTTGCAAACTGTTAAACATAGAGGTGGACTTGCCAATGGCCTGGATAATCACGGTAATAGTGCCTTTTTCTTTGTTCCAATCTACCAGCGTAACAGGCACGCGTTCGCCACCTTCGCGGCCGCGCAAAATAACAAACTGCCCTGCTTTGGCAGACCGGGCAATCAGCGGTTTATAAATGACAAATTTGACGACGACATCATTGAGTTGTACACGTTCTAAAATAGTATTTTCTTGCATATTATTTCCCCTCCAGATAGCGGTTAATGCGTTTAGCGGCCTCAATACCGTCTTTCATGGCCAGTAGCACGGTAGCACCGCCGCGGATAATATCTCCCCCGGCATATACGCCCGGCAGGGAGGTTCTGCCTTGGTCATCCATTTCCAGTACACCACGCTCGGTCGTTTTAAGTTGGGGCGTGGTTTTAGCAATAATGGGGTTGGGGCGTTGGCCAATAGCCACAATAATGGTATCAGCCGGCATGACAAACTCACTGCCCGGGATTTCTACAGGGCGGCGGCGTCCTTTGGCGTCCGGCTCGCCCAGTTCATTGCGGGTAAATTTTAAGCCGCTTACGCGCCCGGTTTCATCCGTTAGTACTTCCTTGGGGGTAAGCAAAAATTCAAATTTGACGCCTTCTTCCTGGGCGTGCTCCACC
Source organism: Elusimicrobiaceae bacterium (assembly GCA_045606825.1). GTDB lineage: Bacteria > Elusimicrobiota > Elusimicrobia > Elusimicrobiales > Elusimicrobiaceae > Avelusimicrobium. The sequence continues at coordinate 203,070 of JAZUSQ010000022.1, forward strand.
TCGGCCGCACGGGCGGGCATTTCGGCCGCACTGCGCCGGTAGGCCACGGTTACGCTGTCCGGCCCCAGGCGCATGGCACAGCGGGCCGCGTCCATGGCACTGTTTCCGGCCCCTAACACAATGACGTGTTTGCCAATTTTAATAGGCGTATCCGTCTGTGGGAATTTATAGGCTTGCATCAGATTGATGCGGGTTAAAAATTCGTTGGCACTATACACGCCTACGGCGTTCTCTCCGGGGATGCCCGTCATAGTGGGCAACCCGGCCCCACTGCCTACATACACGGCATCAAATTCTTTGAGTAATTCTTGTACGGTTTGCGTGGCTCCTACCAATACGTCAGGCACAAATTTCACCCCCATAGATTTGACGGTTTCAATCTCGTGATCTATGACTTCACGCGGCAAGCGGAAGGACGGAATTCCATAGCGTAGTACCCCGCCAAAGGCGTGCAAGGCCTCAAAAACCGTTACTTCATGCCCGGCGCGGGCCAGTTCTGCGGCGGCCGCAATGGAAGAAGGCCCCGACCCGATACACACCACTTTTTTACCCGTTTTGGGTGCGGTTTGCGGGGTTTTCAGCATGCCTTGTTTGCGGGCCGTATCAGCGGTGTAACGTTCCAACATACCGATATTCACAGAGCCGAATTTTTCGCGCAAGATACAGTTGCCCTCGCAGTGTTTTTCCTGCGGGCAGACGCGGCCGCAAATAGCCGGCAGTAAACTGGTTTCCATAATTTTGCTCACCGCCTCACCAATTTTACCGTCTTTTACAAAGGCAATAAAATCGGGGATTTGCACACCCACGGGACAGTTGGCCTGACAGCGGGCATTTTTGCAATGTAAACAGCGGTTGGCCTCGGCCTGGGCTTCAGCATCTGTAAATGTATGGGCTACTTCCTCAAAATTGTGTTTGCGCTCCTCAGGTGCTTGTTGGTGCCCCGGGTTGCGTGGGGCGGACGGGTTTGGCATATAAAAACCTCTCTAATTAAAAATAAAGTGGCAAAAAAATTATTTTTACCTTATACTATGGATATATTATATTGTAAAATATATATAGAAATTTAGCAAAACAGGAGGAAACTATGTGCCATAGATGCAAAGAAGCCGGGGCCGGATTGGCCGCTTTTTTATTGGGGGCCGTAATAGGGGCCGCCGTGGGGTTGTTATACGCACCTAACAGGGGGGAAACCACCCGCAAACGTCTAAAACGCTGGGCCAATGATACGTATGAAGATAACAAAGAATATATGTTGGAACACGCGCAAGACTTAAAAGAAAAAGTAAAAGACCACTTTGAGGATGCCCGCGAAAAATTCAACGAAGGCAAAGACAAAGTAACCAAAGAATTTAACCGCCGCAAAGACGAAGTAGTGGCTAAATTCAAAAAAGACGAGAAATAAAGCAACGCTATTATGAAACTCCCCGGGCTTACGCCCGGGGTTTCTTTTACTCCAAAATCTCAGCTTCGCTTGATTTTGCCCGCTACTAACAACAAAGAGAAAACAAAGTTTTCTAGTAGCGGGTTTCACACTTCATCCCCGCACTTACATGCGGG
>JAZUSQ010000023.1:0-2173 GCA_045606825.1 Elusimicrobiaceae bacterium
GGTACACCAGTACTACCTGCGGCAGGGGGCCCTGCACAGAAACGGGGGTTAGTTTTTCGCCGATACCTTGCCCCAGTAAAAACGTGTCCGGGTACAGAAACAGCGGCACGTCCGCCCCCAGTTTGGCTGCCAGGGGCAACACATCCAACGGATTTTTATGAAAATGTTCACACAAAATAAGCAACACGCCTGCCGCGTCGGAAGAGCCGCCGCCCAGCCCGGCCCCGGTGGGAACGTGTTTATCCAAGCGTAACTCAATATGGGCGTGCAAGCCAAACAGGTCCAAAAAAGCGCGTGCGGCTTTGCACACCAGGTTGTGCCCGTTGGCGGGAATGTGCCCGCATTGCGGCCCGGTAATTTGCAGGCCCAGGTGGGTGTGCGGGGCGGGTTGTATATCCAGGGTAAGGGTATCGCCCAATGCAATTTTGGCAAACAGGGTAGCCAGTTCGTGATATCCGTTCGGGCGTTTGCCGGTAACTTCCAAAAACAAGTTTAGTTTGGCCGGGCAAAAGCGGGTATAGGTCATAACGGGCGGTACTCCGTGTTATGGATGATATTTCCCCAGTGATATTCTTCGCAAGCAATCAGTTCGCCGCTTTCACTATAAATGTTGCGTTGGCCGTTAAGCATGCCATCACAATAAAATTCCGTCAGGCGGGTTTTGCCGTTGGGGAAAAATTCGGTCCTATCTCCGTCTAAGCGGTCATTGACGTACGTTTCCGTGTACCACAGTTGTGCGGTGGGGAAGAACAACTTGCGTTCCCCGGTCAGTTTGCCGTCTTCAAAGGTTTCTTCCAGTTCCGGCAGACCGTTGGCATAGAAGGTAGTATGCTTGCCGTGCTGGCGGCCTTTTGCGTAGCAGGTATGTTCACGCACGGTGCCGTTTTGTTGGGTTAATGTCCATTCCCCTTCCAACAGGGCATTTTTGTACGTACAGGTGGTTTTTAGTACGTCCTGGCGGGTGTAAGAATAATATTCGGCCGGGCCTTTTAAGATGCCTTGGTCGTAGGTTTCTTTGGAAAGGATGTTTCCGTCATCATCATAGCATACTAACAGGCCGTGTAATTTGTTGTGCAGGTAGTTGGCCTCGGTTTTTAGTTTGCCGCTTTCGGTAAATTCTTTTACTTCCCCGTCGGGGATATTGCCCAACAGTTCTACCGTTGCCCCGTTGGGGGCAATGGTTTCCTCGGCCACTTCTTTACCGTTTACATAAAAAGCCCGCACGTCTTTATTGGTTTTAAGCACCGTGCCGGGGTAAATAGGTTCGGCCTTGTGGTCCGGTTGTGCCACGGAGGTGGGCGGAAGGGTATGTTCGCTTACTTCCAGCAGTTGGCCGTGGTCGTAATGTTCGGTGAATGTAACAGAATTATCGGCCAAATCTATTACTTCTAATTTGCCGTGCAGTTTGCCCTGTTCAAAATGTTTACGGGTAGCGGTAGCGGTGGAAATTTCTACAAAATCCCCTTCCGGCAGGGTGCCGGTGGTGTTAATGATATTATGGTCTTTGTCTAAAAATTCTTTGGCCACACACTGGGCTTTGTAATACGTGCGGGCTTGGGGGGTAACAATACAAAGGGTTTGTTCTTTCATAGCGGCTCCGTTTTTTGTTATTGTAGCAAATTTGTAGCAGGTAATAATTGCTTTTACTGGGTAATTATTTGTAAAACCCTTAATACTTGACTTGTTTTTTTTTTTTGATAGAGTTTACAGGTCCGCATAAGGGGGGACGTATCCCGGGTGCTAAAGTGGCCGTATAAAACGGATTTGGAAGATTTAGAGGTATCTTCTTTCTGTTCCTCCTCATTAAGTACAGAAAGACACGCAGGGCGGAAGCGGACAACTCCGCCCTGCTCACAGAATGGTAGAGAGAGGAACAAACATGTCAAAACGCAAGAAAGCCTTCACGCTAACGGAATTGTTAGTGGTAGTGGTGATTATAGGTGTATTATCCGCTGTAGTATTACCGAAATTCAGTAAAGTATTAGAGAGCCGCAAAACCAGCGAGGCCGAGGAACTGTTGACTGCGGTACGTAACGAGCAGGAAGCGCGCTGTACGTTGGATAAAGGATATACACACTTAGGTACCAAACTAAGCAGTCTGTCCGGTTTGCCGGCGGCACAAGTAGGCAGTGTATTTGAGAGTGGGCATTACTCGTACAGATTAAGTGATGAA